>CAYJMQ010000048.1:1892-14763 GCA_964371555.1 uncultured bacterium | reverse complement strand
TCCGATCCAAAATTCCTTTTTTGGTCGGACACTTTTCTTAAATGGTTTTTAACGGGGTTTTTGACGGGGTTTTTGACGGTTTTATTCCCTTTTCAACTTTTTCTTTTGGGACTTTTTCTTCTGTTTTTGAAGGGGCATACGTTATTTCTGATGAATTGATTTCGAATCCGAGAACCATCGGTTGAGAGGTGTCTTGCGGACTTCCCTTGAACTGGGCCTCCAGGCGCATATTTCCCAGAATATTCCTGTTTTTGACGGCAGGAAAGAATTGGCCGAGATCATCCAGAGAAAAAGAAGAGGTGGAAAAATTGAGCGCGTAATCCGGTTTTTTCCGGAAATGGGTTACCTGTCCGGAAAGATCTATTAAAAGGTCTTTGAGTGTGAATTTTGTGTTTTGAATGGAGAGGGTTTCCCCAATGGATTGCGCGTTCAGCGTCATTTCAAGAGGGATCTGTTTTGGTTTGAGAAAGTTGTCTTTGAATGAAATAGACATGTCTGTAAAATTCATATTTCCTGAAAGATTGAGTTTTTTGATCTCTTTTTTTTTAATTTCCATCTCGCTCACAAGATCAATGAGAAAGGGTCCCTCAAGTTCCAGATTCTTTGCTTTGATCAAATTTTTCGGAATCTCCCCGCTGACTTTATTCAGGGCAAATTTGCCGCTCATCGAAAGATCCTGGGGCGCGCTGAGCGGCATATCGAGTTTGAGATTTTTAATTTCAGCCGTCCCTTGAAAAGGCTTTTGAATAGAGGGAAAGAACTGGTTCCACTCCGCCAGAGAAAAGGAATCGGTCGAAAGAAGAAGCGACAGATATCGTTTTTGTTTTTCAGAGAAATGGGAGAGTGAAGCTTGCGCGAGAAGCTTCATATTGTGGAATTCAAGATTCAGCTTTTCAAATTTCATGAGATCCTTTTCAAGTGAAGATGAAAAGTCAAACTCAAGCCTCTTTTGAGCAGGTTTAAAGAAACTTTTTTCCAGTCGCAAGCTGGCTTCCGTGAAGTTTGCGTTCATGTTCAGTTTGAGCGAGGTTAATTTTTTTCCGGAAATCGCAAAATCTGAAAACGCGGAAAAACGAATAGGGCCCTCTGCGCCCCATTTTTTTTCTTTAAAGTAAGCGGGATTAAATTCAAGGTATCCCTTTTCGGCGGAAATTTTCCCGTGAATATTTAAATTTTTGGGATTTTTAGGATCTCCCAATAGGGTTAGCTTCGATATTTCGACAGGACCCTTAAAGTTAAAAGGAAGAGGGGGGAGATAGCGCTTGAATGTTTCTGCCGCGAAGACGTTGCTTGAAAAAGAGAGATCGACAAAGGCCGACTCGGCAACAGATACTTTTCCTGAAGCATTAAGAACCATCTTTCCGAATTGAATTGAAGAGGTGGAAAGGAGGAGCTGTCTTCGATTTTCAATCTGTTCGAGCGCGCCGGTGAGTTTCAATATAAGCGCTTCTGTCTTGGGTTTGGGCCATTTATTGTTGTAATTTAAGAACATCGGACTGAGATCAAGTTCTATATTTTCAAAGTCAATCTTTGTCGGTTTATTGTTTTTAATTTTAAAATGACTTTTACCGCGAAGGCTTCCACTCCCTTCAGCGGCTATTTTTTGCTTTATAAAAAGTGGCCGAAGAAAAACCGGGATTTCGCCGGAAAGTTTTCGAATATTCATTTCTCCTTCGGCATTCTCAATGAGAAAGGGTTTGAGGGTGGCAGATCCATTCATTGAAAGATCAAGATCTGATTGAAACTGCTCAAGCTGATCTGGAGAGCCAGGCGGCGTGACGAACAGAAGTTTCAATTCTCCCTGGGCGGAGGAAAAATTGTTTATTTGCGCTTTTGCTTCAAGCTGTCCCAACGGAAAAAGCAGCTTTATCTGATCTATCTCGATTTTATTCGGACTATAAGACCCTTTGGATATGAGATCCATTTTTTCGCCCCTTTTCTTGGAGAAAAGGGGCGAAATAAAGGGTGACAAAATGATCATTTCATTTCCATCGAGGTTAAGATCGAAAGAAACTTTTTCATGAAATTCGATTCTTTTCAGATCGACGATTTTTATAGGGTTTGAGATTTCCGATTTGAATTGGAATTCCCCTTCCAGAGACCCTTTTGGATGGCGAATTTGTGAGACGATTCCTTTTATTTCTGCCCGAATCGGATTTTTAAGGGAGAGGGGGCCTGATCTGAAAAAGAGGTTTTTAACTGAAATCGTATCGGTGTTTTCCTGCCCGTTTTTCTGATAGTTAATCTCCCCTTCTTCGATCGCAAGAAAAAGACTCCCTTTGAGCATCATAGAGCCGATGATGCCTGCGGGGAGCGCAAGGGTTTTCATAATCTTTGCGTCAGAAGAAGATTCTTCTTTTTTAGATTTGATAAGGTCATTGATATTTAATCTTCCTTTTTTTGTGGCGGATTCATTTTTTTCGATTCTGATTCTGGGTTTTAAGAACGTAATTTTTGCCGTTGGATTTCCGAAAAGGGATTTAAATGTCCCCAAATGAATGATGGCCTGGTTTACGTCTAAAAGGGGGGTGTCGGAATAACCGGCGGGATTAGAAATCTTTATTCCTTCAATTTCTGCCCCAATCCCCCGGATGATTGAGAGTTTTAAGTTTCCAAGGCTCACTTTCGCGTTCAGATGCTCTTCAAGTTTTTTTTCAATAACTGGACGGAAGTGATTGATATCAATTAAAAAAGGAGTAACGATGGCCGCTATCAAAAGCAACGCGAAAAAGATTCCAACGCCGATAAAGATTCTTTTTTTCATCTATCTATTTATATCTTATATCGGAAATTTTTCTAAAAAGCTAAGGATTGTCTAGTCCCTAAAATCCCGAAAAAAATAATAAACCACAGCGAGAGTTGAGACGATGAGGAGGCCGGCATTAAGAATTAATAAATATCCCCATTCGATCATGTTGTCCTCCTATTGAAAAGAATGAACAAAATGAGTGATGCTGCCATTCCGGGATAGAGGGGTTCCATTGTTTCACACCAGGGTAAATGAAGGAATTTATCCCCAATGTAAAAGAAACCAGCCAGCGTCAAGCCGCCAAGCATGCTGGCCACACCGGCTCGATGCTCTTTTTTCCCGCGGTACCAAAATCCAATCATGAGGGGGACAAGCAGAGCTGAAGCGGTGATGGAGCCAAAGAGTTTCCAAATGGTTTTTATCGAGTCCAGATAAAACGCGAGGAAAATGGCGAGGCAACCTGAAAAAAGAATCCCCATTCGTGTCATAAAGATGACTCTTCTCTCTGAAGCCGCGGGATTTAAAATTTTCTGATAGAGATCCCGTCCAATGGTTGTGCCGCCGACGAAAAGATAAGAATCGACCGTTGACATGACTGTTGCGATCATGCCGGTGATAAAAATACCCTTGAAGACGGGGGGGAAGACCGCATTGGCCAGATAAAAATAGGCATGTTTGGGGTCGATGTTGGGAAAGGTGGCGCGAGCGTATATGCCGGCAAATGTCGTGCAGAGATCAAACATCATCCAAAAGAGGACCGATAATAAAATCCCTTTTCTGGCAACGGCAGGTTTCTCTGCCGCGTAGCATCGCTGATAAAAGTTTGGATCGACAAGTGTTGTGGCCGCAATAAATCCCCAGATCAGAATTTGGGAGAGGGGTTCCCCTCCTGTCAGACTGAAATGAGAAGCCGGGGTCTGTGTGGTGAGGTATTGCCATCCTCCCAATTTGAAAAATGAAAAGGGAATGATGAGCGCAACGCCGATACACATAAAAACAAATTGCATCATATCGGTGTAAACATCGGCAGTGAATCCGCCAAGAATTGTATAGAACATGGAAAAGAGTCCGCCGATAAGGATGCAGATTGGAAGAGGCCAGCCAAAGAGGACTTGGAGCAGAATACCCAGAGAGAGAACGTAGGCCACAGGGATGACATTTAAAAAATTAAGAACCAGTCCAATTTTTCTCGCTGTTTTTCCATAAAAAATTTCAAGTTGATCAGGGAGCGTGTATTGATTGGATTCTCGCAACCTGGCGGCCAAAAAGAGCGCAAAAACGATGTAGGCGAGATACCAGAAGAATCCTTGCGTGACCCAGTTATAGAGGCCGGAGGAATAAGAAATTTCACCGACTCCGATGATTCCGCCATACCAGGTGCTGATGAGAGAGCCGACAAAGAGGGGGAGAGTGAGGCGCCTTCCCATAAGAAGAAACGACTCCGCCTTTCCTTTTTGTTTGGAGACGACATAGCCGATCCAAAGAACGGCGGCAAAGTACAAAATCAGAATCGCTATATCAATTGAAGAGAGAGTTATCACGCAACCTCCTTTCGCCAGTATTACGTTATAGCTGATTACGATGCCAATATCTTTTTATTGAGAAGTTTTTTTGTCCATTCCTTGCCGTGATCGACGGCGGGCTGGTTAAAGGGATTGATTTGATAAAGATAACCGGCCGCAGTCGTTGCAAGTTCGAAATGGAAGAAGAGGGCGCCCAGTGTTTCCTCGGAAAGAGAGGGGAGTGTGAGTCTGCAAAGGGGATTATGATATTCGATGAGCGATTTTTCCGTTGCCGTTTTTTCCGCCTTTAAAATCTCTGAGAGAGAGGTGTTTTGAAGATAGGGAAAATTTTTTATAAGAGATATTTTTGGGATTTTGATATCTGTGTCAAACTGTTCGATGCCAATCGTCGTATACCATTTGTTGCCCGGTCCCTCGAGGAAAAGCTGCAGGAGCGAATGTTGATCGAGCGCGCCAATTGCCTTCATCGGTGTGGGGCCTGAGAGTTCCGATTTTGCAAGGCTCTCTGCCCAGATCTGACAGAACCATTCGCCGAAAAGGCTGAGTCGTTCATCATAAGGAAAAATGACGGTGATCGATTTTTTAAGAAGCTGGTGCGCCCCATAAGCGAGCGTTCCATACAGATATGATTCGCGCTGCTCATTGTGCATCCACCGCGCACCCGCAAGAAGTTTTGTAATGGAAAGACCCGCCACAGCCATCGGAAAAAGTCCGACCGGAGAGAGCACGGAAAATCTTCCGGAAACATTTAAAGGAATCGAAAGACACTGCCATTCAAGCTGTTTTGCAAGTGTCGTGAGTGGATTATCTTTGGTCTCGGAGGTGACGATGATTCTTTTCTTCAGTTCTTTGGCAGAGAACACTTTTTTCATTCTTTCGTAAAAGATGAAAAAAAGGCTCAGTGTTTCCAATGTTGATCCTGATTTTGAAATGACATTGATCGTTGTCTTTTTGAGATCGATTTCCTGAAATAAGCGATTGAGCGAATCCGGATTCGGATTTTCCACAAAAACGATTTTTGGTCTTTTATTTTTTGCCAGGACGGAAATTGCGGCTTTGGCTCCAAGAACAGACCCACCGATTCCTATGATCAGCAATGTGTCTTGAGATCTTTGAATCTGTTTGGCCAAATTTAAAATAAGGGACAATTCATTTTGCTTGTTTTGGAAGGGAAGATCGACAAAGCCAATTTCCCCCCCTTCTTTTTTATGTTTTAAATCGCGTCGGACAGCTTCTTTTTTTTTGATGAGTGAATGGAGCTGTGTTTCAGAAAATTTATGGGTGAGATGCGTATAGTCAAATTGAATCAGGGGTTTCATCTCTGGCCTATACTTAGGTAAGATTTTTGTTTAGTCAACAGGATTTTATACTCGCCTTACGGCAGGCATAGGTTATGAGAAGAATTCTTTGTGAAGAAGTTGAATCGTCTGACGAGACACGTTCGAGTCAATGATGAAACTTAAGTTAATCTTGGATGCCCCCATCGAAATCATGCGAACCGGGATTTGATATTGGCGAAGTTTTGAAAAAACACGATCTGTAACTTGAAAATCATCGCGTACCCCCTCACCGACAACGCTGATTCCCGAAAGTCCTGTTTCAATGGCAACATCGGCAATCGTCTGAAGGTCCGAAAGAAGCGGGGATAAATTTTGCCCGTCTTTCGTGGTCACAGAAACGGTAACTTCGGATGTTGAGATCATATCGACAATAATTTTGTGTTTTGCGAAGAGGTCAAAAATCTTCGCCAGAAATCCATGATGCGCGAGCATGCGGGTCGACATGATATTGATGATGGTGATCCCCGTAAAATGGGCGATCGATTTTACAGAACCCTCCTCGTGTCGTCGCCTGCTGTGAATGGTTGTTCCCTGACTTTGGGGTTGGTTTGTATTTAATATGCGGACTGGAATATTTTTTTTCATGGCCGGTTGTATCGTTGCCGGATGAATTACTTTTGCGCCGTAATAGGCCAGCTCGGCCGCTTCCTCAAAGCTGATTTCGTTGACAGGCTTCGTGTCATCGACAAAGTTGGGATCAGCGGTCAGGATGCCATCCACATCTGTCCATATCTGAATTTCCTCGGTTCCCAGCGCGGCTCCAAAAATGGATGCGGAGTAGTCGCTTCCGTTTCTTCCGAGCGTTGTAATATTTCCCAAAAGATCTTTACCGATGTAGCCTGTTGTTACAATTAATTTTTCAGAAAAACACGAAACTTTCTTTCGAATCAGCTCCGCGGCTTCGGGAATTGGATTTGCCCCTCCAAAAGCAGAGTCTGTGATGAGCCCCAGATCATAAGAGCAAACATGGATGACTTCTTTTGGAAGCGTCCCTTTGAAATTCACAGATAAATACCGGGCAACAATTTTTGAGGAAGCGCATTCGCCAAAAGAAAGAATACGGTCTTTGATCCGGTCGCTGCATTCCTGAAGGAGAGAAGCCCCAAGAAGAAGGGATTCGAGCTCCTTAAATTCATCGTCAAGTAAATTTGAACAGAGTCCAAGCCCTTCAATAACCGAACGGTGCCGCCATTTTAGTTCTGTAAGATCGATCGGTTCGGGCTCAAAAACATGTTCAGTCAATTTTACGAGGTGATTTGTGACTCCGGATAAAGCGGATATAACGATGAGAGGGTTCCGGTGAAGATGGGCATGGATGATCTCTGACACTTTGCGGATTTGGGATGCGGAGCCAACGGACGTTCCGCCAAATTTCATGACAATCATAACTCTTCTCCTGAAATCAGATCTTCGTCTGTTTCACGCCGTCTGCAGATTTTATACGATGCCTGATCAACGAGGATTTCAACAGCCCGTTTTCGCGAATTGTAATTAGATGACATGGAGAACCCATAAGCCCCGCTGCTCATGATGGCAAGGAGATCCCCCGGTGTTACGGATGGGAGCGGACGATCTTTCGCAAGAAAATCACCCGACTCGCACACAGGTCCCACGATATCAACCTGACCCGTCGCGTCTCCCTTTTTCTCAACAGGCCAGATATCCTGGTAGGCATTGTAGAGCGCCGGGCGGATCAGGTCGTTCATCGCCGCATCGACGATGACAAAATGTTTATCAGATGTTTTCTTCGTGTAGAGAACTTTGGTCAGAAGAATTCCTGCGTTTCCAACGATCGTCCGCCCCGGCTCAAACAGAAGTTTTACACCCAGATCTTTCGTTTCTTTCAGAATCTCTGCGATATATTCCTGCGGCGATGGGGGGGCTTCGAGGCTATAACGAATTCCCAGTCCTCCACCGAGATTGAGATGACGGATCGTGACTCCGGAGGCCTTAAGACTTAAAATCATTTTTTTAAGTTCTTTGAGCGTCTCCAAAATGGGTTTGAGCGAAAGCATTTGGGAGCCGATGTGGCAGTCGATCCCCACAAAATCGATATGCGAAAAGCTATCGTGCCTCCGGTAAATTTCCGACGCTTTTTCAATGGGAATTCCGAATTTATTTTCTTTAAGCCCCGTGGAAATATAGGGGTGTGTTTTTGGATCGATATTGGGATTGACCCTCAATGAAACAGGGGCGTGGACGGATCGCTCCCGGGCGATTCTTTGAATCACCGAAAGCTCTTGTTCGGATTCGACATTGAAACTGAGAATTTTATTCCCGAGCGCGCAGCTTATTTCTTCTTCTGTTTTTCCGACCCCGGAAAAAACCACTTTTTGAGGATCGCCGTGAGCTTTCATGACGCGGAAAAGCTCACCGCCCGAAACGATATCGAATCCAGAGCCGCATTCTGCCAGATGCTTAAGAATAGAGAGATTTGAATTGGCTTTTACGGAATAGCAAATCAGATGATCGTGCTCTGCAATGGCATCTTTAAACGCATGAAAGTGTCTGTGAATTGTTTTGGCGCTATAAATGTAAGCCGGGGTTCCCACTTTCTCGGCAATGTTTGCAAGCGGGACAGCTTCGCAAAAAAGGGCGTTCCCCTGATACTCAAAGTAATGCATAAGTTTGAAATTGACATTTTTACAGGAAAAAACCCGAAAAATCAAATTACATCCGACGTGCGGCTGCGCGCCATTTTCCCCTTTGGGTGAAAAATGGCTTGCTGCTTGACATTGTTTGTCGGCATGTTAATTCTTGTTTTCTTTTATGAAAGCAAAAGCCGTTTCAGAATCCCAGGTTGAAATGACAGAAATCGTGATGCCGCAGGATACGAACTCTCTTGGAACAATTTTTGGCGGGAGGGTTATGCAGTGGATGGATATCGCGGCTGCGATTTCAGGGTTTCGCCACTGCCGGACCGCGGTAGTTACCGCCTGTGTGGATGCCCTCGGTTTTCATGCGCCGATTAAAATTGGCGAGATTGTTTCGATTAAGGCGAGTGTGAACTATACTGGAAAAACATCGATGGAGATTGGCGTCCGCGTCGATGCTGAAGATCCGATTACGGGGAAGATCAAACATGCCTCCAGCGCCTATTTTACATTTGTTGCGACAGATAACGCCGGCCGTCCGATCGCTGTTCCCCCGGTGAAGCCGGTATCTCAGGTCGAAAAAAGAAGATATAAAGATGGGGAAAAACGAAGGGTCGCCCGGCTTGAGATGAGAGAAAAAACAAATGCGTGTTGATAGACGGGGGAACGATGAGCTCCGACCGATTAAGATTACAACCGATTATCTGATCCATCCCGAGGGCTCTGTGCTGGTTGAGTTTGGAAATACCAAAGTGATTTGCACAGCAACGATTGAGCCCGATGTTCCGGGTTTTTTAAAACAGTCGGCGAGTGGATGGGTAACCGCCGAGTATTCGATGCTCCCCCGTGCGACGAGCACCCGGACAAAGCGCGAGCGGCAAAGACTCTCTGGCAGAACCTCCGAGATTCAGCGTTTTATTGGCCGGTCGCTTCGTTCGATCGTTGATCTTAAAGCCTTTCCCGAGCGCCAGATTGTGATCGATTGCGATGTGATTCAGGCCGATGGCGGCACCCGAACTGCCTCACTGACCGGTGGCTTTGTTGCAATGGTGGAGGCGTTTAAAAAAATGAAAAAAGCAGGGGATTTGGCCCGGGATCCGATCAGGGATTATGTTGCTGCCGTCAGTCTTGGAAAAGTCCAGGGGGCGCTGCGGCTCGATCTCGACTATTCAGAAGATTCGATGGCTGAAGTTGATATGAATCTTGTCATGACAAGCCGAAAGCAGCTCGTCGAGATTCAGGGGACTGCGGAGAAAACCCCTTTTTCCCCTGAAGTCCTTCATGAAATGCTTGAATTTGGCTGGCGCGGGATTGAACACCTGATCACCATTCAAAGAGAAGCGATCGGGCCGCTAGAATAGTCTCACGACAATCCCAATCCCCCCTCCCAATAGAATCAATGCCCAGGAGGGGAGGATGTTCCGTATCAAAAGACAAAAAGAGACGACGGCAGTTACAGCCGTAAAAAGGTCGACGATTGTTGAGCCGCCCAGTGGAATCAAAAAAGCAATGATTCCTCCCACAATCGCGGGGATTGCCCCCTCCACGAATGATTTGAGATATGGTGCGTCCTCTTTTTTTTGAAAAAGGGGGAGCATCAGAAAAACAAAGGCGAAAGAAGGGATAAAAGCCACGGCCGGAGAAAGAATTGCGCCGGACAATCCCGAGATCTTATATCCATAAAACACAAGACTGGCCATGACGGGACCCGGGGTTATCAGTCCTATCGTGAGCCCTTCCAAAAATTCTTTATGCGTCATCCAATGATAGACATTTACGAATTGATGTTCGAGCAGCGCGATAATGGCAAACCCCCCTCCAAACATCAGCGCCCCGGCTTTGAGGCTCAAGGCGAGGAGAAGAAGGAGCGGGGAGAGATCGAAAAATTTTTTATATTGAGAGGAAAAATGATCCCAAAGAATACTGAATAGTCCCGCGCCAAGAATCAAAAAAATTTCATGACTGCTCCATTTCATCATGAAGAAGAAGCTGAAAAAAGAAAGAAGGATAAACTTGATCTCTAACAGATTGGGTTTTGCAAGGCGAAATGTGCTTTCGAGAATGATGGCCACAACCACGGGGTTCATGCCATAGAACAGAAAATCAAATGTGGAGAAGGTACCCCCATGAAAATATATATAAGTCAGCAGACCAACCATCAGGGTTCCGGGGAGGATAAAGAGCGAACCCGAAAGACACCCGCCCAGAATCCCCGCGCGCAGTGTTCCCAGATAAATGGCCATCTGTATTGCCATTGGGCCGGGGATGATTTTGCAAAGGGTATAGGCTCTTTGAAACCGTTCTTTGCTAAGCCACTCTCTCTTACGCTGAAGTTCCTGCTCCATCATCGCCACTGTTGCGATGGGGCCGCCAAAACCAAAAAGACCGAGTTTCAAAAAGATTTTAAAAATTTCTGACATTCAAAAATCTACGCTAGTATAGATACATTTCAATTGTCAAAACAAAGCGTCTTTGTTAGAGATTTTAGTCTCAACTTGTTTTTATTTTTCGGGGTGTGGCGCAGCCTGGTTTAGCGCACCTGCTTTGGGAGCAGGGGGTCGGTGGTTCGAATCCACTCACCCCGATTTTTTGTCAAGAGAGTACCCGAACCATTTTTTGAAAAGTTGCTAACACCCCAAAAAATGCCGGTCAATAAAATTAGCGACTATCTTCCAGCTTGGGCCAATCATTGAAGCTTTCTGGAATTTTTGCTTCACATACCGATTTTGTTAGACTTCGTAAACTCGAATGGATGTGCCTAAAATGTACCCCCGTTATTTCTCTCAATTTCTCATTCCAATAGGCAGCGCCGCCGGGTACGTTGAGTGAAACATCTCTAATGTTATCCTCAAGATAAGAAATAATCTCATTAAGAGCTTTTAAGACAGATTTATTGTGAACCTGTTCTGACACTTCTCGGATAAATTCTTTGACGCTACCAGCCTGCAGCCACAACAATAAAATTTGTCCTAAGTAAAACTGACTATTATAACCATCTGTGCTGTTGGGATTGCCAGCCTTGAAACCTATTATCTTGGGAATGGCTTCGAGCTTTTCCATAAGGTTACAATCGGTAGCTCTATCTACAGGATTTGAGTACTTATAATCATTCGGAAAAGCAGAAGATAGATTCAGCATAGCCAAAAAAACAAAAAAATATATTGAAATTTTTTTCATATTTTCTCCTTCATTTTTTATAAAAAATTGTTGCTCTTATTCTCTTAGAAGATTGGATATCTACTACGGGAGAGGCCTGCTTGTCAATTCACAATAATGGTAGTTTTTTGCGATGAGTGATTTTAGGGGGGAATGTTGTCCAAGAATGACGATTTTTTGAGCGATGTTTTTTTCTGGCCTTCCCAATTAAAAATCTTTTATTTTTTTTCATTGTTAGAGATTTTAGTCTCAACTTGTTTTTATTTTTCGGGGTGTGGCGCAGCCTGGTTTAGCGCACCTGCTTTGGGAGCAGGGGGTCGGTGGTTCGAATCCACTCACCCCGAAATTTCCCGTCACCCCGATTTTGCACAAGGCTATTTACTTTTCTTCATCGTTATAGTAAGACAGCCAGAATCTTAACTGCAATCATGAATATTTTCTTAAAAGGAGGAGATATGAATAACGAGGTTCTTTCAGAGGAAAAAAAGTATTTGATGACTTCTGAAAACAATATGCTCTGTCACGTGACACAACTACCGTTGCCAAAAGAAGAGCAAGAAGAAATCGAAGCCATTTTAGAAGTTGCCTAAACTTTAAAAAGGGGCCGACATTCTACGGTCCCTTTTCTATTCCCCCTGTTTCCTCCCTATTTTCTATTTAAGATGTTTTATTTCAATTCAGCCGAACCGATTTTAAAGCGCGTTGGGGAAGAGAATCCCCATTCTTTTGAATCTTATTTTTTGCCTCACAAAGTCTTTTCTGGAAATTACTGGGATGAGTTTTCCCTCCCCTCTTTATTGTTGGGTTCCAAACAGAGGATTTTGATGTTGGGTTTGGGGAAGGGGGCCGCCATTCGTCCTTTTCTGGCGAGCGGGGCTGAGTGTGAAATCGTTACGGTTGACCATGATGAAGACACTATCCGCACTGCCAAAAAGATATTTTCTTCTTTTTTCCCCTGCATACAATTTGAGACGATCCATGCCGATGCCTTTGAGTATTTAAAAAGGGGTCCCGGAAAAAAGTTTGATATTGTGTGGGTGGATCTCTATTCGAAAGAAGGGCATGCTGATCTGATCGCGAATCCCGGATTTTATGCCTTGCTTGAAAGCGCGTTAAAGATGAATGGGATTGTGGCGGTCAATTCTCTGGGACTCCCTCCTCAATTGAATCCTATAACTGCGGACACAACAACAAATCTTACGCTCTATCATCTGAGTGGTCTCTTTAAGACCGTTGGATTTCTCCCCTACAGAAGAAATTACACCATCATGGCCACTCAAAAAGATCGTTTTCCCGGGATCACCGGCGGCGATTTTCATCCTGATTTGAAGGAGTGGGATCGTCTGGTTTTGCGCATTCAAACATTAAGACTGGGTAAAATGAAATCCTCCCCTGTCATAAAACCGAAACCTGTGGCTGAGATACCTCTGTCATTTCAGGGGACGACCTTTCAGATGAGGGCGAGATGGCCTGCGTTTATTCACAAGTTCAATCATTTTGGAGAAGAAA
>CAYJMQ010000048.1:0-1882 GCA_964371555.1 uncultured bacterium | reverse complement strand
GAAAAAATAAAATGCTGGAAAGGGTTGGGGGAGGCCAGAGATCTCATTCCTTTCATGCAAAATATCAATATAGCCAGGGAAACGCTTCATGCGCTTCTTTTGGAAAAAAATAAAATGGCCATTATTTTTCCACTATTTCTATCGTCTCAAAAAATGGATTCGCATTTGCCCACAGAATGGTTTGTTCAATATTTTCTTCAATATTGGCCTTTCATTTACGAAGCTGATCCCGACAATTTTATTCATTATTTTTTACCGCATGTCGCGGCTTTAATGATTTTTGAAGCTCCCGAGCATGAGCGGGATTTACCCCTTTTGTCAAAAATAGTGGAAAAACTTCAATGAAAGATATCATTGTTATAGATGATTTTTATGAAAATCCTTTGGGTGTCCGGGATCTGGCTCTAAAAGCGAAATATTATCCGCCGCAAACGCTCAGTCCCAATTATGCGGGCATGGAAAGTTGTCATTGTTATTATACCGGGGCGCTCATCAAAAAATTCGAAGAGATCGTTGGAAATAAGATAGAAGTTGATCCAAGCAAAAACGTATTTGGACGCTTTAGAAGCAGCGCAGAGAGCTGTCCCCGGTCAACCCTTGTCCATATTGACGATGCGGAATGGAGCGCTGTCGTCTATTTGTCTTTGGATGAAGACTGTGAAGGAGGAACCACTTGCTATAAGCATAAAGAAACAGCGCTTTTGGGTCCTCCGGACGCGGAATGTCTTAAAAAGTTGGGATTAGGTTCCTTGGGAGAATTTGAGGAAAAAGTTGTGCGCAAAGATTCTCTCGATGAGTCCAAATGGGAAAGAGATGTTTTTGTTGCGATGAAGTTCAACAGACTTCTTCTTTTTCGGGGATCGCAAAGATTTCATGGTTACCCGTTATTTAATGGAAGTCTTGAGAAAGCAAGGCTGACCCAGCTCTTCTTTTTTAATACGATTCCGTTTTTAAATATGTTGGGAGAACAAAATAAATGAATCGAAAGCTGTATGTCGTGGATGATTTTTATAGAGATCCCGGGGCAGTGAGGTCGCTTGCGCTGAATGTTCATTACCAGGATGTGACAAAACTTAATTACCCCGGCGAACAAAGCGTTTACGCCTATGTTTCAAAGGGGATAAAAGAGAAATTTGAGGCCATTCTTGGCAGCGGGATTGTTATTGATGAAGAGAGGCTTACATTTGGAAAATTCAGGGTCATGATCAATGACAGCCGATCGTGGCTTAAAGTTCATGTGGATGGAATGGCCGATTGGTCGGGGGTGATCTACTTAAATAACGACGACCAGTGTCAGGGAGGGACCGCTTTCTATAAACACAGGGAGACGGGGCTTGTGGGTCCTCCAGTCAAAGAGCAAATCCGCGAACTGGGATTTAAAAATTACGATGAATTCGAAGAACAGATTATTGGAAGGGACACGTTCAATATCGAAAAGTGGGAAGAGGTGATGTTTGTCGGGATGAGATTCAACAGACTTGTCCTTTTTAAGGGGAATGAACTCTTTCACGCGCATACGAATGCGTTTGGGAGAGATATACAGGATGGGAGATTGACACAGAATTTCTTTTTTAACGAAAAAACATCATGAGAACAGATTACAGTTTATATTTGTCGAGATTTTTTGGGAGTTTTGGAAGCTGGGTAACTTATCTGGGTATTGCTCTTTTTGTCCAGGAAAAATACGGCAGCCATCATGTTCCGTGGACATTTCTTATTCAAACACTCCCTTCTTTTTTATTTTCGAATCTGCTCTGTCGATTGATCAAAGATTATTCATTGAAGAGGACTTTGATTATTTCTCATATTCTAATGGCGTTGGGAATTTTTCTGTTATTCCTCTCACCGGGGCTCACGCAGATTTATATCTATTTGATTGTGA
>CAYJMQ010000047.1:0-14838 GCA_964371555.1 uncultured bacterium | reverse complement strand
CGCCTCCAGCGTTCGTTCTGAGCCAGGATCAAACTCTCAAATAAAGAAAAATAGGAATCTTTAATTCGAGGTTTTAATCATCACTGCTTGCTGTTTAGTTTTCAAAGACCAAATCAAACGAATTCGATCTTGCAGAATTATATAAAAGGGAATTTTATGTCAAGGGATTTGTTCAAGCTATTTAAAGATAAAAAGATTGACACGCAATGAAGATACAGTAATAAAACTTCTTTAGATGGTAAAAAAAGCGCTCATCACAGGAATTACAGGACAGGATGGCTCTTATCTTGCGGAACTTCTCCTCGAGAAAGGATACCATGTTCATGGAATTCTCAGACGATCCAGTATTTCAAAGACATCAAGAATACAACACTTAATTACCAACGAAAAAAGCGCCTCAAAAATTGAACTCCATTATGCAGACTTGAGTGACGCAAACTCGCTCATGAAAATTCTTTACGATATAGCGCCTCATGAAATTTATCACCTTGGCGCGCAAAGCGATGTTGCTGTCAGCTTCAAGATACCTATTTTTACCGCAGATGTGTCCGGGGTTGCAACATTGAGACTTCTCGAATCGGTCAGGCAGCTCGGTCTGAAAAGCCGTTTCTATCAGGCAGGAACGAGTGAACTATTTGGAGATGCCCTTGAAACACCGCAGAATGAAAACACCCCCTTTAATCCGAGAAGCCCCTACGGCACGGCAAAGGCATTCGCTCATTGGACAACAAAATGTTATCGCGAGAGTTATAAAATCTTTTCAGCCAACGGCATCTTGTTCAATCATGAAAGCCCCAGACGAGGCGAAAATTTTGTGACACGAAAAATTTCAAAAGCGGTTGCAAGAATCAAGCTCGGGCTTCAGCCATCGCTCGAAATCGGAAATCTGGAAGCAAAACGTGATTGGGGATATGCGAAAGATTATGTCGAAGGGATGTGGCGAATTTTGCAGCATGACGAAGCAGATGATTTTGTGCTGGCAACGGGCGAAACGCACACCGTAAGAGAATTTCTGGAAGAAGCGTTTGGTCTGGTCGACCTTGAATGGCAAGAATATGTAAAAGTGGATGAAAAATATTTTCGCCCCTTGGAAGTCCCGGCGCTCATTGGAGATCCAGCCAAAGCGAGAAAAATTCTAAACTGGGAATCCAAAGTTAAATTCAAAGAACTCGTAAAAATTATGGTGGAAGCCGATCTTGAAAATGAAAAAAGGAAACTCCATGAGCGAGCTGTCTAAGAGAGAATGTATCCCCTGCAAAGGGGGAATCCCTCCTTTAAAAGGAAATCCGTTAACGACGCTGCAAAAAAAACTTGGAAGTCATTGGAAGATCGTTCACGAACATCATCTGGAGAAAGAATTTGAATTTAAAAATTTTAAGGAAGCTCTGAGGTTCACAAATAAAGTTGGAAATCTCGCCGAAGAACAGGCGCATCACCCCGACATCTATCTTGCATGGGGGCTTGTCCGTATCGCCATCTGGACACATAAAATCGATGGTTTAACCGAAAGTGATTTCATTCTCGCGGCTAAAATTAATGAACTCTAAAAAATATGGAGTCTTGGGAGCCGGCATGCAGGGGGCTGCCGCCGCCTTTGACCTTGCCCGCTCTGGAAAGGCGCAAGGGGTTTGGCTTTCAGATCTTTCGTGGAACAGAGCCAAAACCGCGGCAGAGAGAATCAATTCACTTCTTCGTGAGCAAATTGTTTATCCCCAAGAGCTTAAAATTGAAAATGAAAAAGCCCTCATAGACTTTTTAAAACCTCTCGATGGGGCGCTCAGCGCAGTCCCCTATTTTTTAAATGTCAGCATCACAAAAGCGGCCATTGAAGCCAAAACGCATCTCTGCGATCTGGGTGGGAACACAGATGTCGTCTTCCAACAACTTTCGCTTGCAGGGGGAGCGAAAGAGGCTGGCGTCACGATTGTCCCAGACTGCGGTTTAATGCCCGGCTTGGGAAATATATTTGCCCTCTATGCAATTGAAACGCTCGATGCTGTTCATAGCGTTCAGATCTACTGCGGGGGACTTCCTCAAAATCCAAAACCTCCCCTCAACTATAAACTTGTTTTTTCAATGGAGGGGCTCACAAACGAATATTTTGGAAAAGCGGTCATTTTACGCGAAGGCCATGTTCAAGAAATCGATACTTTTACTGAACTGGAGGAAATCGCCTTTGAGCAGCCGATTGGAAAATGCGAAGCCTTCACAACATCTGGCGGAACGTCGACCTGCCCCTGGAGTTTTCAAGATAAAATAAAAACATACGAATATAAAACCGTTCGCTATCCGGGGCACTATCAGATGATGAAAGCGGCCCTCGATTTGGGACTTTTAGACACAAGCCCTATCGAAGTCAGAAATATTAAAATCTCTCCCCGGGAGGTATTTCATGCGGTTGTAGCGCCCAAGATTGCCTTTCCGCAGGATAAAGACCTCGTGGCGCTGAGAGCAATTTGTAAAGGGATAAGAAATCAAAGGCCAGAAACTCTGCTTCTCGAAATGATCGATTATTTTGATGAAGAGACCGGCTTCACGGCGATGGAACGAACCACAGCATTTCCTGCCGCATTGGTTCTCGAAACCATTGTCTCCAATGACACTGCGGCAGGGGTTTGTCCCCTCGAAAAAGCCATTTCAGCCAAAGATTACCTCCCCCAGCTGAAAGGCCGGGGAATTTCCATAAAAATAAAAACGATCAATCCTTGACGTCTTCTTTCTTTTTATCTTAGACTTAATGCAGCTACTGGAAAAATATGAAGAAAAAAGGGGTTCTGATTTTCATTCTTACTGTTTGTCTAAGCGGGGCCGTCAGCACTTATTGGTATATTCAATACAAACAACTGACGCCTGAAGAAAGAGAACATCGCCAAAAAATAAAGAAGATAAACGCCCTCTTTAAATCCGCAAAAAGGCACAATCAGAAAGAAGAATTTAAGTCAGCGATTGAAGACTATAAAAATATTCTTGCCGTTCAGCCGGACGATCTCGATGCAAAAGTCAGCCTGGCGGGCACCCTCGCCTGGGACAAACAATATGACGAGGCACAAAGACTCACTGAAGAAATTTTAAAAGACAAACCGGATTATATTGACGCTTTAATCATCATGGGAAATATCCATGCGTGGCAAAAAAATTATGAAGAAAGCATTGAGGTTCTAACCTCAGCCCTGGAAAAAAATCCGAACAATACGCCCCTTCTTATGGCTCTATCGAATGTCTATCGTTGGAGAGGAACAACGGGGGACAAAGAAAAATCAAAAGAAGTTTTACGCCGGATATTAAACATAGACCCAAACCACAAAGAAGCTCGTGAGTTGCTTAAAAAAGAGTAAGCGCCCCGCCCCTCCCGCCCCTCCCGCATTGACTTGATGTGAGAAACTGGGATATTGTTTGTAACTTCTATGGTAAAAAAATGGTTTTGGACATCTGCCCTTATTTCACTCTTCTATATATCTTGGTCATCTTGGCCGCAAATGGCGCTGGCATTTCAACCCAATCAAAAACAAAGGCTTTTGCTTGAGAAGAAACACAAAAAAATCGAACGCCGCATCGAAAAAAATGAAGAAAAAAAGAGCGAGTATTTTTCAAAGAAAAGGGCGCTTCTGAATAAAAAATATTATTTAAAACTAAGACGGCTCGAAAATAAAAAAAATAAAATTCCCGAGAAGCAATATGTAAAAATTTACCGCCATCTTCAAAAATGGTTCGATCATGAACTAAGCCAGCTCGCGTATCAGGAAAAAAAATTCAGAAAAAAACTTGCCCGGCATAAAGAGCAACTCAACCGACTGCAATGAAACGGATCCGCCTCTTTCGGTTTCTTTCGTTTTATGGAGGATTGGTTGGCTCTATTATCTATTATCTGGGATTTGGTCTGATCCTCATGCTATTTCGCTCCACTGAAGAGGTCATGCAGTGGGCAGTTCCCAAATGGGGTAAATTCAATTTAAAATCAGCCGGCATCGATCTCGAAATTTCTGGAAGGGAAAACCTTGAAAAGAGACCTGCCATTTTTGTTATCAATCACCAGAGTATGCTCGACCTCTTTATTACCTGCTATTTGAGGCCGCCTAAAACACTTGGCGTCGCGAAGAAATCACTTGCCTATATGCCGGTTATCGGTCTTTTTATGAAAGCGGTCGGGGTTGTTTTTTTGGACCGGCATGATCATATGAAGGCGCTCGAAGGAATGAGGGCAACAAAGAAATTGATTGATCAGGGATATTCCATTGCAATGGCTCCGGAAGGAACACGAACCTTGAATGGTGAGCTTCAACCTCTCAAAAAGGGGGCGTTTTATCTTGCGCTTCAGACGGGTCTGCCGATAATTCCCTTGACCATCGTAGGCGCCTACCAGCTCTTCCCAAGACAGGCGTGGCTTCCAAAACCCGGCATTGTAAAAGTCTATATTGATCCGCCAATCGATACCCGGGGATTAACTGAAACAACCATTCCAGAGATGATCGAACGTGTTCGCGCCGTTTTTCTCAGTCATTTATCTGACCGCCGCAAAAATTCAATGTCCTGAAACAGCATCTGAACCAAATGACTGCTGGAGGGCTGAATCTTAAGAGAGGCATACCAGCGGTCTTTCAGATAATCGACTCTTTTTCTATCTTCTGTGATCGCTCTCTGAAATAATTTAAGAACCCTCATTCCCCTTTTTTCTCCCCTGAGTTCGAGCAAAGCCCCGGTTTCAAGATCCTGATGCTCCAGATACCAGCGCCCATCGGCTCTTTTGATTTCCATCCGGATAAAGTCGAGATATTTTTTTAAAATCTCTTTCGTATATTTCCCGGCCAAGAGCTCCGCCTTAAAAGCAACTAAAAAAGCGATCGCACCCTCTTCACCAAAATCAAATGGGATATCCGATTGCAAATGGAAATAGACCGCATACCATTCATTTCTCAGCGCCATAAAATGAATCATTCGACCGATGATTTGATCCCACGATGGATAGAGTCCATAGATAGAACGTTTGGCATCTTCATCGAAATAAGAAAATACATTATTTCTCACCTCTGATTCAATTTCCAGCGCTCGATAGTGATAGGATTGAAAGTAATCGCCCAGATCGTCAGGAATTTTCTTATTCAGTTCATTGTAAAATGAAAATGGTTTCGAAACCCTCGTCGGCCAAAAGCGGGAGGCAAGCATCCGAAGATTGAGATCATCTTTTAACTCCTGAATGCGATTTCGATCCCAGTATGAAAGATTATTATTCTCGAGTTCTTCATATTCAGCACGAAACCGAGAACCGTACATGCGGATATTCATTTCAGCCTTTTGCAAAAGGCTTAAGTATGACTGAAAAGCCCTCGCCAGTAAAATTTCCATTTTGATCTTCAACTGCAATGTTTCATCATGATGAAGCATTGCAGCCTCAAGAAGTCGATGAACCACGCCGACTTCGATCCCCTCGATGATCTTCTCCCCCTTTAATAAAAATTCTTCCACATTATTTTCTGAAATCTCATTTTTACTCTCAGCCAGATGCTTCACACGCTCCAACGTTTCCATTAACACCAAATGCGCCGCCGCCAATTCTTTATAGCGCGCATGATGCACACCCCCACTGAGCTGAAAGCGGGCCGCGTAATCATGAAGGAAGATAAGATCGTATTCCATCTTCTGCTCATCGCAGGCTGAAAAAAGAAGAATAGATAGGGCAGAAAAGGCCAGCAGACATTTCATCATTATTTCGCTGCTTACTGAAACAAGAGAGGATTGTCAACAAGCTGACGTTCCATTTCGGCCTTATCAATGAAATGTGGGGAATGTGGATTTATCTTGACTCTTTTTATCAAAATATTAAGAGTATCACCCACCTAAACAGGAGTTAAGGTATTGAAATGGTATCGCACCTTAAATAAAAACTTAAAAAGAGGAGTTCATCATGAAAAAAATCCTAAAAGGTCATGCCGCTGCCGGCATCTTGGGTCTGCTGATAGCAAGCCTTGTCTACCAGCCATTTGCGGTATACGCAAATAACAGCAGCCGCGTAGACGATAAAGAAATCGCGAAAATCTTAAAAAACAAATCACTGCTTCAATCCGAACTTAGACGGCTTGGCGATTATTATGAGAAACGGGAGTTTGAAGACGGTATTTCAAGCGGACAAATTAAAGAAGAGATCATGAAAAATCTCGAAGTGGTTGTCGAGGAGCTAAAGAAACAAATCGACAGCAGAACCAGCTTAAACAACCGGGAGAAAGAAGCGCGTAAAGCCATTTACGACGCGAGACTCGCTGTCGATAAAAAAGAGATTTCAAATGATCCCGATTTCAACGCAAGGGATTATTTCTACGCTCTGGCAGACCGCTTAGGGGCAAGAGACATCAATGGCATTCCCTTTGAAAGCAGCGACAATGGATGGGAATCTACCGCTGATATGTTTCTGCTTCTGATTGGGATCGGAATTATTTTTGCCGTTGTCGGACTGCTTATCTGGGCTGTTGGTTCGAGCAACCATGGTTCTCATTGCCATAAACATTGGGTACCCGGCTATTATGACGCATGGGGACACTGGCATTCCGGCCATTGGGAGTATGATTGCAATCATTAAGCTTTTGCTTTTTCTGCAGCTAAGTTTACTGGCAACGCGGCCACTGATGGCTGCGTTGCCGGTAAGCAAATCCCCGGATCTCACGCCTGCCCTCTGGAATGTCGCAATCTATCTTAGTTCCGAAATGCCGAATCTCTCTGAAGACGAGTATAAATATAAACAAATTATCGAAGCAGCTCAAAAAAACACCCATCTCCATCTCACCGTCCTTTTCGACCCCATTCATCCTGAGAAGAACGTGCATCTCACAACGGTCCATCGAGGGAAAATTGTCAGGCATCGGGAACTTGAAAAACCAATTAACTTTGGTGACGGGGAAACGCTCAGAAATTTTTTTACGGATCAGTTAGCCCCGACAGACAATCCGAATCAAAAGGTTTTATATCCCGCAACCCATTACGCCTTCATCCTCTCCGGCGACGGTGGTTCTGACAGCTCAAATCTCATCTCCGTTGGCTATGATTCGGGTTCAAATCTCGATAGTTTGACCGTCTATGAGATCGACGATGTCTTAACAGAGATCAGCTCACGGCTTCCCCGCAGAGGATTTGACTTTATTGCCTTTGACGCCTGTTTTATGGCCTCCTTTGAAGTCTTTTATCAACTCAGACACATTTCAAAATACATAATAGCCCCGGAAAGCCTCACCTCAAGCGAGTCATTTCCATATCTCACGCTTGAACATTTTGACACCCCCCCGGAATCGGTCGTCAAAGGTATTGTCAGGAATGCGTTTGACTTAAGAAATTTTCCTCTCACTCAATTTGTAGCAATCGATCTGGAAGAATTTTCAAAAATTTCCCAGCCGGTAAAAAATATAACAAAAGAGCTCTCCATCCTTACCAAATCAGAAAAAATCAATTCAACCGATTTATTGAGTTGGCGAAGAGACAGCCTCCTTTACGCAGTTAAAAAAGCGGCAGAGTCGATTAATGTGGATTTCAACCGCTGGCTGTTTTCTGTAAAGAAAACAGCCAGCAAATCTCATTCTCAAAACCTCCTGAGCAATATCGATTTAATTCAAAAGATCTTTGAAAAATCTGCTGTAAAACGAGGAACATCAGAGCTTAGACAGATTGTTTTAGAAATCAATAACCTCAAAGAAAATATTGAGCAAGCTGATATTAAACGCTGGGCTGAAACGCTCAAAGTTGACTTAAATAATACTGACCTTACAACAGAAACTTTCATTTCGGTTGTTGTCAAAGGAGAGCCCATTCCCAGAAGAGCCGATCTGATTTCAAATACGCTCGTATTTAATATGCTAAAAATTCTAAAAAAATTAATTCATGAAGAGACTGAAATTTATTATACAGACGGCCTCTCCATCTTTTTCCCTGATTTTATATCGGAAGAAATACCGACAACGGACTTTACAAAAATAAAATTGGAAGATCGTCTTAAAGAATTTTACCGCTATCAAGCCCCTTTTTATTCAGGGCTCGATTTTGCCGCAGATACCGGCTGGCTCTCGTTTCTTGAAGCCTATGCAAAATGGAACCACCCGCTTGATGATAACGAAGATGAAAATCATGACATAACCGGACTAAAGCTTGTTCTTATCTGTTTTCATGATTTTTTTCCGACACGGTAAGGAAAAAATCAAAAAAAACTGAACGAGGAATACCAGATATTCTTCAAATGTCATCTTATGACGCGTCTTCATTCTCAGCCTTACGCTTAAGAGTTATAATATCTTGCCAGGCGCCAAAGAGATCAGCATATTGTTTTACCCTGTCCCAGTTTATCTGGAGATTCTGTTCAATTATTGCCAAAATATCTGCTTTGTCTCTAAGCTCCCGTTTTGGATCATTGATGTAAGCTTGAATCTTCAAACCTATAATCCCTTCGACTGAAACACATTTGATGTTGAGAGGTTCAATGGCTTGAGCTTCCTTTAACATTTTTCTGCTCATGGGTCGTTTTGCCAGAAGGAAATCTATGCTGCCAGGACCCTCAAATTGCAGAACATCATCTGATTGATAAAATATATTAAAGCCTTTTTCTTTGAAAGCAGAGAGGGCCTTTTTTTTGTCATTCTCATCAATCAAAAAATCAATATCGCCAGTTGCACGCTGAATTCCGTAATGAGCCATGGCAAACGCGCCAATAAGCGCATGCTCAATTTGAGCATCTTGCAACATCTGATGAACCGAAATCAGTAACTCTTTGAGATTCATGCTTGCTCACTTGAAAACTAGCACAATTGACAGATAAAATCTATTTTCCTGGGATTATGATCCATGACTTTGTAGCGCTCAATTTCCACGCCAATCTGCCGATGCGTAGTCAGAGATGACTCATTTCGAAGACACAAACTACTACTTCAAAAAAGCCGCAAAACTGATGGAGATTTCAGAACGGGTTCAGAAACTCTTGCTCTATCCGGAACGCGAGGTCACCGTTCAGGTGGCGATTCAGAGAGACAATGGTGAACTCGGCTACTTCACAGGCTACCGCGTGCAACATAACAATGCGCGGGGGCCGCACAAAGGGGGATTGAGATACCATCCAACGGTCGATATTGATGATGTGCGATCGCTCGCGTCGCTCATGACCTGGAAAACAGCGATTGCCGATATCCCGTTCGGTGGAGCAAAGGGGGGGATTAACTGTGACCCATCGAATATGTCTGCCGGTGAAACGGAGGCAGTCACCCGAAAATTTATTCAAAAGATTTATGAAATCATCGGCCCCTACGAAGATATACCAGCCCCTGATGTCAATACCAACGCGCAGGTCATGGCCTGGATTATGGACGAATATTCAAAAATAAAGGGCTTTACGCCGGCCATTGTCACCGGAAAACCGGTCGATCTTTTTGGTTCTCTCGGGAGAGAGGCAGCGACGGGGCAAGGAATTGTTTTTGTCATTCAATCGTTCTTAAACGATCTCAAAAAAGACATTAAAAATACGAGCTTCATCATTCAGGGGTTTGGCAATGTGGGGAGCAATACGGCCGAAATCCTTCACAAAGCGGGAGGAAAGATTATTGGCGTAAGTGATGTGAATGGCGGAATCTATGAAAAAACGGGAATCGACATCCCCGATCTCATCCAATATGTTTCAAAAAATAAAACGGTCAAAGGATATAAAGGATTCACCCTTATCTCCAATGAAGAGCTGATGACAAGACCGTGCGACGGCCTCATCCCGGCAGCGCTGGGAGGAATCCTCACCAAGGAAAATGCAAATGCTATTTCAGCCTCGTTTATTATCGAAGGCGCCAATGCGCCGACTACCCCTGAAGCCGATGAAATCTTTCATAAAAAAAATATCCCGCTCATTCCAGATATTCTTGCAAACTCAGGAGGGGTTACCGTCTCCTATTTCGAATGGGTTCAAAACATTCAACAATTTCGCTGGGACGAAGCAAAAGTCAATCAGGAGCTCAAAAAAGTGATGGACAAAAGCTATCAGGGCATCGCAAAAATTGTAAAAGAGAAAAAAATAGATTTTAGAACGGCCGCCTTCATTGTGGCGCTTGGACGTGTCGGAAGAGCGGTCGCCGTCAGGGGGATCAAATGAAGATTGAAGATATCAAAAAAATTCCAGGATTCTCAGAAATGGGAACGGCAGATTTAAAACCGCTCCTTGAAAAACTCGAGCCGATGGAAATTAATCAGGGAGAATATCTCTTCAAAGAAGGGGATCGGGGAAAAGAGATCTATTTTCTGATTTCAGGGAAAATGCGGGTTTTAAAAACATGCGGACCGAACCGCATGGAAGAAATCAACTCCCTTTCGGCGCCGAGTGTAATCGGGGAGATGGCATTTCTGATTGATACGCCGCGTGCCGCATCGCTTGTGGCGATTCAAACATCTTCGCTCCTTAAATTCAAAAAATCAGATTTTGAGCAGATGCTGGAGCAACGACTCCCTGTGGTTCAAAAGATGCTTCTTTTCTTTTCTCAGGTTCTATCACACAGGCTCTATGAGCTCGACTCAAAGGTTTGTTCGATTATTGAAAAGGCCTCTACTGAGGGCAAAACAGCTCAGATCGCAGAGCTCGAAGCTTTTAGAAATAAACTCTATAGTCAGTGGAGTTTTTAACACGCTATTTTGGCTTCGCAAAATAGCGTGTTTACTGATACCCAAAACCCGGTGTCGCTTCTCCATCCCGATTCGGTTCCCAATCATCTGCATCACTATATTGAGATAACCCATACCAATACAAAAAATAGTTCGCCTTCTCATACGCCTCAAAGAAGGGTTCATAAGACCGGCCGAGCCGCTTCCGATCAATATTCACTCTTTCGAGCGACTGCCCAGCCTCGAGCTGCCATTGCCATTTGAAAGGACTCTTGATCTGTCTCAAAAGCTCCAAAATATCCCCTCGCCCGGGATTCTTTATAAACGATAAATTATGCATAAACCGATCGGCCATCGTAAATTTATCTGGATAAAAGAGCGTAACGAACTGAAAAGGTTTTAAGCCGTCCCCGACCTTTTTATCATAAGGCATTGCAGAGACAAAAAGTTTCGGGTGTTTTTCATAAGGCTGATCCGGCTTTCTGCCATAGATTTTTTCAAATTGCTTCTCATATTCAGCCAAATAGGGCTTGAGATAAGAAAGATCAAACTCCCGTCCCACAACCAGCGCGTATTCACCCGGCCGCAGCATCTCGAGCTCCGGTTTTAAAAAATATCCCCATCTTTCGTGATTCATCGCATGCCTGTTTTTGTAGGGATCATGATAGTAAGAGACAAAATTATCTGTTGTCCCCCGGATTCTTGGATTGTCATGCCAGGGAATCAGCCCATTCCAAAGCTTCCATCCCCTGAGGTCGATTGATTTTTCTTCACATTCGGATTCAGATGAACAACTTGCATAATTATGGAGCTCCACATATTTGTCTAAAACCCCTTTTTTTGGAAGGCAATGAATCTCTGAAATCGCGATTTCTTTTCTGGGGTGGGCAAATTCTTTAAGCTCTTCTTCCCCCGGCAGATATTCAGGATATGAATGCCGGTAGGTCGGCACAAAGACCTTCTCATAAAACTCACCGACTATTTTTTTATCCCGGATAATAATCGCGCTCTCATCATTTTCACTCTCTGCGGAGGCGCTGAAATTATAAGAGCCCAAAATCAAAACCTCTTTATCGATCATGATAAATTTATGATGCAATGCCCCCGGGAATGCGGACATTCGCACGGGGACGCCATATTCGAGAAATGCCCGATAGGGACCGTCGTTTGAGCCGAGTCGGTTGATAATGCCATACACAGAAACCTTTTTGACCGCTCCCCCTTCTTCTCCAGGGACATGAAAGAACCGGGCGGCATCGTAGAATTTCCCTTCGCTCTGATTTCCGAAGAGCTTTTTATTTTGGTTCTTCATCAATCCCCAAAAGCTCTCGGAAATTTCTTTTTCCGCGAAGCTTACACCATCGTCTTTTGCAATGCGCAAAAGCCTGGGCTGATCTTCCCAGGGATCCTGCCGGTATGCCACAGGATGGAGATTATAAGGGCTTTCATCGTTCGGCATTTTAGCCTTATTCATAATCGTCTGATAGATCATCGGATTATCGAGGGTGTAGGTTGCGAAGTGAATCGACTCTTTGGCGCTGTAGAGCGCTTCTATGACTTTTCTTTCAAGATTATGCCGGGGCGAAAAAAAGACCTCAATCAATGTTCCATCAATGGAGAGGGCGGGATAAGAAATCGGACCTTCAATCCCAGAAAAATCTTTCGGATCGAGTCCGGCCGGCGTTTTGAGCTTATCTTGAACCACCGTCAACTGATTGCCTGTTTGAAAAATACCCCCTTTATTCTTCTGAAACTTCCCTTCGATCATCTGCTTGAAATCGAGATAAAAAATTTGAGCCACACGACTTCCAATCAATAAAAACGAGGCGTTCCCATTTCTAAGATTGCATTGTGTCGTAATATTCGTCGATCCCATCCAGACACGCGCCCTGGAACGTTTGCGATCGATAATGCAATATTTGTTATGACTCTCACCGAGTCTTTGATCATCGACAACCCTGACCCCCCCTTTTTTTAGTCTCTTGTAGCCTTCAATATAATCCTTATGCCGAACCCAATCGGTATCAGTTACCATCTCAACACCAACGCCGCGCTCAACCGCGCGAAGAAACGCATCGATCACCTGAGGGTCATTGACCTGATAAAAAGCCCCCTCTAAAGATTCTTGAGCCAAATCGATCTCATCAATCAGCCTCGCGCGAACCCCTCTTTGATCCGGATGGTCTTTGGGAGGAATATTGTAGAAAAATTGTATTTTCTCTTCCGCCATCAAGATGGCCGAAACCAAAAAGAAAAAAACAAAAATGAGATTTCTCATTCTCCCCCCCGGTCGCGCTTTTTATCCCAATAGCGGTCTTCACGGCGCGCTTTCCTGAAAAAACCGGGGATCTCTTCTTCAAGAATTTCAATGAGACGATCTATTTCAGAAATAGTAAGAGCCATCGCCCCCTCCCCGCTCTTCCCCCCAAAATGAATTTCAATGAGATTTTCTTCCCGAAGTTTCCGTTGGCGTTCACGATATTGATCCCGGTTGAGTTCCCAAAGCCGATTAAAATTTTTAGAAAAGCTGGATATGAGAGGCTGTAATTCATCCCCTCTGTAACAAACCACATTCTCAAAAGAGTTAAATTCAGCATTCCTTGACCAGTTATAACTCCCCGTCCAAACCTCCCGCGCATCAACAATCATATATTTATGATGCATCTGCGGCTCAAACGGATAGTGCCATAAAAATGAATAGTATTTGAGACGAACATCGATCCCATTTTCAGAAAGATAACGGCTAAGCTCATACCCCCCGGACAGTTCACATTGTTGCGCGCCAACACCATATTCACGAATACACTCTCGATACCGGCGCATATGCTCCTCATGGCGCTCTTTGGCCACATATTCCTGGCTGTCTAATACAACCCGAATATCCAAATTCGGACGACTTTTTTTCGCGCGAATCAACGCGTTGGCAAGAAGCATCAGGCGAAAATGCCCCGTGGCAACATAAATCGAAGATCCAGCGCTTTCAATCGCTCGTTCCAATGCGTGAGATACCGTACGCTCTCTATTGCGTGGAAACGTATAAACCGGATCAAAATTAGCGCTGGTAAAATAGGGGATAACATTGGCATCCTTAAACTTCCGAACGCGCCTCCTTTCCCGTTCATCATTAAATCTGGAACCATCTGGAAAATCGTAGCTGAGGTTCCACATCAAATCGAATTCTTCTTGGAATAGCGGGAATAAAGAAAGCGTCTCTTCCCCTTCTTTGAAGAGACGGTGTTCAATCATATTTTCATCATAGCGGCTGTCAGAAGAATTCGAAAAATTTCCACTTCCATTTAGAAGAATAATTCCGTCTACAATCATAAACTTTTCATGCATAATCCGCTTATTCCGCTGAGTCACGTAGCGGATGTCGATTCCCGCGCGTTCAATCTCCCGCGCACGTTCAGCCGGAGCCTTATCCCCTTCTTCTTTGGGAACCTCATTGTCGGCATCATTAAATATCATTCGGATGCGAACCCCCGGCCGCTCTTTCTTCAAGCGACGGAAGGTGTCGAGAATGCGATCACTGCTAAAACTGTACATCGCGACATCAATTGTCTTTTCTGCCTTGAGAATCACCCGGACAATCGCCTCTTGTGTCCCGCCTTTGGGACTAAAGTATGATTGAAGATCGACAGATGACGCAAAAACCAGCGCAGCCGAAACGAAAGCCACCGAAACGAAGGCCACCGAAACGGATGCTAAATGACCAGCAACCCATAACCTTATTATCCGAAACTTCATTCAAAGACTCCTTTCCGTTTTGCGATAACAAAAAGAAACAGAGGGGGCAATCAGTTTTTTCGTAAGTTACGAGATGGGCTTTTAAAATCCCTCGAGACAAGTTCAATATTCTGTCGCGCTTTGCGACGGGTGTGTTTTTCTTTGAGAGGGGTATTGAGAATACGGTTCAAAGAAGACAAAAGATCCTTTTTCAAATCGGACGGCAGCTGCTTTCTAAGCCTTCTTACGGCAACATACGCGCTGAGCCTCGCGGAAGCTGTGGGAGGCCCAGCGATGCCATGATCCAAAACCTTTTCAAGCGACTCTTTCCAAAATTGATGCTCATCTTCCTTCGGGACATTCCATTCGGAAGCATTCAAACTGTTGTCACAAAAGGAGTCGTACTTTCGACAAAAGTAAGAAAGTTGCCGCAGCGCTTTTCCAGAAAGACTTGGATATTTCTGATAAACTTGAAAGACAGCATCAGAAAAAGAAAGGAGCCAAGAAACATCG
>CAYJMQ010000046.1:0-14948 GCA_964371555.1 uncultured bacterium | reverse complement strand
TGTGTGTCGACTGGAGAAGGGGGTATCTCCCCTGATCAACCGCAAGATTTGATTGAAACACCACTAGAGCCACTAGAGGAAGAGGAATCACCACCAGAGGAATCAAAAGAGACTGCTCCGTCTGCTCCGTCTACAGATATCACAACAGAAAGAAATGTAACGAGTCGGGCATGTGTCATAGCCACGGGGAGCGAACCAGCTTTCCCTTCCCTGGCTGCATCGGGTTTTTCTTTCCTTCAGGATGTGACGATAGATGATGTTACGCCCGAGGCGATAGGAATCACAACGAAGTCAATAGATACGGTGGACATAAAGTTTTTAGACGCAAATAACAATAAAGTTTTGGGCGAGCAGAGCAGAAGGCCCACTCCGCCCCAAACACAGTCGATATTCCCCCGGGATCTTTCGGGCAATATCCTTCGTGATTCAGCTGGAAATATCGTAGAAATCATTCTCAAGTCGATTTCCCGGGATAGGATCGAACTTCAAATTCCATCCAAGTTGGGAAGAATCTCGCCAGCGAAGCAATTCACCATATTTGTCCTCCGCGATCCGGGAGCAGGTGGTTTCAGGGTCGAATCCAATCAGGTGCCCGGCGTTGGCTTAATATGTCGTTTTGAATGACAAGATTTCTCTAGATAGTTTTTGCTGAAAAAGTGTCTGAGCGCAAAGCGCGAAGAATCCCAGCGGAGATGCTTCGGGACTTCGTCCCTCAGCATGACTTTTTCAGCAGAATCTAGATAAGTCTCTCATATTGTTCAAGCGGGAACTTCCATACGGGAACGCCGCAGTAGCGATCCCCCTCCGGACAATAGGGGGTGATTCCGGCCTCTTTTCTGAGATAGCATGGGGCTTTAATATGACGGGCAATGAGAGGAAATTCTTTTTCGACCTGCGTGAGCTCCTCGACCGACGCGTAAAAAATCTCTTCCTGCGCGTTGTAGCAGGTTCGCAATTTCCACTTGTGATGCCAGTTCATGAGATCCCCCGATTCTTCAAAACGAACCGCCCACGCGTTCGGGAAAAGATAATGAACCTTTTCAAAAGAATTCCCTTTTTTTAAAAGCTCATTCACAGAGCAAACAGTCTGTTCAACCACTTCATCGAATATTTTTTTGGCTTCCGAAACATGAAGGATAAGCTTCGGATAGACAACATCAGGCTCGCCAAAATAATGAAGCTCGAGCTTGGGCCTTGAGGCGGGCGTCATCCGATGGCGCTGGTTTTGGGAGTCGGCTGTATGACTCAGTTTTTTTTGAAACGTAAAGTGAACGTGATAGAGCGCCCTGCTTAAATCGGAAAGGGTCATCATATTCAACGTATCGCCAAGCGAGCCGTTTAAGGCAGGATTCAAAACAAGATCGATCGCTTCCTCATCTGAAAGTTCGTGAGGATTTTTTGCAAAAACAGATCGAACAGCGCGGGCTAAGGATTGCTCTGCGTTTTTGGGATAATCGATGAGGCGGGAGAATCTGGCCCCGGCCAGGCGGAGTTCGGAATCAAATATTTCAGCAAATTTTTTCGCATTGTCCCCTTTCGCCGAAGGGGAAGGATCTCGTTGTGATTGAGAAGCATGATCCAGTTCCTTTTGAAAATCGGGATCAATTTTTAGCACCTCTTCCACCATTCTTTGCGCCACATATTTCAATTCTGAAGAGGCGGCTTCTCTTTGAGCCGCCCGCCAATATCTTAAAAGCGTAAGCGCGCTCACCGTATGATAGAGATAGGCATGCGTTGCGATCGGAAGCAGATACCTGGCCGCTTCATACGCCTTCTTCTGAATCACCTTTTCCCATCGGACTTTTGTATCTGGTTTTTTTCTATTTGGAAAAATCCGGTAATATTCAGAAGAAACCGCTGGCAGCAAAAGACCGATCAATTTCTCATACGCTTCCATTTGAAGCTCGAGTGTTTGTTCATAAATATTCTTATCTTGCGGGTCGAACTTGGGAACTGTGAAATTCCCCCCCTTCACTTTCACATATCTTTGTGACACCTGCTCAGAATTGTAAAAGGGGTGGCTGTGCAGAAATTCCCAGATAAAACTTCGTGAGATCCGACTCAAAGCAAAAACAAAATGGGCATGCTGGCGTGTGGTGAGATGGCCAGCTTCGAGGGTCGATGCCGCGATTTTGTCTCTCAAGATACGGGATTTTTCGTCTTTGGATACCTCTTCAGGAGTGATAATCCCCTGCGAGGAGTAGCAGGTGCGGGCAGTGGCTATAGAGAGATCGTAGGGAGACCGGATGGTCCCGACAAGATGAATTTCCGGAAGCAGTGAGTCAAAGAAGTCGGTCATAATTTATACTGCGCGCCATTTTCCCTTGGAAAATGGTTTGCAACTATACATTAAACCTAAAAAAGAGAATATCACCATCTTTCACCACGTAATCTTTCCCTTCGAGCCGCATCAGCCCCTTTGCTTTCACCTCCGCTTCAAACTTATGCTGAATCAGATCATTATAATGATAAGCCTCGGCGCGAATAAAGCCCTTTTCAAAATCAGAATGGATCGTCCCCGCCGCTTGAGGGGCTTTCATGCCAAAGGGGACTGTCCAGGCGCGAACCTCTTTTTTCCCAGCGGTAAAAAAGGTGATTAATTTTAAAAGTCTGTAGGCCTCCCGGACCAAATGATCAAGTCCCGGTTCTTCAATGCCCAAGCCTTTAAGAAATTCCTTCTGGTCCCCCTTCGGAAGGAGAGAAATTTCAGCTTCAATTTTGCCGCACAATGGAATGACAGTCTCCCCATGCTTTTTGGCAAACTCCTGCAAGTTGGCCACTTTCGGATGGATCCCTTTAAGATCGTCTTCAGAAACATTTGCGATATAGAGGACCGGTTTTAGCGTCAAAAGAAAGAGTTCGCGGATTTTATTTTTTTGCTCTTCGCTTAGCCCAATGGCTCTTGCCATCTTTCCAGCATCCAATCCCTTTTTGACCTCTGCCAACACCTCTTGTTCTTCTTTGAAACTATTTGGGAAACTATTTGGGAAACTATTTGGAGCCCCCTTATCCCCTCCTTTGATCAGCCTTTCATTTCGGAGCATTCTTTTTTCGACTGTTTCCAAATCTGAAAGGGCGAGTTCAGTTTCGATCACTTCAATGTCACGAATCGGCCAATTGATTTCAGCATCGACACATTCTCCATCTCCATCCGGGGCAACTGGGGCAACATGAACCACATTCGGGTCTTCAAAACATCGCACCACATGAAGAATGGCGTCGACTTCACGAATATGACTTAAGAACTTATTCCCAAGCCCCGCCCCCTGACTCGCCCCTTTCACAAGTCCGGCAATGTCGACAACTTCTAAAATCGTCGGAGTCACTTTCTCGGGCTTGATCAGCTCTGAAATGCGATGAAGACGCGGGTCCGGGACGGGAACAATGCCGACATTTGGATCAATCGTGCAAAATGGATAGTTCTCCACAGCGGCCCCTGCCGCTGTCAGCGCGTTAAAAATTGTCGATTTGCCCACATTGGGGAGTCCCACAATGCCGCATTTGAGTCCCATTTCCTTATCGCTATCCGATAAAAGTGCTGAAATCAATAGTCGATTTGTGTATTGTGAAGCCTGTGGAAAGAAAAAAACTGCTCATACAGGCAGCTTTTTGGATCATGCTTGCCACTTTCGGCTCCCGCCTTCTCGGTTTTCTCCGCGAAGTGCAGCTCGCTTACTTCTTTGGTCTGACACCGATGCGCGGCGCCTTTACCGTCGCCTTTAAAATCCCGAATTTGATTCGGCTCCTTATCGCAGATGCCGCGATCAGCGCCGCGTTCATCCCCGTCTTCACAGAACTTCTGATGAAAAAGGATAAAGATGAGGCGTGGAGGGTCGGCTCGCAGATGATGAACGTCGTATTTTTGATTTTGATATTGATCGTTTTGCTCTGTGAAATTTTTATGCCATTCATTATTCAAATTACGACCCCCGGATTCATCCGGGACCGGGAGCTTTTTGAACATACGGTTCAACTCTCCCGTATTATCTTTCCGATCATCATTATTCTCGGGCTAGGGGGGGTTGTCGTCGGCATTTTACATTCGATGCAATACTTTGGGGCGCCCGCTGTTGCCCCCCTTTTTTGGAACGTCATCAATATTTTGGCCGTATTCCTTTTCTATAATATCGGCGGGATATATGCGGCGGCATGGGGGCTTTTGGCCGCAACCATCATCCAGTTTATGATTCAGGGCTCCCCATTCACAAAGATCCCCTGGAAATACAGCTGGCGACTCGGGCTTTCTGATCCTGTCATGAAACAAATCGGTTTGCTCATGATCCCCGTCACACTCTCTATCGGCGTCATCAATTTTAACGCCCTGGTCGGCAATTTTTTCGCCTCGCTTCTGGGGCCTTCCGAGGTTGCGGCAATCGATTCCGCTTTTAGGCTCTTTCATCTCCCTCAAGGGATGTTTGCCATTGCAATAGGAACCGTCCTTTTTCCGCTTCTGTCAGGTTTTATTGTCACAGAAGAGCGTCAGCGCTTTTCAAATGTCATCCAGACAGGGCTTCGCCAGATCTTTTTCGCAACGCTCCCCTTCACAGGATGGTTCATGGCGCTTTCATTCCCTATCGCAAAAGTCTGCTTTGAGCGCGGACAGTTTGGCGAGTCAGACAGCCGTCTTGTCGCCTGGGCGCTCCTTTTCTATTCGATCGGAATGTCTTTTACGAGTGCCAATACCCTTTTGAACCGCGGGTTCTATAGTCTTAAAAAAACATGGATCCCGCTTTATACATCGGTGATCAATATTGGCTTGAATATCCTCCTCTGCTGGCTCCTTCTACGGCCGCTCGGTGTTGGCGGGATCTGTTTTGCAACATCATTTGTTTCGATCTGTAATTTTTTTGCGCTATCGTATCTCATGAAAAGAGAAGTGAGAGAATTCAATTTAAAGCCGGTGCTGGCTGCCCTCATTCGCTCTGCGTCTCTCACCCTTCTCCTCTCTATCGTTTCATATATGAGTTACCACGAACTCTATGGATGGCTGGGGGGATGGCTGGGGAAATCGTTTTGGACGCTCTTACTTTCTTTGGGTGGGGGGATTCTTTCTGGCGCAATCATCTATACAGGACTTGCCTGGCGCTTCAACTTTAAAGAGGTAGAGGAAGTATTGATTTTGGTGAGGAAGGAGAAGCCCTCTTATTGATTCCCAAACTTTGCTTCAACAATGCCCCGCATCCCCCCCCGCGGAGTAAATTCCCCTTTGACGATCATCCATTTGGGACGGCAGGCGGAAACAAAATCGTTCAACATGCGATTGATGACATTTTCATAAAAAATCCCGAGATTTCGGTAGGCGATCATATACATTTTCACAGATTTAAGTTCGAGGCACTTTTTACTTGGCATATACCGAATGGTAATGACTCCGAAATCCGGCAGACCGGTTTTCGGACAGATGGATGTAAATTCAGGATACGAAATCGTGATTTCATACCCCTGAAATTGGTTCGGAAATGTCTCAAGCTTCGGAAGTTTGGTATTCAACCCCGCTTTTGCATGCTCTCTGGTATAGCCATTCATTTTTTAGACGCTATACTATAAGATTAAGAACCAGGCAATATGGTGTGTTACTCTTTCTTGACAAAGCCCTGCACATAAATTGATTTCGTCCCTTTGACGACCGTGTAGGTTCCCGTGACTGAGACAATATGTCCGACATGATGAACCATGGCGTTGGCAAAAACGACTTTGGCATCGCGGCGGGGATCGTGTTCTTCGGGCATTAACAAATAGACAGTCCCATCTTCTTCAAGAAGCCCAACCGGCTGGCCGTTCAAGATGCAGGCTTTGCCGCACCCTTCGTGATCTTTCCCATGTTTCCCAAGCTGGAGGTAGCAGCTGACATCAATAATCTCTCCAATTTTGGTAACCACTTTCCCGCCGAGCGGCTTTTTATTTACCCCCGCATTGACCGTTGTTTCACTCCAGACTGCCTGCGGCGCCTCCCCAATTTTTGCGACGGGCTTCCCCCAGTCCCCCGCTACAGGCTTCATTTGGGGATTGAAAACTTTAGGGCGGGCATGCAGCATGTTCGAAAATAAAAATAAATAAAAAACTGCAATTATAGAAACAAACGATATCCCTCGCATAATCCCCTCCTTTTTTAGATCCTTCGCCGCTGCTCGTTCAACCCATCCCAGAAGACCGCAATGCCATCCATCATTTCATTGCCATATTTAATAAACTTGTTTTCGTCGATTCCTGAATGCTTTAAATAGTATTCTTGCAATTCTTCCTGTGTATGCCTGGCATGCTGATCTTCTAACCTATCGTGCCATGTAAAGAAGGCCAATGGCAAATCGATTTTATGTTTCTTTCTAAAAATCGCAAGCCCCTGAATCAATTCTTTCCAAAAACCGGCTGCCGCCCAGTTTTCAACAGCAAAACTTGCAGCCTGGGAAATTTCGTAATCGTCGCTCCCGTAGAGACGCACAAGCTCATCGCAATAATGCAATGTCGATTTTGTCCCGACACTCCTTCTCCCCAGATCTCCAAATTCCAATCCTAATTTTGACGCTATCTTTAGCAGCCATTCAAAATGCGCGGCTTGAAAGCGAAAATTCCCTCCTTCAATGGTCCCTTCCGTTGAAACCAGTTCAGGATCCCCTTCCCGTTCTTTGTCTTTGACAGTCAATTTTGTTTTCCCGGGGGCATTAAAAATAACACCGATCTCATTCGCCAAAATTTCTTTCGATGCCCTCATCCCTTCAACCGAATCGGCGTTAATCATTTTATGGAGTTGGGCAATCAAAAAGAGATTGGAAAACACGGAGAATTGCGCGATGAAAGCCCTCACCTGTTCCATCGTCATCTCCCCCATCGAAAACCAGGCGGTAAATTCGTTGTTTGTAATCACGCGATGCCTGAGAAGTTCTCGATCAATTCTTTTTTTAAAATTCGCAAACTGTTTCGTTCGGGCGCCTCCCGATTCTTGTGATACTGATAAACTCATAATCCCCTCCCGTTTCTTAGTGAAAAGATAGAATATTTCACAATGAGAATCAATAAAAATTCTTGTATTTGGAATCTCGCTTTGTTAGACGGAATAAATGGGAATTGTGAAAAGCCAAACGCTGCCGCTCGCAGAGCCACCGCTCACAAACACCATCGGCATCCGCGGCTATCATCATGTTGAATTCTATGTCGGTTCAGCCAAAATGACCGCCTATTGGTTTGTAAAGGGAATGGGATTTTCGGTTGAGGGATATCTGGGTCCGGAAACGGGGGTTCACGATCGCTGTTCATATTACCTCGTAAAAAATAAGATCCGAATCATTATCACCTCCCCGCTTCATCCCGAGGCGTATGAAATTGAAGGTTTTATTGAGAAGCATGGCGATGGGGTCAGAGGATACGCTGTTTATGTCGACAATGTAAGAAAAGCTTTTGACTACGCCGTCAAACACAGAGCGGTTCCTGTGAAAAAACCCCGTTTTTTAAAAGACAATTCAGGACGCTTTGATGAAGCCTCGCTCAAGCTCTATGACGACACAGAAATAAGACTTGTCAACGCGGATCATTATAAAGGGATCTTTAAACCCGGTTTTGGAAAGCCGCTTCAAAAACTTCATGTTGAAGCAAAAGAGACCGGTCTTTATGCCATTGACCATATCGTGGGAAATGTGCGGGAAAACGAAATGGATTTCTGGGCTGACTATTTTAACAACGCGTTCGATTTTGAAACCTATATCGAATTTGGGCCAGGCGATATCACAACAAAATATTCCTCGCTCCTTTCAAAAGTGGTGCGCGCCAAAGACAGTGTGATTAAAAACCCGATCAATGAACCTTACAAAGGAGTTCTCAAATCCCAGATTGAGGAGTTTATTGACGAGTATCACGGCTCGGGCATTCAGCACATTGCAATCTCAACTCCGGATATTATCTCAAGCATCCGCGCCATGAGAGCCAATGGGATCGAATTTTTAGAAGTCCCGGACACCTATTATAAAAAGCTTAAAGAGAGAAAATTAAATATAAAAGAAAACATTGATGATCTGCGGGAATTGGGTATCCTCTGCGACTATGATCTGGATGGCAGGGGATATTTGCTGCAGCTCTTCACAAAGCCGATCGGCGATCGTCCAACCTTTTTCTTTGAAATTATCCAGCGATGCGGCAGCGAAGGATTTGGGCAGGGAAATTTTCAGGCGCTCTTTGAGGCTATTGAAGAAGACCAGATCCGTCGTCTCCATTTTAAAAAGAAAAGATAATCACCCGCTAACATGAAGTTTGTTTCATATCTCACCTCAAAAAAAGAAGAACGGGCTGGTTTTTGGCTGAATGACCAACTTTTCGATTTGGAAAAATCGGCCAAAAAATTATCTATTCGTCTCCCATCGACTGTTGAGAGTCTTTTGCTCGGTGAAAATAAAACAATGAAACTCGCCCTTAAAGTGTTTCAGACCATTCTTAAAGAACCCAAACGATTTAGCCCGGCAAGCCAAACCCAAAAAATTTCCCCAAAAATTTTAAAGTTCCTTGCCCCTCTCCCCCACCCCCCTTCCATGCGGGATGCTTATGCCTTTAGACAGCATGTGGAATCCGCGCGCAGAAATCGCGGGCTTCAGATGATTCCGGAATTTGATCAGTTCCCGGTATTCTATTATACAAATCATAACGCAGTTGTTGGGGAGGGGGATGTGGTTGTTGAGAGCGATCATCTTCAAAAGCTAGACTTTGAACTGGAAATTGCGGCAATCATTGGACGACACGGAAAAAATATAGATTCGAAAGAGGCCGATGCCTACATAGCCGGTTTCACAATTATGAACGATTTTTCCGCAAGAGAGCTTCAAGCCGAAGAGATGAAGTTAAACCTCGGTCCCTCCAAAGGAAAAGACTTTGCGACAGCGATGGGGCCCTGGCTTGTTACCGTTGACGAACTCAAACCCTTTGAAATCAAAACCGCTGTCGGAAACAGGTATGATCTTCCCATGAAGGCCTATCACAATGGCAAACTCATCTCCGAAGGAAATATGAAAGAGATGAATTGGACATTCGCGGAAATCATCGAACGCGTCTCTTATGGGGTTGAAATTTTTCCCGGTGATGTTATTGGTTCCGGAACTGTCGGAACCGGCTGCTATATGGAACTCAATGGAACCTGGGCGCGGGAGGCAGAACAAAAAGGGGGGAAATTCACCCCTGTCTGGCTCAAGGGGGGCGATACGATAGAACTTGAAATTACAGGTCTGGGGAGGCTTAAAAACACAATTCTTCCCCCTAAGAAACATTATTCAATTTTGGAAAAGAAAAAGAATGTCTAAAGAGATGCTTGAGTTTCATTCAAAAGACCTTTCACCCACAGATTCGCTGAAACTCTTTTTGGGGGGAGTCGGTCCCCGGCCGATTGCGCTGGTTTCTACCATTACAAAGGAAGGAATTTCAAATCTTTCCCCCTTTTCATTTTTCAACGCCTTTGGCTCAAATCCGCCGATCGTTGCCTTTTGCCCGGCAAGGCGGGGACGGGATGCCTCTCTCAAAGATACCTATTACAATCTGATGGAAACAAAAGAGTGTGTGATCCAGGCGGTTACTTTTGACATGGTGGAACAGGTGAATCTCTCTTCAACGGAATATGAACGCGGCGTCGATGAATTTGTCAAAAGCGGGCTAACCCCTCTCGATTCCGTTGCTGTTAAACCGAAACGGGTCAAAGAGTCGCCGTTTCAAATGGAATGCAGGCTTTACGATATGATTCATCTGGGTGAAAAAAAAGGTTCCGGAAATCTGGCGCTTTGTGAAGTCCTTGTGTTTCATGTTGCCGAAGATGTTTTTAAGGATGGCATTATTCACCCCGATCTCCTCGATCTTGTCGGCAGATGCGGCGGGGAGTTTTATGCGCGGGCGAGTGGTTCTGCCCTTTTTGAGGTTCCCAAACCGTTGATGACGAAAGGGATCGGCTATGACCAGCTTCCGGAATTTATGAAAAGATCGCATGTTTTTTCCGCAAACAATCTCGGGCGATTTGGGAATATAGAAAAAATTCCATCGAAGGAAGCGGTTTTAGAATTCGTAAAAAGCTTCCCTCCTCTCGAATCGACGCCGGAGATGTTTCACCGATTTAAAAGACAGCTCGACTATCGGAACATGTTTGCCGCGGCGCTCTCCCTTCAGAAAAAAAAGCACCCAAAGTCACAGCTTTTCATGGAACTTTCAGCTAAGACGGCGATCGAAAAGAGTGATTCAGATTTTGCCTGGAAGGCAGCGCTCTATAGTCAACTGGACTGGTAATGCCTTACAATCGTACCGCAAATTGCCTCATCTTAAGATACAGACGAGGATGGATGATTTCTGCCAGTATCTCCAGAGAATCGACGAGGCGCTGGCTGGGTCGATTGAAATAAGCATTCCCGTCAACCAGATAAACCTCATGGCGCCGAACCGCGTCAAGACTCCCCCACGATTCCTCCTCCGTCAAATAATGAAGATCGGCCTTCGTCTGCTCGAGTTTAAAACCACAGGGGGAAATCACGATCTTATCCGGATTGAGATCAGAAAGCTCATGAAAGGTTGAAACCGTTGAATGCCCCCCCATCAAACCCCAGACCGATATCCCTCCAGCCATTTCAATCATTTCAGGAACCCAATTTCCGGCGGCCATCAGCGGTTTCATCCACTCAATGCAGGCAACGCGCGGTTTTTTTAAATTTTTTGTCTTCTGATAGACTTGAAGAACCCTCCGTTTGAGATCCTGAATCATCCCTTCAGCCTCTGATGGCCGATTCGTTGCATCAGCAATCGTCTGAATATCTTTGAAGAGATCATCAAATACCATTGGCTTCAAGCTAATCACTTTTGCGTCGCAGATATGTTCATGCAATGCCCGCTCCACATCTTTCAATGAGACCGCGCATACTTCACATTGATCCTGCGTCAAAATCAGATCGGGCTTTGCCTCTTTGAGCTTTTCAAGATCGACCTCATAAACACTCAAGCCGAGCCGTAAAACATTTTTAACGTCCTCATCAATTTCAGCGCTCTTTTTGTGAGGATCTACTTTGCTTTTGGTAAGAACCGTCTTTGTTTTGGCTTCTTTCGGATGGTCGCATTCATGGGAAACCCCCACAATCTGGTCTGCCAGCCCCAGTGCAAACGCAATCTCTGTATTACTCGCTAAAAGGGAAGCTATCCGCATAATTGATTTGACTAAATACAAATAAACTCGATTTCAAATATTTTTTCAAGTTCAACCTCTAAAGCTGGAAGAATCTGATTTTCGATATCCGATATTTGAAACGATGACAAAGGACTGGCCGAATCCCCAAGAATACGATCTGAAAATGTGAGATTCGTATCACGCAGAACTTCCCGAATCCATTGAATCAACACATCTTTCCGTTTGAGAGCGGCAAATTGATTTCGTATAAATCGCTGAACAGCGCTGTCTACAAAAGGGACCCCTTTTTCTTTTAAAATCCACAGACGATACTTTCCATTCTCATCCCTAAATTCAGTAAAGGGTATCAAGGTTGTTTCTGTTTCCGCTGACACCGAAAATAAATAAAGATCCTGTTTAGAGCCCTGGGAAGTAAAATGAGAAGTAAAATCAACTTCATGTTCCTCAACCCCTTTGATCTGATCTGAAAAGTCGGCTGAAAAGGAACGCCTTAATTCTTGAACCAACTTTAAATCTTTCGTATTCGACTTTTCAGATTTTTCCTCAAATTTTTCCCAATAATAAGCCTCGCGTTCCCTAAAGATTGTGAGAATCCGGTCAATATCCTCCCGATCCGCTGTAATTTCCAAAACCCGTGATCGAAAAAGCTCTTCGGGAAAATATGGCCAATTTTTCTCATAATATTGAAACATTAAGTCTGGCGAAATGACTTGAGCGCCCCATTTCTCTTTCATAATCCCTGCAATCACTTTTCTTCTGACCATCGAATGATAAATCCGGTCCAATTTTTGTCTGACACTTTCTTCGAATGCGCGCAGGGTTGGGGGGAGCGATATCCATCTCAGTTCTACCCCCTCCCATTCCTGGTCATGGATAGCGGGATCGATTAAATATTCCGGCAGTTTTTCGTTCCATGTAATTTGAAAATGCCACGGGTCATATTTTTCCTCTGGCTTTTTCATTGACTCGTATGTTTTCAGACGGTCGGACAAAGGATCCTCCCGATTCATAAAAATCGCATCCAGCGCGTAATCGACCCGGTATTTTGGAACATGGGGATAAAATAAAAATTCTTCCGCCTTAAAATCGAGAAGCGCCGCAAGCACAATCCTTGAGAATGCCTTTTGAATGGAATCTCCCTGAGACCTGGCTTTCTCCACCTCGGACCCAAGAATTATTTTTTCAAATTTTGATTTTGTTGCCCGGGAAACTGCCTGGGAAACAGATCGAAGTGAGACAGTGCCAACGCTGTAATTTATTTCTTCAGCATATAAAGAAGAGGATCCGGCGATACATAAAAAAAAACCCATCCATAAACGGCTACTCATGACGTTTTTCTTCGTCTGGCGTCAAATCGACCGCAAAGGGGCTGGGTGAAATCGCAAATCCATAGTTAAATTGAAGTTTGTCCTCTCCCTCGCGCGCGATTTCCGGATCGACATATTCAAGCTCAAGAAAAAGATCCATATTATCAAAAAGGTGATAGGCGGCCCCAATCGTCCATGTCAGTCCATCTTCATCCTTGAAGAGCGTTCTCTGCCAATCGACCGTTGCATAGCCTGAGATGGGGTACTCAAAGCTATCAAATTCAACGCTCCCACTGACGGCATCTTCATCTTTTTTTGTCTGATTCGACTGATGCGCGTATTCAGCGGCCGCGGTGAATCTTCCCGGAAGAATTTTTACGATGTAAACATAACGGGCGCCGGCGGCATACGTTTCCTGGGCAGGACGCTGACGATCGATTTCGCGATTTACATTTACAAAGCCTTCTTCAGATGATGCGTAGCTGAGATAGAGGGTCAGCTCCCCGCCAAAAAAATCATCAATCGTGTGTTTAATATTGATCGCGCGGCTCCCATTTCCTTCCTGTTTAATTTGATTAAAATCACGGTCGCTATCTCCTGGATATTGAAGCACATCATAACCATAGGTTACAAATTCAACAACGGTATTGCGAAAAACCTCGAGAACAACTTTGACTAAGTCCGTCTGGTTGAGCTTGTCGCTTTGAATGGCGGGCGTTCCTGTTCTATATACTGAAACAAAATTTCCGACCGGGGTCGCCTGATCGCGCCCCGCCACCACAGAAACAGAAACAATTCTGACCCCCCCCTCTCCTTCAACGGAAAAGGCATCCCAGCGCGCCGTCAGTTTTTCAAGGGTTGCTTCGGCTGGATCGCGATCGAGGTTGGTCGCCTGCACATCTCCCTGCTCCTTGAATTTATGATACAGCGCCCTCGAAAATGCTTTGGTAAAGTTCAGTTGGAGTTCAGAACTCAGCGCCCCGAATTGAATATTTAAACGTGTAATCAGCGCCGCGCGGTTTTTCTGATCCCCGGAACGCTCACTTGAAAAAACCGCCACCTTCCCACCGGCAATCGCCTGAGCATCGAAGGATTTTCCGATTTCATGAAATTTAAATCCGCCAACATTAAAACCGCCGACACCGAGATCTGTTTCCATGGTTGTCTTAAGTCCCGTAGGTAATTTGCGATTAAAGTGAGATGGCTTTGGCCGATGACGCTGGTCATCATTCCCTGGATCGTCATTCTCTGGCAATTGAGAAGTAACCGTTGCGGCCTCTTCTTTTTCATCAGAAAAAATGATGAAAGGAAATGACACCGTAAAAAAACACGTAAAAAAACAGATAAGAATTTTTTTCATGAGATCCCCCCTTGCTCCCTTTGCCCCTTTGGATGGTTTGGCTTCAGATATCAGCGAGAGGATGGCATGTCAATGGGCGGGGAAAAGCCTAAAAATACTCTATTTTTAAAACCTCAAACTCCTGGAGCCCTTTGGGAACCTGAATCTCTGCCAGATCCCCAACCCTTTTTCCAATCAATGCCCGGGCGATAGGAGAAGCAATCGGAATTTTTCCAGAATGGATATCGGTTTCAAATCTACCGACAATTTGAAATCTTCGTTCTTTTTGAATATTGGCATCAAAAACGGTCACGGTGGCGCCAAACGCAATTGTCTCGGAGCGAATCGTCTTGGGATCAATGACCTCTGCTGTCGCCAAAAGCTGCTCGAGATCTCTCACGCGCGCCTCAAAAAGCCCCTGTTTTTCTTTGGCAGCCGCATATTCCGCATTTTCCTTAAGATCCCCATGGGCCCTTGCTTCCGCTATCGCCTTGATAATCTGCGGGCGTTCTTTGGTCTTCAATCGGTGAATTTCCGCTCGAAGTCTTTCCAATCCCCCTAACGTAATTGGCTCTTTTTGCACAATGAAGGGTTTATAGCACAGCCACATGTTTAAAACATCAACAAATTTAATTTTTCTCTAATGATGTTCTCATGTTTTATTCATCATAAAAATTTATAAGTATTTGAATTCAAATGTATTTTTAAAATACTCCCGGATTTACTGTGGCACGCTTTTTGCTCTTTTAATAAGGGCAAAGGGGAAAGATTCTTTACAAAATAGGGGACTCATATAATGAAGACGAAACGCAAAGAGAAACTTATGATCGGTCTTTATAGCTGCCTGGCTAACTGGCTGGCTAGCGGGCTGGCTGGTCTTCTTTTTTATCTTCTGGTCTTCTGGCTGAGTGTCCCCGCCCCCGCCCTCGCCGATGATAAAGATGATAAAAAAGAAGTGACCGGCATTTGTCTACTTCAGCCTTCGGATGCATTGCGGTTTCAAAAAGCATTTGACGCATTCTCTTATGACCTTCAGTCTCTCAGGTGGACATTGTCGCGGGAAAGAAACAAAAAAATGGAACAAAGAAAACAGCTTGAAGAGGACAGGTCCCGGTTTTGGATCGGCATGCCAAATTTGAGACTTAAAGATACGATGTATGAACCGCTCATCGGC
>CAYJMQ010000045.1:0-15373 GCA_964371555.1 uncultured bacterium | reverse complement strand
TAACCGTAGACGCGCCAGAGGCGAAGCAGTGTGTCAAACAAGGTAAAGGAAAACCGCTTAAACCAAAGAATAGGGAAGCCGTCCCCAAGATAAGATATCCCTGGGACTTCGGTCCCCTAAAGACCCCTTGTAGACTACAAGGTTGATAGGCTCGATGTATAAGTAGAGTAATCTACTGAGCTTACGAGTACTAATCGGTCGTGTGTCTTTATCATCTTCATTAGGGTTTCTGAAAGCTTGAAAATTTTGAAATGAGCAATCCAGTTGTCGAACACAGTATAGAATTGTAAAGACTTGTGGTGTCTATAGCGGAGGGGCAACACCCGATCCCATTCCGAACTCGGCCGTTAAGCCCTCCTGCGGTGATGGTACTGCACGGGAAGCCGTGTGGAAGAGTAACGCGATGCCACATTTAATCTAAGAGGAGAATCCCATTGGGATTCTCCTCTTTTTTTAAGTCGCAAGCCATTTTCCAAAGAAAAAATGGCGCGCGGTATATGTAAAAATGGACTTAAATACCGAACCACAAAATAAACCCACGCCCCTAAAAACCTTCGGTTCTGCCACACTCCATCTCAAAAAAGGGCTCCGCATTCTCCATCTCTATGGCACTGAAGAAGAGATGGCCTATCAGCATGGGACATTATTGAAAGAAGATATTCCGAAAGGCGCCGCAGGATACCTTGCGCACAAATTTGAAAACGAAGTGAGGTACGATGGACCCGTTAAAAACTCCCCTCTCCTTCAAGAAATTGCGATTCGGCTCGGAAACGGACTTGTTTTCAACAGATTGATTCGTCAGATGCCGGAAGAGGAAAGAAAAATCATCCGGGCATTGGCTGATGCGTCTCAAATACCAGAAAACGACTTTCAGCGGGCAGGCGCTCTCCCCGATGCGATGGTTATTTTTTCTCAATATATTTCCGGTCGCTATTTTATCTCCCAAATGGTCCCCAAAATTTTTGGATGCACAGGCTTTGTCGCTTTGGGGTCCATGACAAAAGACGGTGAGCTTGTTCACGGGAGAAATCTCGATTTTCCCGTTGGCAACTATTGGGACAGATATTCTTCGGTAACTTATCACTATCCCGCAAAAGGACAAAAATATGTTTCTATTGCGACGGCCGGTGTCTATACGGCAGGGGTGACTGCTTTTAATGAATCAGGTTTGATTTTGGCGATACAACAGCTTTTTACAACCGATGTGTCAGCCAAGGGAATACCCATTGTTCTCATTTGCGCGCGTGTCATTCGACAGGCGGCGAATATTGCGGAGGCCGTTTCAATCATTCGCTCGATGAAGCGCGCGGGAAATTGGGCGATTATGTTATCGAGCGTGAAAGAAAAACGCGCAGTCGTTATTGAAGTTTCACCTCATGAAGTTTTTGTCCGTGAGACAAAAGATGGCCTGATCACTCATTCCAACTACTGTTTTAGCCCTCGGTTAAAGCAGTATGAACTCTATTTTAACCGCACAACGATTGAAGACAATTTGTATCGCTGCAGTCGGCTCACAGAACTTTGTCAGGAATCAAAAGGAAATCTTCAAGAAACCAGAGGAATTGAAATTTTGGGTGATCATTTTGATTCCCTTACCAAACGACAAAGAGTGATCGGTCGGACGGTTTCAACCATCTACAATGTTCAATCTGCTTTTTTTCATCCACAAAAGAAGCGATTTTGGATTTCAACAGGAACTGCGCCTTCCAACCTGAGCGATTATTTGGAATTGCCTTGGGAGGGGGATCAATGGGATGTTATTCATGCCGCAAAAACGCTTCCACCAAATCCCTTTTCAAAAACAGTTCAATGCGAAGGGATGAGGGAGTATACGAAGGCTTATCATCATTTTTACAACACAAAAGATTTTTTGACAGCTGAAGCGCATTTAAAAAATGCGCTTCAATATGACAGTGAAGAATTTGCTTATTATCTGGCGCTTGGTTTTACTCAGATAAAACTTCGCAATTTCCCGGCCGCATCTGAAACATTTGAAAGGGGTGAAAAATTGGCTCATCTTTCTCATTATGAACAAGCCTTGTTTTCCCTCTTTCATGGACGGGCTTATGATCTGCTGGGCAACCGGAATAAGGCGCAGAAAAAATATGAACCCTATCTTTCAGATTCACGGATCGATTTAAAATTGAGACGGGCTTTTTTAAAATCTTGCCGCTCGGCTTATCGCGAAAAAGATATTGAAAAGACCATTTTTCAGTTTATCATTAGCGACTTCCTGGTCTATTAGGTGAGGAAATCGCAATATACAGAGAAGGAGCAATATATATGAAAAAATTTAGACTCTTAGCGACAACATCTGTCATTATTGCACTGGCTATCGCAGTCTTCTACTGGCAGCAACAACCCGTAGAACTGGTCATTCTGCACACGAACGACCACCACGGCTATTGCTGGTCACAAGATAATAAAGGGGGATTGGCCAAACAACTGACTGTCATCAAACAGGTTCGAAAAAATCATAAAAACGTTCTTCTGCTTTCAGCCGGTGATGTCAATACCGGCGCTCCGGAGGCAGATCTCTTTCAGGGGGAGCCAAGTTTTCGGGGGATGAATCTCATGAAGTTCGATGCGATGGTTCTTGGAAATCATGAATTTGATCACGATTTAAGCGCCATTAAAAAACAGGAATCGCTGGCGCAGTTCCCTTTTCTCGCCGCAAACATTTACGATAAAAAAACGGGGCAAAGAATTTTTTCGCCGTACATTATAAAAAAAATAGGCCGTCTGCGGGTCGCTATCTTTGGCCTTACGACCGAAAAAACACCGGAAATTGTCCGTGAGAAAAATGTTTGGAATCTGGAGTTTCGAAATCCGATCGATGAGGCAAAAAAAATAATTCCAGAACTTAAAAAACGGGCTGATTTCATCATTGCTTTGACCCATCTTGGATATTATCCGACAGAACCTCATGGATCGGAAGGGATTGGCGATATTAAACTTGCCAAAGCCAATCCAGAGATTGACGTCATTGTGGGGGGACACTCTCATACGTTTCTGAAAGAGCCTGTCGAAATTCAATCAGGAGAAGAGAAAACCCTCGTTGTCCAGGCTTTTCAATATGCAAAAAATATCGGGGAGATGCATCTTAAAGTTGACGGGGATCATATCGAAAATTACGAATATATGATGCATGAGCTTGATGAAAATGTTTCTGAAGATTTTGAAATGACATCTGTTCTCGAGCCCTATCTCACGAAGGCCAAGGCTTCTTTTGACAGGGTTGTCGGTGTATTGAAAGCCGCGCTGGATGGTCAAAGAGAAAATGTCAGGTCACGCGAGACGAATCTGGGAAACCTGATTACAGATGTCATACGAAAACAGACGAAAGCCGATGTGGCATTGCAAAATGGGGGGGGAATTCGCGCATCTATTGAGAAGGGGAGAGTGACATACGGAGATATTCTCAGGGCTTTCCCATTCAATAACCAGATTGTGGTTTTGAAATTAAGAGGGGCGGAATTGCTCGAGGCGCTCAATCGCTGCGCGTCGCTCGCCAGACCTTCGGGTGGTTTTCTTCAGGTTTCAGGTGTTTCGTTTGTCATAAAAAAAGATCGCGTTGAAAATGTTCGTGTTCAGAAAAACCCCTTGAGATTGGATAAAGTTTATACCGTTGCAACAAATGATTTTATGGCCGCGGGGGGGGACGGATATTCGCTATTTAAGGAGAAGGAAAAAGAAAACACCGGTATCAGTTTGTCAGAAGCGCTGAAGGATTATTTTCAATCCCGCCCCTCTGTAACTTCACATGTTGAAAACCGAATCGTGGTTCGATAGCCTTTTGAACACCGATCAGGACCTTCATTCCATGATTTTACAACCAACGGCAATTCTCTTTGCATCGTGAAATCAGCCATGCTATGAACCGAGTTTGGTATGGCCGGTCATTCGAAGTGGAAAAAGGTAAAGCATAAGAAAGAGGCGGCGGATGCGAAGAAGGGGAAGATCTTTACGACCCTGATCCGCGAAATTACGGTTGCCGCGCGGAAAGGCGGGGGAGATCCCAATTTTAATCCGGCGCTTCGTTCTGCGATCATTGCCGCGCGCGAACAGAACATGCCCTCTGATAATATTGATCGTGCGATCAAACGGGGGACGGGGGAGATTGAAGGGGTTATATTTGAAGAGGTTTTATATGAAGGGTATGGCCCGGCAGGGGTGGCGATGATTGTCGATGTCTTAACAGACAACAAAAATAGAATCGTCTCAGAGATACGCTCCTGTTTTACGCGCTACAATGGCAATCTTGCATCGAGCGGTAGTGTTGCCTGGCAGTTTTCAAAAAAGGGGATTATTACAGTCGACAAAAAAGCGGCTAAAGAAGATCTTGTATTTGAAATAGCGCTCAATGCCGGGGCTGAGGATGTTTCTGACCAGGAGGATAGTTTCGAGGTCTATACAAAACCGGAGAATTTTGAAAATGTGAAGCAGGCATTTGAAAAAGAAAAAATAAAGATCATGTCGTCTGAAGTTGCAATGATTCCTCAATCGACAATTCATTTGAGTGGAAAAGAGGCTGAGCAGATGCTAAAACTGATGGAGACTCTGGAAGAGTTTGATGATGTCCGCAAAGTGTACGCGAATTTTGATATCGATGAAAGGGAGATGGAAAGACTCGCTTGAGCAATGAATAAAACGAGAGTTTTGGGGATCGACCCGGGCTCCCGATTTACGGGCTACGGTATCGTTGAAGAAAAAGATGGAAAGCTTGTTTCCATCGCCTTCGGTACTATTGAGATCCCGACTTCAGGGAGCTTCGCGATTCGTTTGAAGGAGATTTATCGCTCAATTACAGCGGTGATCGAGCAATATCAGCCCCTCTCCTGCGCTGTTGAAACATTATTCTTTGCAAAAAATGTAAGAAGCCTGATGAAACTGGGGGAGGCGAGAGGAGCAGCTTTGACAGCCGTCGCAAATAAAGATCTTTCTGTTTTCGAATATTCACCGGCTGAAATTAAGCGGGCTGTTGTCGGTTATGGAAGATCTGAAAAGGCACAGATACAAAAGATGGTTTTTTTATTGCTGGGATTGAAGGGAGAGACTTCGGCGCCAGTAAGCCCAATAAGCAATGACGCGTCGGATGCGCTTGCTGTTGCTATTTGCCACATTCATTCCCAGAAATTTAAACAGGCGCTTTTTAAACAGGGGGTTTTGTATGATCGGCCAGCTTCGCGGTGAACTTGTTTCAAAGCGAATGGATGTCGTTGTCATCGATGTGATGGGGGTGGGATACCTGGTGACCATTTCCGCATCAACCTATCAGAAGCTCCCCCCGGAGGGGGCTAAAGTAGAGCTAAAAATTTATACGCATGTTCGTGAGGACCAGCTTCAGCTTTTTGGTTTTTGGACGGAGGGGGAAAAAGAGATTTTTCTGACCCTTCTTTCTGTGAATGGCATTGGTCCAAAAATGGCGCTCACCATTGTCTCTGAAATCTCACCCGGTGATTTAAAGCAGACGATTCTTAGCGGCAATCTCCAGAGGCTTACCTCGATTTCTGGAATCGGAAAAAAAACAGCCGAAAGAATTATTTTGGAAATGAAGGAGAAAATTCAAAAAATTTCAATTGTTATTCAGACCGCAGATTCGATGATTGAGGCTGATGCGCTGAAAGATTTGATCTCTGCGCTTTTGAATCTGGGTTATAAACAGAATGAAGTCGATCGCGTTGTTTCAAATCTCAAACCGAGGGTTGCCAAAGAATCGACGTTTGAGGCGCTTCTTAAGCAGTCGTTGAAATTACTTCGGGGGTAGCAGATGGATCACGAACGAACAGTAAATCCAGAGCGGATTCTGACACCAGAGCAGATTCTGACGGACGAAGAGATCATTGAGCAAACCCTTCGTCCCCAAAAGCTCTCGGACTTTGTCGGGCAAAATAAATTAAAAGAAAATCTTTCCATTGCGATTGAAGCAACCAAGAAAAGGGGAGAGGCGCTCGATCATGCTATTTTTTATGGACCCCCCGGGCTTGGTAAAACAACGCTTGCGCAGATCATTTCAAAAGAGCTGGGGGTGAATATGGTTTCGACCTCAGGCCCTGTTCTTGAAAAACAGGGGGATCTGGCGGCAATTCTTACGAATCTTCGTGACAGGGATGTTATTTTTATCGATGAAATTCACAGATTAAATCGTGTGGTGGAAGAGGTTCTCTATCCCGCGATGGAAGACTACTGTCTTGACATCATTATTGGGCAGGGACCTGCCGCAAGATCGATTCGACTCGATCTTCCGAAGTTTACGCTCGTCGGCGCGACAACTCGGGCCGGGCTTGTGACGTCGCCGCTAAGAGGGCGTTTTGGAATTATTCACCGTCTCGATTATTACGAGCCTTCGGAAATTGAACAAATTGTGGCAAGATCTTCCAAGATTTTAAAGATTCAGATCGACAAAGACGGGGCAGAAGAGATTTCACGGCGATCCCGGGGGACGCCGCGAATTGCGAATCGTCTGATCCGTCGTGTGCGTGATTATTCACAGGTGAAAGCGGATGGGGTGATTACGAAGAAAGTTGCTCTGGAAGGACTTTCCATGCTCGATGTTGATCCAAAGGGATTTGATTTCATGGATAGAAAGATTCTTCTTACGATTATCGAAAAATTTGGAGGGGGGCCGGTTGGGATTGAAACAGTTGCGGCAGCGATCAGCGAGGAAAAAGATTCTATTGAAGATGTCTATGAGCCTTTTTTGATTCAGGAGGGATTTATTCAAAGAACACCCCGGGGGCGGGTGGCAACGCAGCTTGCTTATCAGCATTTTGGGATCAGGTATTTCAAAAAATCTTCTCATGAACAAAGAGAGTTATTTGACAACTCTCAAGCCTGAGCCATTCAGCCCCTTCAGCCCATTCTGAATTGAAGAACAAAAGAACGCTCCCCAATATTTGTGTTGATTTTTCAACGCCTGTTGCAAATTTGCAACAAGTTCGGTTGTCATTCAGGCTTTTTTCATATATGGGTTCAGTTTGAAATTTAAGATAATAATTTGAAATGATTAGGCATTATCGATTTATATTTTAAAATGATTTTTTGGCATAGATCTTGCGAAGGAAAGAGGACAATGGTCTATCAGCGAACGATTCAGTCTACGATTCAATTTAAGGGGATCGGTCTACACACTGGAAAAGAAGCGACCGTCATACTGAAGCCGGCTAAACCTGATCGGGGGATTGTATTTTTCCGAACAGATTTGAAAGAGATCGTTCATATTCCCGCTCTGAATCGATATGTTACAGAGAGTGCGCTCTCGACGACGATCGGCCGGAAGGGTGTCAAGATTGCGACGATTGAGCATCTGATGGCTGCTATTTGGGGAATGGGAATTGACAATCTGAAAATCGAAGTTTCCGGACCCGAGATTCCAATTCTTGACGGGAGCAGCGCCCCCTTTGTTGAGATGCTGTCCAGATGCGGAATCGTAGAGCAAAAAAGATTGCGGCAATACTATGTCATTACAAGAGCGTTTTCTTTCCGGGAAGGAGGGGGGGAAGGAGGACATTTTTGCGCGATTGAACCTCATGCGGAGTCAAGGTTTAGCTGCTCCATAGAATTTGATCATCCCGCCATTCAGAAACAGTTCTTTGATGTGACATTAAATGAAAAGAATTTTTCGCGGGAATTGGCCCCTGCGCGAACATTTGGTTTTTTAAAAGACATTGAAATGCTGCGACAAAGGGGACTCATTGCGGGGGGCTCTTTGGAAAACGCAATTGTTCTTGATCATGAAAAAATTTTAAATGCAGAGCCGCTTCGTTTCGAAGACGAATTCGTGCGTCATAAAATGCTCGACTCAGTCGGCGATCTTGCCCTCTTTGGCATGAGGATTCTTGGCCATTGGATTACCCACAAAGCGGGTCACAAGATTCATGCGGAGTTTTGTGCCAGGCTTTTGAAATCGGGGTGTGGGTATATCACCGATCTTTCTGGCGAGCAGATACCCATTCCTGCCTTTGAGCCGATACTTCAGACAGCGTAAAATAGTCGCGCCGCGGCTTGAAAGGCATCATCTTCCATGCTAGCGATTATTCATTCATGAAAGAAGTCATCGATAGGTCTATCTGGCGCTATAAACGCAAAGAAGCGAGACGCCGCAAGCGTGAACGAGTTCTCATTGTCATTGTCGCGCTCCTTTTTGCGGCCCTTACCTATCTTCAGGTCTATCTGGCGGGGCTGAGTCAAAAACTTCCGTTTATCAATAGTATTCTCTTTTTTGCGCTCATGAATCTTAACATTATCCTCATTGGTCTCCTGGTTTTTTTGGTTTTTAGAAACGTTGTCAAGCTTTTTTGGGAAAGAAAAGATAATATTCTCGGTTCAAAATTAAAGACAAAGCTTGTTGTGGTTTTTGTTGGATTTACCTTGATTCCCACGGTGCTTCTTTTTACGGTTTCCGCGTTTTATATCAACAATAGTTTCGGAAAATGGTTTAGTTCAGAGCTTACCAACTCGCTCCAGCACGCGCTCGAGGTGAATAATTTTTATTATCAGGATCTCAGGGAGAGGGGATTTATTCTTGGAGAAAAAATCAGTCGGGATATTTCAAAGAGGCAGCTTTTTGTAAAAAACAACCAGGAGTTGCTTCGCGAAGTTGTCCATGAACTTCAGAAAGAGTATGCCTTCGATGCGATTGAGATTTTTTTGGATCTCGAAGAAGATGGGATTGCATTCTACGGTTCCCGGCTCAAACAACAAGAAGATCTCCCCCCGCTGGAAGAGTCGTTTTTAAAGGAGGGATTTTCCGGGAGACAAGCCTCCAAAATTCAGCCCTTTGCGGGCGGGGATTTGGTTCGATGCGTGATGCCGGTTTATCATCTGGAGCGACAGGATATTGTGGCGGCTTTGGTTATCAGCTCTTATGTTCCGCCGGCTATTACGGAGAAAATATCGAAAATAGACAGCACGTTTCATGAATATCGGGAAATTAAACCGATTAAGCGCTCCTTAAGAACTATTTATATTACGATCCTTCTTTTAATGACGCTTTTGATTCTTTTTACCGCCGTCTGGTTTGGTTTCCATCTGGCGAGGGAACTCTCGACGCCGATTCAAAATTTGGTGGAGGGAACACAACAGATCGCGCAGGGGAACCTTGATGTCCAGATCGATTATCCTGCCCCTGCCGATGATGAGCTTGCGATTCTGGTGCGTTCTTTCAATAAGATGGCAGGCGATTTAAAAGAGGGGAATCGCAAGCTTGCAAAAGCTGAGCGCGCGGCAGCCTGGAGGGAAGTCGCCAGGCGTGTCGCGCACGAAATCAAAAATCCGCTGACCCCGATCAAGCTTTCAGCCCAGAGACTGCGGCGAAAATATCTTTCTTCCACAGATCCCGTATTTGATGAATGCACGCAAATGATCATTACGCAGGTTGACGAACTCAAAGAATTGGTCGATGAATTTTCAAATTTTGCGAAACTTCCGCAAGTCAATTTAAGGCCGTCTCAATTGAGTCCTATTGTAAAGGAGGCAATGGCTGTTTATCAGGAAGCGCACAGGCGTATTACTTTTGAGATAAAGATCGATCGGGATCTGCCATTACTCGAGCTTGATCGCGATCAAATAAAGCGTGTTTTCATTAACCTTCTCGATAACGCGGTGTCAGCCATGTCGGGGGAGGGGAGAATTGTTATTGCAGCCGCATACAATCCGGCTTTACAATCGGTTATCCTTGAAGTATCGGATACTGGATCAGGAATTTCAGATGGAATAAAGTCGAGGGTTTTTGATCCTAACTTTTCAACAAAAAAAGGGGGAACTGGACTTGGGTTGACGATTGTGAGAAAGATTATCTCAGACCATCAGGGATATGTTCGTGTTATTGACAATCACCCAAAAGGGACAAAATTTATTATTGACCTCCCCATCCATCCAAAAATGATTGAATCGGTTTATTTCGATGAACGCCCACATCTTAATCGTTGATGACGAGCAGAATATTCGAAGGACTCTTCGTTCAGCGCTTGAAGAAGAAGGGTACCGTGTTTCAGAAGCTTCAGATGGAACGACCGCGATTTTATCTGTTGAAAAAGAACGTCCGGATCTGATCCTTCTCGATGTCTGGCTGCCTCAAGTGGATGGGATGGAGGTTTTAAAGAAATTGCAGCCGCTGGGTCTTAACAACTCCGTGATTGTGATGTCAGGACATGGAACGATTGAGACCGCGGTAAAAGCGACAAAGCTCGGGGCCTATGATTTCATTGAAAAACCGCTTTCACTTGAAAAGCTCTCTCTTGTCATTAAAAATCTTTTGTCCGCAAACCGCCTGCAGGAAGAAAATAAGCTGCTGCGCCAAGAGGTGAATAAACTTCACATGATGATTGTGCATGATCTTAAAATGCGGGCGCTGAAAGAACAGATGAAGATTGTTGCGCCAACGAATAGCTGGATTTTAATCACAGGCGAAAATGGAACCGGAAAAGAGCTTGTCGCGCGAAGCATCCATGAGCAGAGCAAACGTCAGACAAAACCTTTTGTCGCTGTAAACTGCGCGGCTATTCCCGAAGAGTTAATCGAGTCTGAGCTCTTTGGACACGAAAAGGGGGCATTTACAGGCGCCACCTCCCCCCGTCGCGGCAAATTTGAACTGGCCGATCAGGGAACCCTTTTCCTGGACGAGATTGGGGATATGAGTTTGAAGACACAGGCCAAGATCCTTCGTGTGCTTCAGGAAAAAAAATTTGAACGGGTTGGGGGGACGGTAACCTATGAGGTGGATGTTCGTGTCATTGTGGCGACCAACAAAGATCTTCCGAAAGAAATTGAGAGAGGGTGTTTTCGGGAAGACCTCTATTATCGGCTCAATGTCATTCCCTTTCATGTTCCAGCCCTTCGCGAACGAAAAGCGGAAATCCCGCATCTTGCAAATTATTTTTTGGAGAAAATTGCCCGGGAAAATGGTAAAAAGCCAAAACGGGTTTCACAAGAGGCAATGGAAATTCTTAAGTATTATGATTGGCCCGGCAATGTGCGGGAACTTAAAAATGTGATTGAGAGGCTTTTTATTATGACGCCGTCAGATGAGATACATGTTGAAGATATCCCAATGTCTCTCAGGGAATCGAGCGAAGAGAATCTGGATGAAGATAACGATTTCAGGCAGGCCAGAATAAAATTTGAAAAAGAGTATTTGATCAAAAAACTTCAGGAATTTGATGGCAGTATCTCAAAAACAGCCCGCGCGATTGGCATGGAGCGGACGAATCTTCATCGGAAAATTAAGGCGTATCAAATTGAGGTGTGAGCATGGCAAGTCCCCGATCTAAAAGAAAAATTGTTTTGGGCAATGTTGAAATCGGAGGGGGGGCGCCTGTTGTTATCCAGTCGATGACGATTTCTCCAACATATGATGTCAAAAAGACGGTATCTGAAATTCGGGGACTCGAAGAAGTTGGCTGTGAAGTCATTCGTGTGAGTGTGCCCGACGCAAGATCGCTTGAGGCGATTCCATCCATTCTCAAACAAATTTCGATTCCCCTGATTGCGGATATTCATTTTGATCATCGGTTGGCTATCGGATCGGTTGAGGCGGGCGTTCAGGGCGTAAGAATTAATCCCGGCAATATTGGCTCCAAAGAAAGGGTGCGTGCTGTCATTCGTGCCGCCAGAAAAAGGAATACGGTGATCCGGATCGGCGTCAACAGCGGCTCTTTGGAACGGGATCTTCTTAAAAAATATGGTTACCCTTCGACCGATGCGCTGGTTGAAAGCGCGATCCGTCATGTCGATTTTTTTGAAAAAGAAAAATATACGAATTTTAAGATTTCTCTCAAATCGTCAGATGTTCGCACCACGATTGAGGGATATCGAAAATTGGCCAAGGCGGTCGATTATCCGCTCCATCTGGGGGTAACCGAGGCGGGGCCCGTATTTGCGGGATCGATTAAATCGGCTATTGCCCTCGGGGCATTGCTTGCAGATGGAATTGGCGATACGATCCGGGTTTCTCTGACCGCTGATTCCCGCGAAGAAATTAAGACGGCGCGGGAAATCTTAAAGGCATTGGGGCTTAGGAATTTTGGTCCCGAGGTCATTGCATGCCCCTCCTGCGCGCGGGCTGAGATCGATGTCATCGAGCTTGCGAACCGTGTCGAGAAGGCGGTTTCACATATCAAAAAGCCGCTCAAAATTGCGGTGATGGGGTGCGCTGTGAATGGCCCTGGCGAAGCCCGGGACGCGCATGTCGGAATTGCGGGGGGGAAAAAAGAAGGGCTTTTATACCTCGATGGCAAAACGGTTAAAAAAGTTCCGGAAGCCGATCTTTTTCAAACATTAATGGATAAGGTTCAGGAAATGGAGAAGGGGACTCCATGAGATTATCCAGATATCTTCTTCCGACATTGAGAGAGATTCCCGGTGATGCCGAAGTCATTTCTCATCGGCTGATGCTTCGGGCCGGAATGATCAAAAAGGTAGCCGCGGGGATTTTTACTTATCTTCCGCTGGGATATCGTGTGATTAAAAAAGTTGAAAACATTATCCGCGAGGAGATGAATCAGTCAGGCGGGATAGAGATCCTCATGCCGATGCTCCAGCCGGCTGAACTTTGGCAGGAGAGTGGGAGGTGGGATGAAATGGGTGAGGAGTTGGCTCGGCTCAAAGACAGAAACAATCGCCAATTTTGTCTGGGGCCGACTCATGAGGAAGTGATTACCGATATTGCCAGGCACTTCATCCGTTCTTATAAACAGTTACCGGTCAATCTCTATCAGATTCAGACAAAGTTCCGGGATGAGCTAAGACCCCGTTTTGGGCTGATGCGCGGCAGGGAATTTTTAATGAAAGACGCGTACAGTTTTCATGCGTCAAAAGATGACGCATTGAGAGAATATGAGGTGATGTATCAAACATACGAGCGGATTTTTACCCGCTGCGGTTTCGAGTTTAGAGCGGTTTCGGCAGATACGGGGAAAATGGGGGGGGCTGCTTCTCATGAATTTCAGGTCCTCGCGAAATCGGGCGAAGACGAGATTCTTTCGTGTGCCGATTGCAGGTTTTCGGCAAATGCGACGTTCGTTCAGAAAAAAGAAGGGGATCTTTGTCCCGCCTGTCACAAAGGAAAATTAAAAAGCAGTCGTGGGATTGAAGTGGGGCATATTTTTTTCCTTGGAAAGAAATACAGTGAGGCCTTGGGGGCAACTTTTTTGGATACGAATGGCAGGCAGCTTCATTTTGAGATGGGGTGTTATGGAATTGGTATCGGAAGAACAATGGCGGCTGCGATTGAACAGCATCATGATGAAAATGGTATTCTCTGGCCCATTCCCCTTGCGCCGTTTGAAGTGGCTATTATTCCACTCAATATGTCTGATCCGGAGGTTGTCAAAGTCTCCGAAGAGGTGTATCAAAGGCTTCTCGAAAAGAATGTCGAAGCGCTTTTTCATGATAAAGAGGAGAGCGCCGGCGTTAAATTTAATGATATCGATTTGATTGGGATTCCGATTCGCGTGGCAGTAGGCCAAAAAGGGATTTCAAAAAAATCGGTTGGGATAAAACTTAGATCAGAAAAAGAAGAAAAGATGATTGCGATCCCCGCCGCAGTCGATCAGGTATTAAAAATTCGGGATGAATTGTTCAAAAAAATTAATCATCGCGCTTGATTTCCCCTCCGGTCGTGAAGCCCTTGCTCATGTGAAACGACTTATTCCCACAGTGAGGTATTTTAAAGTTGGAAAGCAGCTCTTTACGAGAGAAGGACCAAAGATTGTCCGTGATATTCAAGAAGCGGGTGGAGAGGTTTTTTTAGACCTTAAGTTTCATGATATTCCAAATACTGTTTTTCAAGCGACGCGCTCTGCCATGGAACTTCGGCCATTCATGATGAATGTTCATGTGTCAGGCGGTATGGAAATGATGAAGGCTGCGAGGGAGGCAGTCGATCAATTTCACAAAAAGGGGCCGACTCTCTTTGGCGAACCGTTATTGATTGGAGTGACTGTTTTGACAAGTCTTACAGATTCATCTCTCTTGGAATTAAAAATCAATACCCCTGTTCAGGAGCTTGTGGTTCATTACGCGAGGCTGGCAAAAAAAGCGGGTCTTGATGGTGTTGTCTGTGCTGTTTCGGATGTGGCGGCGATTAAAAGAGAGATAGGCAAAGACTTTGTTGCGATAACTCCCGGAATTCGTCTGGGAGAAGTATTAAAGGATGATCAGAAACGTGTTGCGACTGTGGAGGCGGCGTTGAAAGAGGGTTCGGATTATCTTGTTATTGGGCGGTCTTTATTTCAGTCTGAAAACCCCCTCGAGCGCCTGAAAGCGCTCTTCGAGGAGGGCTAGGGCTGATGTCTGAAATCCTTTTTGGCGTTCATGCAATACATGAAATTTTAAAAATAAGACCAAACGAGGTCTTTCAAGTGGCGGTAATGAAGGAGAGAACCTCAAAGAATATCGAGCCGATTTTGGATCTCTGCAAAAGAAATCGGATTTCAATTTCTTATCTAAATGATTCATCGCTCCGGGGATGGCTTCGAAAAATTCCAAGAGAATCAGATCCTGTCCATCAGGCGGTTTTTGCAGATGTGAAAGAGCGGCGTTATCCGTCACTTTCTCAAGTTGTGGAGAGAATTGAGAAAGGGGGAGGAGACAGTTTTATTTTGGTACTTGACGAGATTCATGATCCTCATAATCTGGGGGCGCTTATTCGATCTTCCGCCTGCGCGAAGGCTCACGCGGTTGTCATTCCCAAACATGGTTCAGCGCAGGTGACAGCGACGGTTGTTAAGGTATCGGCCGGCGGGACAGAGCATCTTTCTATTTGCCAGGTGAACAATGTTTCCCAGGCTTTGGATTTTCTTAAAAAGAGGGGATTTTTTGTCATCGGTCTTTCAGCAGATGCTTCGATGTCAATTTTTGAAACTGATTGTTTTGGGCGTACTGCCCTTGTCATCGGGAATGAAGAGCGTGGTTTGAAAAAAGGGGTAGCGGCGCAATGTGATGTGTTGGCCAGAATTCCGATGCCCGGTCCCCTAGACTCTCTGAATGCATCTGTCGCTGGCGGCATTGCTCTGTTTGAAGTCGTAAGGCAGCGAAAATAGTTTCACTTCTCACCTCATTCTTATTGCGCCTTTATTTGCCACGCAAATAAAGGTGTGGCTTAAAAAAAATCTTGCTTTTTCAAATCAGTCTGAATAGTGTGCTTGGGTTTAGGTCGGGCGAGTATAATCAGGATCGATGCTGGCGTAGCTCAATTGGTAGAGCAGCTGATTTGTAATCAGCAGGTTGCGGGTTCGAGTCCCATCGCCAGCTGATTTTAACTGAAAGATTTAGGAGAGGTGCCCGAGCGGCCAATGGGAGCAGACTGTAAATCTGCCGGCTTATGCCTTCAGAGGTTCGAATCCTCTCCTCTCCAAGTTTATATGGAATTGCG
>CAYJMQ010000044.1:1851-16492 GCA_964371555.1 uncultured bacterium | reverse complement strand
GGCGATCATGTGCGCCAGGCGGGATCGCTTGTTGCCCCGGATCGTCTGCGATTTTATTTTACCCATTTTTCCCCGATGACTTCATTCGAAATCAAACGTCTCGAAGATTTTATGAACAAGAAAATCTCAGCGAATGATCCGGTTAGCGCATCTGTCATGTCATATAAAGAAGCGATTGATCTTGGGGCGATGGCGCTTTTTGGAGAAAAATATGAAGAACGGGTGAGGGTTCTTCAGGTGGGGGACTATTCGGTTGAACTCTGCGGGGGAACGCATCTTCATGCAACAGGTGAAATTCGTCTCTTTAAAATTGTTTCGGAAACAGCATTGGCTTCCGGTGTAAGGCGTATTGAAGCGCTCACAGGGGATGCGGCTGTTAAATATTTGGAAAAAAGGGATCAGATCGTAAAGGATATTGAAGATGAATTAAAAACGACTGAAAAAGATATCGTGAAAAGGGTGAAGCAGCTCGTCTCGTATGCAAAGGAGCTTGAGAAGCGAAAGAACCAGCTTGAGGAAAAAGGGATTGCGGGGCATGTCAAAGAACTTTTGGAAGGTGTGAGAGAGGTAGACGGCGTAAAAATTCTTGCCACGGTCTTAAATGTTTCTGAAGTTCGGGTCTTAAGAACCTACTGCGATCATCTGAGGGATCAGATGAAATCCGGCATTGTTGTATTGGGGGCGATTATTGAAAATCGGGCTGTGTTGCTTGCTGCCGTAACGAAAGATCTCACGGGGCGCTATTCGGCCGACCAAATCATCCGAAAACTCTCAGTCATCGTCGGAGGAAAAGGGGGGGGGAAACCCGACCTTGCTCAAGGGGGCGGCCCTCAAACCAACAAGCTTTCAGAAGCAATATCGGCAGCTTATCAATTGTGGCGGGCGGGATCTGGTGGCAGGATTTTGTAGGACATCAGGCACTTTTATTATTTAACAATTAAAATTACTCCATAAAGAAAAATAATCGCTGTGATTATTTTTCGGAAAGCTCCTTCATGGGTTATGAAAAATAATTGCTTTCCTAAAAGATAATAGGCCAAAGTAGCAATTATTACGTAATATAAAATATCAATTTTTAATAAAGATGCATCATAAACCATGAGAGTTAAATACTGTAGAGCTCCCATAAAAAAATATCCATAGGCAACGCTTGAGCGCACGTCTAATTTATTAGACTGCGTTGATGAAGATAAAAGAATAAGTAATCCTCCTCCCATATTGGTCAATCCATGAATGAATCCCATAAAAACCTGATATAGTTTTCTGTTTTTATTGATTAACCGGATTAACATTGTCTCAAGCTGTTTATAAAAACGGACACTCCCGCTGACTATGAGCATAATTCCAACAAAATATTTAAGATCGACTGATTGTGCCAATGTTAGTGCCGTTACCATTCCTATTAAGACAAAAGGGAGGCAAAATTTATTAAACTCTGACTTGAAAATATTCTTTGAAGTCTTTGATTCAAGAACTTGAATTAAGCTGATAACAATCGATGGAGGGAGTACAATCCCCAACGTTTCTTGAAATGAGTATCCGAAAAGTAGAAGGGTTGGTGTTCCAAAAACAAGAAGACCAACTCCTATAACAGATTGAACAATTGAAAGAATAAAAATTATCGCACAAATTAAGTATAGTTCCATTTCTACCTTTTGAGACCAAGTGTAACTTATTCAGAGAGGTTGGAGTAGCGCCTTTATTTGCAAAGCACAATTGGAATTTGCCTTTTTGATGAAAAAAGAAACTGCCTAATCACACCATCGCTAAATTCTTGTTATCTCCGCCTTGCCGGCCATCTCGAGATACATGAGCGCTTCGGGGTGATTGGGTTCGATGTCGAGCGCTTTTTCCCATTCGCCTACGGCGTCGATCATTTGGCCCTGCATATAATAGATGAGCCCCAGGCGAATCAACGCCGGTGTAAATTTGGAATCTTTGTTCAGGAGATCCTGAAGCAGTTTGACAGCCACTGAACCCTTATTTTGTTTTTCAAAAAGTCTTGCCAGTCTGAGAATAATCTGCGGCTCATTGGGTGTCAGATCAAGGGCTTTGCGATACTCATGCTCGGCTTCGATGAAGCGGTGATACTTTTCATAAAGCCCCCCTAATTCCAAATGTTTTTGGGATAGCTGTTCATTTAAATAAGGGTCATGAACCTCCGCCTCAAAGGAAACCTGTTTTTTGGATCTATTGAAAATGAGTCGTCCCTCTTCATAGCGACCCAGATCATTATAGAGAATAGAAAGGCTGAGCGCCGCATCGGTGTAATTTGGTTTTAAAAGGAGAGCCTTTTTATATGCCGCAACGGCACGATCAAATTTCCCCTCGTCATGGTATAGGTTTCCAAGCAGGAAAAATGCTTCGTGTCCCTGTGTATTCACTTTGAGGGATAAGAATAGATCTTTTTCGGCTTCCGAAAAATTCCCCTGTTTTATCTTTTCTTTGGCTTTCGATAGTAACGCTTCATAAGAAGGGCTTGTCATGATCAGAGGTCTTTTAAAATTTTCTTGGCTTCATCGGTAAAAGAAGACTGTGGGAATTTTTCTGTCAGTCGCGTGAGCACCCTCTTGGCTTTGTCTTTGTTCTTTAACTGATAATAACAAAATCCAAGATAGAATAAAGCCTTTTCATCAAATCCCAGATTTCGATATTTCCGGAGAATAGCTTTCAACCGCCGCTCAGCGCTGGCGTAGTGTTCTCTTTTGAGGTAGAAATCCGCGATATAGTATTCTTTCTCAGCCAGTTTTTTCCTGCAGAGTTCCTTTTTCTCCAATGCTTCGCTAACATAAGATGATTTGGGATAATTTTGTGAAAATTCTTCAAAAGATTTAATTGCTTTTGTGGCGGGCGTGAGATCGCGGTCAATCGTCTGCGGAATTTGATTAAAGAAGCTCATGCCAACTCTAAATGCCGCAAAATCAACTTTCGAATGGGTGGGATGGAGATCACCGAAAGTCTCGAAAGCCGCTTGTGCTTCAATATACGATCCCTGAAGGAAAAATGTTTCAGCAAGTTCAAGCTCCGCTTCAGTGGCAGCCGGGCTTAGAGGGTATTTATTTTTGATTTGCGAATATTGTTCAAGGGCCAGTTCATAACGACCTGCTTCTTGAAACTCTTTGGCTCGTTTAAGATCAATTTGCTCTGGTAGAACGATCTCCCCTTTTTTAGAGGCGCAGCTTAAAGTGAAAATGGAAAAGCATACTATTATGAGTCTGAATAAATCCGGGTTTTTCATTGCTAACTTCCCAAAATTCTTATATATATCGCCCAAATGTCAGTGGCAACAGATCTTTTTAAAGGGACCCAATACCAGCGCGCCAAAAGAGACCTTCTACTTTCCATTAAACGGGAAAAAGAGAAGATCAGGTCGGTAAAAAAAAGTTCGTCAGGACTTTTAAGCAAAGTTGCGCGCGAATTTTCTGAAACGAGAGGGCGGCCGCTCTATTACCCCGCCATTTTTTCAGGGCTTGGCAATGGGCCGCTCGTTGAACTTCTGGATGGCTCCGTAAAATATGATTTCATTACAGGAATTGGAACCCATTTTTTTGGCCATTCGGATCTCGATCTTATTTCTGTTGCCGTTCACGCCGCTTCCCAGAATGTGGTGATGCAGGGAAATTTGGAATCAGGGATCGAAGTCAAAGATTTTCTTAAGACGCTGCTCTCGCAGTCCGGGCAAAGACTTAAAATGGGGTGGCTTTCACTTTCGGGGACAATGGCCAACGAGAATGCGTTGAAAGTGATCCGGCAGAAAAAATCCCCGGCTTACAAACTTATTGCGTTCGGCGATTGTTTTCATGGCCGGAGTATCGTGATGGCAGACATTACCGATAATGAAGAGTATCGAAAAGGGCTTCACCGCTATTATGATGCGCTCTACATTCCTTTTTTTAATCCAAAAGATTCCTCATCGATTGAAAAAAGTATTTCTGCTTTAAAAGGGCATCTGGTTCAGCATCGAGACGAAATTGCAGGTTTTGTTTTTGAATTGGTTCAGGGGGAGGGAGGATTTAAACAAGCCCCCCGGGAGTTTTTTACGCGGCTCATGGATATTTGCCGCGATGAGAAGCTCACGATATGGGTCGACGAGGTGCAAACGGTCGGCCGGACCGGAGAGCTGTTTGCGTTTCAGAAGTTTGAATTAGATAAATATGCGGATGTCGTGACTGTCGGAAAAATGCTGCAAAATTGCGCGACACTTTATACGGAAGAATATAATCCCAAACCGGGACTCCTTGCCGGGACTTTTTGCGGAAGCACGGTATCGCTTCGTGTCGGGACAAGAATTTTAGAACGGTTCAAAGAGGAAAAATTTTTTGGAAAAGAAGGGAAAATCGCCCAAGCGGAAAAATGGGCTGTGCAGGGTCTTAAAAATTTGCAGGAGAAATTGGGTAAAAATAATATCTCTGAGATAGAGGCAATAGGGGCGATGGTCTCCTGGAAATTCCGGAATGGATTTCTCGAAGAAACAAAAAAATTTATTTTAAAAGCTTTTGAAGAAGGGGTTATTTTGTATTATTGTGGTCACGGTCCCTATAAGATACGATTTCTTCTTCCGGTGGGCGGAATGAAAGAAAATGATTATATGGGGGCCATGAAAATTTTGGAAAGGACAATAAAGAAACTGTTATGAGCGCTATCAAATGGGATTTAATTGAAGAAGCCAGAAAAATTATTTCAATTCATTCGATTACTTATGAGAGCAATCGGGAAATTGTGGAATACATCAGCGGCCTTTTGGAATCTTTGGATGTAAAAGTAGTTCTTCAAAAAGGGGAGCTCTACGGAAAAGAACAATTTAATGTTCTTGGCATGAAGGGGCCGGAAGCGGGGGATGCGCTTCTTATGACAACGCATCTTGATACCGTTTCGCCGGGGGACTACTCGCTCTGGGACAAGACAGGCGGGAATCCGTTTCGCGCGACAATTGAAGAGAATAAAATTTATGGGCTCGGCGCCGCGGATGTAAAGCTCGATATTCTTTGCAAAATCAAAGCCCTGGAAAAATTTGGGGGTGTCGAGTTTAGAAATCCGCTGATTCTTGCGGGAACCTATGGCGAGGAGAGCGGTCTTGCGGGCGCTAAGCAGCTTTCGGAAGAGATCAAAACAAAAATTCAGTATGCTATCGTTGGCGAACCGTCGAATCTCTCCATTGTCTACGCGCATAAGGGTTTTTTATCGCTTGAGTTTGGTTTGACAGATTCTCAGGCGAGTGAACTTTCGATGGGAGCGGAAGTTTATCGGATAGATTTTCATGGGAAAGCGGCCCACAGCTCGACACCTCATCTGGGTGTCAATGCCATTCAGAAGGCAATCGATCTTCTGAAAGGGCAGCGGGGGTCTTCTGAACTGGTCAGTATTCAGGGGGGGGAATTGATTAATGTGATCCCTGATCGGGCTGTTCTTTGTCTTCGTTCATCACAGAAGATTGTTCATGAAGGGAACGGCCTGCAGATTGCCGTTCAGAAGCAGGGTGAGCCAGGCGTTGTTTTTAGCCCGCAATTTATGAGCTGTTTTGAAGAACTTCAGGGAATATTCAAAAAAATTATTTCTGAATTTAAACAGATGCCGATGCCCGAATTTGATCCCCCGACAAGTCTTTTAAATGTGGGTGTGATTTCAACGGAAAAAAACAAAGTTAAGTTTTTGTTGGGTCTTCGATTTTTGCCCTCTGTCGATCCGGATCAGCTTCTCGCGGAAAAAATTGAAAAACCGATGCAGGCTATTCAGGAGAAATATCCTCAGGTAAAACTTGAGATGCGTGTTTTCCGAAAAAGTCTGCCGATGCATACAGATCCGTCTTCAAGGCTTGTGATCGAGGCAAAGAATGCTTTACGGATGATGGGACTTCAGGAGACGATGGTTACAAAGGCGACATCGACGGAGGCATCCATTTATCGGGCGAGGGGGGCAGAGGCGATTGTCTGGGGGCCGGGTGTTTCTATTGGCAATGTTCATAAACCGAATGAATTTAATTATCTCCATCATTTGCATCACGCGGTTCGGTTCTATGAAAAGATGATCGAAACCTTTTGTGTAAAAGGGGTGAGGTAGATTGTATGTTTCTCTTCAGGTCGGTTCGCCCTTCCGATTTAAAACAGATTCTGACACTGGCACGCATGCTCAGCGGGGTGAATCTTTCGAATACCCCTGATGAACTTCAGAAGCAGATTCAGACATCGGTGGCATCCTTTTCCGGCGGAATTCGCAACAAGAAGGACGCGGTCTATATCTTCTGCATCGAGGATTTAAACACATCGCGAATTATCGGAACTTCGATGATCTTTGCGCAGCATGGGAGCAAAGAAAGCCCCCATTATTTTTTCCAGCTTTTACGTCTTGAAAAATTTAGCCAGACCATTCATTCCGGGATTGTTCATCAGATCCTGAGGCTGGGGTACGATGTTGATGGACCGACGGAAGTTGGTGGGATTGTGCTTCATCCCGACTATCGCCATGCGCCTGAAAAACTGGGAAAAATGCTCTCATGGGGGCGTTTTATGTATATGGCGATGCATCGGCGTCGTTTCAAAGATCGTGTGATTGCAGAGCTGATGCCGCCGCTGACTCAAGACGGAAAATCGCTTCTTTGGGAAGCGATTGGCCAAAAATTTACGAATCTCCCTTATATCGAAGCGGATAAAATCAGTCAGAAAAATAAGGAATTTATCACCTCGCTTTTTCCGAGGCAGGACATCTATCTTTGCATGTTGGATGCGGGGACGCGTGAGATTGTTGGCCAGGTCGGGGGAGAGAGTCTCCCTGCTAAAAACATGCTCGAAAAAATTGGTTTTAAGTTTTTAAGCATGATCGATCCTTTCGATGGCGGGCCCCATTATGGGGCGCGAATGAAGGATATTGCCATTGTAAGAATGACAAAGTCTCACAAAATTAAAAAAGCAAAGGCCCGGTCTTTTAAAGAAACCGGGCTTGTTGCAAAAGAGACAGCGAGTGGGTTTATGGCTCTGCTGACTCCTTACCAGATGATTTCGAAATCTGTCTCGGTGCCGTCAGAGGCGCGTGATATTTTGCAACTGGAGACAAAGGATAGGATTCACCTCTTGCCTTTTTCTTCCACGAAAACATGAGACGTTTGAGAAAAATAACTTATCTGGGTGACTATATTGATGGCGCGTTTATTATTCCCCAGGAAAAATCAGAATCGTTTGGGGTGGTTAATCCTGGAAATCTTGAAGATGTCATCGGTGAGTTTCATGCCGTTTATGATCATATTTATCGGGCTGTTGATGCCGCAAGAATTGCTTTTCCAAAATGGAGCGCGCTCACCACATCTCAACGCGCAAACCATTTAAATAAATTATATTCAGAAATTGAATCCCATCTGGATGACATTTCAGAGATTATTTCGAGAGAAACAGGAAAACCTTTTTGGGAAGCGGAGCAGGAAGCCAAAGGTCTTTTGGGGAAAATTCAAATTACCATCAAAGAAGGCATGAAATTAATCGAAGAAAAAGAGATTTCCGATGCCTATCCAAGAGTTACGGGGAGATATCGGTATAAACCCAAAGGGGTCATGGCAGTGATCGGGCCGTTTAATTTTCCGCTTCATCTGCCGCAAGGGCATTTTGTCCCGGCGCTTCTAACGGGAAATACCGTTGTTTTTAAACCCTCGGAAAAGACACCGGCCTCCGGGCAAATCATTACCGAGATGATCCATCGAAGCGGTTTTCCGCCAGGGGTTTTCAATTTAATTCAGGGAGGGGCTGAGGTTGGCAAGCGTCTCTGTCTTTCCTCGGGTATCGATGGGATTCTTTTTACCGGTTCGTATGAAGTGGGGCTCAAAATTAAAAAGGAAACAGCTCCTCATTTCTGGAAAACCCCGGTTCTCGAGATGGGGGGGAAAAATGCGTCGATCATTTGCGATGATGCCAATCTCGATAAAGCGCTCTATGAAAATATTTTAGGGGCTTATTTGACCGCCGGCCAGCGTTGTTCAGCCACGAGTCGGATCATCGCAACAGAGAAAATTGCGGATATATTTGTGAAAGAATTTCATCAGCTGGCAAAAATGTTTAAAATTGGCTATGCATTTGACGATGATCCCCCTTTTATGGGGCCTCTGATCAGTCAGAACGCGCGTGATAACTATCTGCGCTTTCAAGGGATTGCCCAGCGGGAGGGGGGGGAGCTTGTGATGCGGGGAAAAGCGCTTGAGATCAAATATCGCGGTTATTATGTGACCCCTTCGATCTATTTATTCCAACCCAAAGATTCCCCGGGGACCTATCTTACTACCGAAATCTTTGGTCCAAGCGTCGGCATTGTGGTTGTGAAAGGTATCGATGAAGCGATTCAGGAAGCAAATAAAACCGATTATGGACTCGTTGTTTCTGTTTTTACAAAAGACAGACGTAATTATGAAAAAGTTTTTAATGAATCAAAAGCGGGTCTCGTCAACTGGAACCGTTCCACGGTGGGGGGATCATCGCGGCTGCCATTTGGGGGTCAGGGGAAAAGTGGCAATCAATTTGCCACAGCGCTTTTTGCGCCTTACTACTGTACGTATCCGGTTGCGTCGCTCGAGGATTCAAATCCTGTCGATGAAAATACAATTCCCCCTGGTTTTCCGTTTAGAAGAAAAAATAGATGAATAAAATTCAGGGGAGGCTTTTAGGACTTGACGTGGGAGACCGGCGAATAGGCGTTGCCGTAAGCGATGAAATGGGTTGGACAGCCCAGCCTATTGTGACAATTTCAAGAACAAGTGTTGAGAAAGATACCGAAAAGTTGAAACAGATCCTGGATGAATACATGGTTAAAAAGATTGTTGTCGGCATTCCCCGGGCCCTTTCGGGAAGAATAACCCCGCAAACCCAAAAAGTGCTCGATTTCATCGAAGAAATAAAAAAAAAATGGACGATCCCGATTGAGACATGGGATGAATGGTTTACAACCAAAGAGGCGGAGCGTATATTGATTTCCGCGGATATGAGTCGAAAGAAGAGAAAAGGGGTTATTGATCAGCTTTCCGCGGTTTTAATTTTGCAGTCTTATTTAAACGCCCAAAAATGAAAAAAATTACGATCATTCTTTCCATCTGTGCGATTGTTTTGGCTCTTTTTGTTTTTGTTGAAATCTATCTTTTTTTGAACACCGCCCCCCCGGTTCTTCAGGGCGATGAGAAAATAGAAAAGATTATTTCAATTGAACGGGGATGGGGATTCAGAAAAATTGCAAGGCAGCTCAAAATCGAAGGGGTTATTACCCATGAGGTGAAATTCTATCTTCTGGCGAGATGGAAGGGGGGGCTTACAAAAATCAAGGCAGGTGAATATCGACTTCAGACAAATTTGAAACCGATGGAAGTGTTGACCACACTGGTCTTGGGGCGCACCTATCTCCATCGCGTGACCATTCCGGAAGGGTATAACATCTACCAGATCGCAGATTTGGTTTCTTCACTAACGCTGGTTTCAAAAGAACAATTTTTGCGGACTGCCAACGATCCGCTGTTGCTCTCCCAGTGGATGCTTCCCGGTCTCTCTGTTGAGGGATATCTCTTCCCTGAAAGTTATTACTTTTCCAAACCGGTTACCGCTGAAAAAATTATTGAAACGATGGTTCAAAGATTCCGTGAAAATTATACGGAAGAAATACGGTTTCATGCGGGAAAACTTGGAATGACGCTTGAAGAGGTTGTGACCCTTGCTTCGATGATTGAGAAAGAGACAGGGGTCGTGGGGGAGCAGAGGCTGATTTCCGCTGTTTTCCATAACCGGTTAAAGAAGAATATGAAGTTCCAAAGTGATCCAACTGTGATTTATGGAATTAAAAATTTCAATGGGAATTTAACCCGAAAAGATCTGCTGACGCCCAGCCCTTATAATACCTATACGATGTATGGATATCCCCAGGGGCCAATTGCCAATCCGGGCCGGGCATCGTTAGAGGCAGCTGTAAATCCCGCGCCTGTCGGCTATCTTTATTTTGTCTCAAAAAATGATGGGACGCATGTTTTTACAAAGACATATCAGGAGCATTTGAAAGCGGTGAAACTCTACCAGAAGAAGGGCTTGTTAAAACCGGCCGCTCCATCATCAGAGATTCTCCCATAAAATTGCAAGGGGCTGGCAATTAATAAGTTGCGTATTGCGTAAGCTTTTTTGTCGCTTTCTTATAATAGGGGTGCCCAGGTGAGAGCAGAGAGGTAATTTTTTTCCACTGGGTTTTAGCCGCTTCAATATCGGGAAGAGATTCAAGAATCACAGCCTGGGAATAGATCATTTGCGCTTTTTTTCCAAGAAGCGCCTCAAGGATTGCCCGCTTTTCGATTGCAGGTTTATAATAGGGATTGAGTTTTAAAATTTCTTTGAGCTTCTTTTGGGCTTCCGCGTAATCTTGTGTTCCTGCAAGCCCTTCAGCCTCCTGCCATAAGGTTTCGATTTGTTCTTTGAGTTCTGTCATTGTTTCTGTCAAAGCAAAAACGATCTCAGAAGAATTGAAATCATATTTTTTTGATAATTCCAGAGCTTCTTTATATTCACGGATAGCTTCCAAATAATTTTCTTGTTCGGCCAAATTTTGGGCTTTCTGAATTTTTTGTTCAATTTGATTATAGACACTAAGAGATTTCGGGGTTTTAATAACTTTATGTTTAATGGGGTGTTCATGTCTTAGTCTCTCAACATTGAAAATCCCGTGTTTGGCTGTCTCATCATCGCTATCGAGTAATAAGATTTCCTGGTAAGCAATGGTTGCGAGATCCCACTCTCTTTTTTTGATATGGTTTTCCGCCATCTTTAAATAGAGGTCTATTTTTTCTTTGATTTTTTCTTTTTCATTTTTTGTTGTCAATTTTTCGTGATAAATCTCTTTGAGCATCAGCGCTTCATGAACAGCCTGTTGAAGCATACTGAATCGATCTTCCGGATGAATTTGTGCGGCTTCAATGAGGTAATATTTTGCTTTATTGTAATCCCCCTCCTGATAAGCCTGATTTGCCATTCCGAAATAGAGTTCAGCGCGATCCATGAGGTCTGATTTATCCGATTTAACAGGGGGTGAGGAAACAAGGGGCGCTTTTAAACTTTGCGGGACTCTCTTTTTTGAAGAAGAATATGTAGCCGCAAAATAAATTAAAATCAGAGAAGAAACAAAGAGCGCAAATGTCGATATGATTTTTAAAACAGCAGGTAGTGTAAGGAAATGAGAAGGGTCGCGATCGGCGTCAGCGTCCTTTTCGAGGATCATTGGAAAATTGAATTCAAAGCTTATATCCCCGATTTCAATGACATCTTTTGGGAAAATTCTTTTTTCTGTAATGAATTTACCGTTGACCCTCGTGCCATTTGAACTATTTAAGTCTTTAATAACATAATATTTGCCATCATAGTAAATCTGGGCATGAAGTCTTGAAAGTTTGGGGTCGGGAATGGCAATATCAGCTGAATTTTTTCTGCCGAGAATTGCGGTTTTTTTAAATTGATGAAGTTTTTGAATTCCCAAACTGTCTGGCCCTTTTAACAAAATGAGTTGAGCTGTCGGGATTCTTGGATAGGTGATCGTTTGCTTTGTTAGTAACGGAATGGTTTGTGTGGTTGTGAAATCCCAATTTGACATATTAATATCCTTCACTGATCTTTTCTAAAGTCCCCTCTTTTTTATTCCAGGAAAGGATATTCAGCTCGCTTTTTTGTGATTTCTTATCAAAAACGGAAACAAGGATTTCAAGTTGTCCGTCATAATTGACATCGGCAAAATTGAGATTTGAAAAATTTGTTTTCAAAAAAATATAGCTCTCTTCACCGAGTTCAAAGGTATATTCGGCAAGGGGTTTGGAAGGGGTTGTTTCGATTTCTTCTGAAATACGAACAGTAATTCCGGTTTTCGTGGATATTTTTTTTATGATTTCTGTCCGCCCATCCTGGTCGAGGTCGATCTTTTTTTCCGCAACCAGTCTTTCCTTGTCCTTGGCTTTGGCCTTGGGCGTTGCCTGGGCTTTGTCATAAAATAGTGGGAAAAAAGGGAGCTGACGATTGATCAGAAGAACCCCAACCAGCGCTGCCATTACCCACACGATTTTCCACATAAAACCACCCTAACCTAAACATCCATTACAGTATGAACCGTAAAATTCGTCCGCTTTACTTATAGAAAACTGCAAGGGATATGCCAGCGGGGGTGGAATAGAAGTGTAGTGAAATCAATAGGTTATATTAAGCGCCTTTTTGATAAAAAAATATACGTTCTGGACAAGGGGAGGGAAAATGGAAAGGAATACTTATATAAGTATATGATTTTACTTATTAAATACAAAAATGTGTTAAAAGCCGTCAGTTGTATAAGGACAGGCCATTTAGGCTCGCCAAAATGGCCTGTCATAGTTAAAAAAACGGATGCGTCCCGACAAAGAACCAGTGTAGAAGGCCGGCGGCGATTGCAATGAGACCCAATGGAACCCGATACGGGGAAATCGAGTTATAGATATTATTCACAAATTGAGGCTTGTTCTGGATATAAGCGACAGCCAGCACAAACCCTACACTGATAGCGGCAAAGGATGGCAGAAGATCTCCGATAATAAGTTCGGCTCCAAGAGGATAAAACAATGCCAGGATTCCCCCCAATAACGTTGCAAGCCCGATCCATTTTTGAAACGGCGCCATTTTATCGTGGAATTTATTGAGGGCCGGGAATTTGGGGGCGAACCATGACCACGCAGCCATAAATCCGCCGAATAGACAACCTAAGGTTAACAACCAAAACGTGAGCTGATACATATGCGATCTCCCTTTTCGTAAGACTGCATTTTGTTCAAAAACCTTAGTGAAATTCGATGATTCTGTACCGAAAGGCTAGCAGTTCTATTCTATGGAAATTGCACTGTATTTGTCAATGATACAGTTTGCTTTGTTTAAAAATTAAAACCGGACTGTCAGTTATAATGGGCACTCCCCCCATAGCTAAAAATGGGGGGGTGCGCGACCATGAATAACCATTATTGATCGAGCTAAAAAACATGGCTTTTATATTGCCAGAAATAAAGAGATAAAATCGCAATATTAGCAGGATAAAAAATAAGAAGGTTTAAGCACAATTAGAGATTTTGCGCGCGCTGAAATTAGTCCCTCAGTCCTCCATGAAGAAAAGACTCGAATCACTGTTTCCGAACGCGCTCCAATCAAAGAGGCAATTTCTTCTCGAGACAACGGAAGATCTATTTTTTTAGTGCGCGTATCCTTGATAAACGTCAAAAGAAAATGACGCAGCCTTTCTTCCACATTTTTTTCAATAAGATCTTGAAATTTTTCCTCTGCTTCTCTGAGTTCCAAACAAACTTTTTTTAAAAGTGAATAAATAATCTCTGGAGAATTTTGAAGGATTCCATCAATTCCTTTTCGTTCAATGAAACAAATCATCACATCTGTCACTGCCTGTGCGGTTGCCGCATATGTTTCGTCTGAAAAAAAGGCGCGATATCCTAAAACATCGCCACTCTGGGCCAACCGAACGATTTGTTCTTTCCCGTTTTCAGAAGTCTTAAAAATTTTTACCAATCCCGAAAATATGCAAAAAAGACCCTCAGGTTTATCTCTGTCGTGAAAAATGATTTCATGTTTACGATAATTTTTTGTAACCTTATAGTCTTCTAGATAATGCAATTGCTTATCTAAAAGCTTGCAAAAAATGCTGTGTTGGCGAGGTTGACAGAGCCTGCAATCAATTAAACCTCTTGTTTCCATGAATAAATCGACTCCTATCAGGTTTTCTTAGGAAGAACAATGTCGAAATTTTCGTCAATCCAATGCAGGGCTTGGGACATGTCCGTGATTTGTCAAAAAGAACCCATAACTTTTTCTATACATCATTAATCATCATTGCTATTAATGAAGTGAATGTTTTTCTATGAAGATTTGTTCAAAGCGCTAGAAGAAGATAAAATTGAGTATGTAGTTGTGGGAGGACTGGCATTGGTTTTGCACGGCGTTGTGCGTTTAACAGCCGATCTAGATTTGATCGTTGCTCTCAAAGAAGATAATATTAATAAATTTGCGAAAATGATGACAAAATTAGGGTATAAACCAAAAGTTTCTGTGCCTGTTGAACAACTCGGAAAGGCAGAAAAAAGAAAAGAATGGATTGAAGAGAAAAATATGAAGGTTTTTTCTTTCTTTCACAAAAAAGAACATTTTAAACTTATTGATGTGTTTGTTACAGAACCTATTCCATTTAAAGAGCTCAATAAAGAGAAAAAAATTGTTAAAGTAAATAACATTCACATTCCGATATGTTCTATAAAGCATTTAATTGAGCTTAAGGAAAAAGCTGGACGCCCACAAGACTTGGCAGATATTAAAGCCCTAAAAAAGATAAGACATGAAAAATAAATTAAAATTTAGTTTTGAGTTGGATAAAGATAAACTCAAACAAGTTAAACATCTCTCAGCTCTTGAAAAATTGGTTTGGCTTGAGCAAATCAATACCTTCTTACATAAAGTGCTTACCCAAAAACAAAAAAAGCTCTGGCAAAAAATTAGAAGTGGACAGTTTTAATTTTTAAGCGGTAAGCGCTATAATTTCAGTTCGAAAGGTGCCCAGTAAGGGGAGCCAGAACCGGCCTTTACACTTTACACGAACCTATGTCTACTTCAAGATCTTTCCAATTGACTAGGAGTTT
>CAYJMQ010000044.1:0-1841 GCA_964371555.1 uncultured bacterium | reverse complement strand
TTCCAGTTTTGGCGATTATCCTAGGGATAATAAATATTTACATAGGGATGAAGAATAGCTGATGCCCAGATTAAAATTGTCTGGGATCATGCTTATAAGGTGATCATTGCACAATGCTTAAACAGCAGTCGCCAGGCCATTTTTATAAAATGGCTTGGCAATAAGGTCATACGGATAGCCTTCTTTTACAAGACATCTGGCAAAGTCCCCCGCGTTACAGGAGCCTTTTTCAGAATCGAGATAAGTAAATCCATCGATATCAGGGGCCTGTCCCGCATTGCGTCCTCTATAAAGTTTTTTCTTTTCATCCCATCCTTCAATAAGAATTTCCAATTCTGACCCAACAAGCGCTTTATGTTTTTTCAGAGAAATTTCGGATTGTAAAAGCAGGAGTGCATCCTTGCGTGTTTTTTTGATTTTTGATGGAATTTGGTTTGGGAGACTTGCAGAGGGGGTTCCCTCCTCCTGTGAATAAGTGAAAATTCCAACGCGATCAAATTCCATTTCTTTTACAAAATCATACAATTTCCTGAATTTCTCCTCTGATTCCCCCGGATAGCCGGTAATAAAAGAGGTTCGCAGGATAAGATTGGGAATTTCTCTTTTCAAACGTTCAATGATTTGTCTGATTCGTCTTTGATTGACCCCCCGTTTCATTGCAATGAGAATATCATCATCAATATGTTGAAGCGGCATGTCGATATATTTGCAGATCTTTTCCTCTTCCCCGATGAGATGAATCAATTCGTCTGTCAGGCGATCCGGATAACAATAGAGCAGCCGTATCCAATGAAGGGAGTTAATTTTTTTGAGCTCCTTTAAAAGATTTGAGAGGCTCGTTTTTCCATCTTTAAGATCAGAGCCATAAGAAGTCAGATCCTGACCGATGAGATTTAATTCCTTTACTCCTTCCTGTGTGAGAATTTTTGCTTCGGTGACGAGGTTCTCAATTGTCTGGCTCTTTTGAAGGCCTCGAATGCCTGGAATGATACAAAAAGCGCATTTTCGATCACACCCCTCTGTGAGCTTAAGATACGCGGTGTAGAATGGCATCGAATTTATGCGCGCGTCCGAATAGGTGTGAATATAAGAAGGGATGGAATAATTTCCCCGCGATTCAGATTCTAAAATGGAAGCAATTTTATAATATTCGCCTGTTCCAATGAAGTAGTCGACTTCTGGAAAAAGTTTTTCAGCCTGTGACTGATAGCGCTGGACAAGACAGCCGGCAACAAACAATTTTTTGAGAGCCCCTTTTTCTTTGAACTGAGCCATCTCTAAGATCGTGTCTATGGATTCTTTTTTGGCATCTTCAATAAATGTGCAGCTGTTTACAACGATCAGTTCCGCATCTTGAGGGGCGTCGGTGTATTCATAATTATTTTTGAGGAGTGAGCCGAACATAACTTCGGAGTCTACCCGATTTTTAGGGCATCCGAGCGTTACAAAATGAAATTTCATGACTCCCGTTTCATATTCACGAAATCCATATGGATTCCGTGATCATTCGATCTGAGCATTTTGATGATGGTCTGGAGGTCATCAATGTTTTTGGCGGATACGCGAAGCTGATCTCCCTGAATTTGATTCTGAACCTTAAGGTTTAATTTCTTTATCGACTTTACGATTTCATGGGCTTTTTCTGTGGGGATCCCTTCCTGGATTTTTAAGACCTGTTTCGCGCGCCCCTGAAGGGTCGATTCTATATTTCCATACTCGAATGCTTTTAGCGAAATGCCTCGTTTGACGAGCTTTGACTGAAGAATGTCAAGCACAGCCTTGATTTTAAAATCGTCAGCCGAATTGATAGTAATATGTTTACAAACGGTAAGAATCTCGCT
>CAYJMQ010000043.1:0-16920 GCA_964371555.1 uncultured bacterium | reverse complement strand
TGTCATCCTGAGCACGAAGTCTGTCATCCTGAGCACGAAGTCTGTCATCCTGAGCCCCCCCGATCAGAGTCGGGGGCAGGCTCCGGCGAAGGATCTCGACCATAAAAAAGAGATTCTTCGGGCTAACGCCCTCAGACCTAATCTCCGAACAAGCTCTATCTACTACGGCCTCCGCGGGGTATATAAAACTGCGCGCCATTTGCCTTCTGCAAATGGCTTGCTGCTTCAAATAATATATTTGCCAAATTCGCCATCTGATATAAATTGGGATATTCGATGGAAAACTACAGGATTCATTATTTACGGGAGCTCGAGGCCGAGAGTATTTATATTATTCGCGAGGCTGTTGCTGAATTTAAGAATCCGGTCATGCTCTATTCGATCGGAAAAGATTCATCTGCGATGCTTCATCTGGCAGGAAAGGCCTTTGCGCCTGGCAGGATCCCTTTTCCTCTCATGCATATCGATACGGGCTACAAATTCAGAGAGATGATTGAGTTTCGGGATTATTACACGCAAAAAATAGGAATTCGGCTGCTCATCGAACGAAATGAAGAAATGATTGCCAGCGGAATGCACCCCTCTCTCTATGGAACCGATCGATGTTGTGGTTTTTTAAAAACAAAGGCGCTGCTTTCCGCCCTTTCAAAACACAGATTTGACGCGGCCTTTGGGGGGGCCAGGCGTGAAGAAGAAAAATCGAGGGCGAAAGAGAGAATATTTTCCGTTAGAAATGAATTTGGCGTTTGGGATCCCAAAAATCAGAGGCCGGAGCTTTGGCATCTCTACAACTGCAAGTTAAGGGGAGAAGAGACAATGCGTGTTTTCCCCCTCTCAAACTGGACGGAAGGAGATGTTTGGGCCTATATCAGACTGGAAAATATTGAGGTTGTCCCGTTGTATTTTGCCAAAGAGCGCCAAATCGTCAGGCGAAAGGGGATGATTATTCCGGTGGATGAATCGACGCGTTTGAAGGCGGATGAAAAAATAGAGCAAAAAATGATTCGCTTTCGGTCGCTTGGCTGTTCCCCCTGCACAGGGGCGATCGAATCAAAAGCGACAACGATTGATGAGATTTTGATGGAGGTGCTGGAAACGAAAAGATCGGAGAGAGAAAATCGGGTAATCGATTTTGGATCTGACAGTTCAATGGAAGAGAAAAAGAGAGAGGGATATTTTTAAGCATGGGATTTCCAATACCGGATCGGGAATTATTAAGGCTTACCACCGCGGGAAGCGTCGATGATGGAAAATCGACACTGATGGGGCGGCTTCTTCATGATTGCAGCAAAGTTTATGAAGATCAGCTGGAGGCGGCCCGCCAGACAAGCCTGCGAAAAGGGAATGCGGAGGTTGATCTTTCGCTTCTGATGGATGGGCTCTCTGCCGAGCGCGAGCAGGGGATTACGATAGATGTTGCTTATCGTTATTTTACGACGCCGAAACGGAGATTCATTATTGCCGATGTTCCCGGACATGAACAATATACGAGGAATATGGTGACCGGCGCCTCAAACGCCCATCTTGCGGTCATTCTTGTCGATATCACAAAAGGGTTTCTCTTTCAGGCCAAACGGCATCTTGTCGTTGCAACGCTTCTTCAGACGCCGCATCTTCTGATCGCGATAAATAAGATGGATCTCGTCGGCTATGATGAGGGTGTTTATGAAAAAATAAAAGGTGAGATATCGCAGTTTGTTTCGAAATTGGGTGTGAGGGATCTTCAGTTCATTCCAGTTTCTTCTCTCAAGGGGGACATGGTTGTGAAACAACACGATCAGATGAATTGGTATGGGGGGTATACGCTGCTTCGTTATTTGGAGAACCTTCACATATCGAGCGACCGGAATCTCATCGATTTCAGGTTTCCCGTTCAGCTTGTCATCCGTCCGGATGCTTCTTTTAGGGGGTATGCGGGGAGAATCGAGGGGGGGGTGATTCATATTGGGGATGACATCGTCTCTCTCCCTTCCGGGAAAAAATCGAGAATCAGCTCCATTTTAACCCCTGAAGGGGAAAAAACTTATGCTTTTACACCCCAGTCTGTAACACTGGTTTTGGAAGATGAAATAGATGCGAGTCGCGGGGATATGTTTGTGAGGCCCGAGAATATTCCGGATATTTCCCATGAATTTCAGGCGGCTGTTTTTTGGATGTCTGAGAGCCCTCTTATTGAAAAAAAGAGCTATCTCATCAAACAGGGAACAAAAATAACCCGCGGTTATGTCAGTGAGCTGAGGTACCGGATTGACATGGACGACCTCCATCGAAAAGAGGCAAAAGAATTGGCCGGTAACGATGTGGGAAGGGCATTTATTAAAACCCATGAGCCGCTGATGTTTGATCCCTATTCGAAAAATAGAAACACGGGATGCTTTATTTTTATCGACGAACTGACTTATGAGACCGCGGGTGTCGGCATCATCTGGCACCGCTTTGCAAAATCTGATCATCTGCAGTATCAGGAATTTAAGTCATGACAAAAAACGAAAGTGGCCATGTTCTTTGGTTCACCGGTCTTTCTGGCGCGGGTAAGACAACGATTGCCAATTATCTTTTGGGATTTTTAAAGATCAAGGGGATTCGTTCAGAGCTTCTCGATGGCGATGTGATGCGTAAAATGCTCAGCCGTGATTTGGGTTTTTCAAAAGAAGATCGGGATAAAAATGTTGAACGAGCGGCTTATGTGGCGAGTCTTCTCTGCAAACAGGGGGTGATCGTGCTTGCGACTTTGATTTCCCCTTATCGCAGTCACCGAGACAGGGCGCGTTCCGTGATTGGGAATTTTATCGAGATTTATGTGAAGGCGCCTCTTCATCTTTGTGAAAAGAGAGATGTGAAAGGGCTCTATCGGCTGGCCAGGGAGGGTGAAATTTCAAATTTTACCGGAATCTCCGATCCTTATGAAGAACCGGAGTCGCCGGATCTCATTATTCCTACGGATCAATGCACAGTGGAAGAGGGGGCGGGGATGGTTATTCAACACCTGAGAGATCGGGGAATTTTAGCCCCGATTAAAAGCATCGATGTTTGAATTTAAAATAGAGGCGATCGATGAAAAGGCAGGGGAAAAGGCAGGGGAAAAGGCAGGGGGAAAGGCAAGAGCTGGCAGGTTTACAACCCCTCATGGTGTTGTAGAAACCCCTGTTTTTATGCCGGTCGGCACACAGGCAACCGTTAAGGCAATGGATCCCCGCGAGCTTGAAGAAATCGGTGTTACGATGATTCTTAGCAATACCTATCACCTGATGCTTCGTCCCGGGAGTTCAACGATTCAAAAATTAGGCGGGCTTCACCGTTTTATGAATTGGACGCGCCCCATTCTGACAGACAGCGGCGGCTACCAGATTTTTAGCCATGCAAAGCTTAGAGAAATACGTGAGGACGGTGTGATGTTTCAGTCGTATCTCGATGGAGAAAAAATATGGCTGACCCCCGAGAGAGCGATTGGGATTCAAGAAGAGCTGGGGGCCGATGTTATCATCTGTTTTGATGAGTGTCCGCCCTATCCGGCAACGAGAAAAGAGATCGAAACATCGCTCCAGCTTTCATTGCAGTGGGCCTATCGCTCAAAGGAGGCAAAGAAAAACCCGAATCAGGCTCTTTTTGGGGTTATCCATGGGGGTGTTTATATCGATTTGCGAGAGCAATCTCTGCGTGAAATGATGAAGATTGATTTTGACGGGTATGCGTTAGGGGGATTGAGCGTTGGGGAGGATACAAAGACGATGCTCGAGGTGGTCAGGCATATTGCTTCGCAAATGCCGGACGATAAACCACGCTACCTGATGGGGGTGGGAACACCCGAAGATATTTTGGAGGCGGTTTGTCAGGGGATCGATCTCTTCGATTGCGTTCTTCCGACGCGCAATGCGAGAAATGGCGGGCTCTTTACTTCTTTTGGAAAGATGAATATTTCGAATCAATGTTATAAAGACGATCCAAATCCGATCGACCCCGAATGTGACTGCTATACATGCAGGCATTATTCACGCGCTTATCTTCGTCATCTTTTTATGAGTCAGGAGATCTTATCGGCCAGATTAAACACTTTACACAATCTTTTCTTTTATGTTAGGTTCATGCGCCAACTTCGGGAAGCAATCCGGGCAGGGGGCCTGGAACTGTTCCGGAAGGCATTTTACGATAAAAGGAGTCAGAGCGAATGATTTCAATTGCGTTTGCACAGAGCGCCCCGGTTGCCGCGGGCGGAGGACTTTTAGAGATGCTCATGCCTTTGGCGCTGATGTTTCTTGTTTTTTATTTTCTTCTGATCCGCCCTCAGCAAAAAAGGTCGAGACAGCATCAGGAAGTTCTAAAAAATTTAAAAAGAGGGGATGAAGTTGTGACTGCGAGCGGTATTCATGGAACCATCGATGGTCTTACAGACACAGTTCTCACGTTAGAAGTTGCGAATAACGTTAAAATCAGAATGGATCGTCAGCAGGTGGCCCGCATTTCCAAAGGGTCATAAGGATAAGGGCTCAATGGGAAGAATTTGGTGGATTAAGGTTTCTTTTGTTCTTTTCCTGATTGTTCTTAGCGTTGTCTACGTTGTTCCGTCTTTCTGGCCTTCAGCGGTGAGTCATGAAAAAATTCCATCCTGGGGACGTTTTTTTGTTCCAAAAAATCGTGTGCATATGGGCCTCGACCTTCAGGGGGGGCTTCATATTGTAATGGGGATCGATCCCAAAAAAGTCCTTACAGAATATGCCGATTATAGCCTTGAGGAGATGAAAGAGGATCTCTTGAAAAGCATCTCACCGGCGGTCGATGTCTCCCGGGAAGCGAACAGCACCAATATTCTTGTGAAATACAGTCCTTCCGATGATGTGAAAAAGATTCGAAAGGAGGTCCGCAAGTACTCTTTTTTCGAAATTATCGATCAGGGGGAAAATCAGTTACTGCTCGGCTTTTCAAGACAAGAGGCAAATTTTCTGCTCAAACGGGCAGTCGATCAGTCGATTGAGGCGATCCGGAATCGCATTGATGAATTTGGGGTATCAGAGCCATCCATTCAATCTGAAGGGACCGACCGGCTCATCGTACAGCTTCCCGGGGTGCAGGATCCGGAGCGCGCCAAAGAACTCATTGGGCGGACGGCGAAATTGGAATTCAAAGTGGTTGACGATTCCAAAAGTCCGCTTGAGGTTTCTTCCATCGTTGCCAAAATCGAAGACCAAAAAAAGATCAAGTTTATCTCCGGGAAAGGAAAATTTTCAGATTATGTTTTAGCCATCACTCAGGGATCTTTGGGACAGATTCCCGTTGATTCGGAGATTGCATTTGAAAAAAAGGTTGAACCTCAAACACAAAATGTCTCCTGGCTTCCCTATCTTTTAAAGAAAAAAGTCGATGTGACGGGCGATTTTGTGCGCGATGCCCGTGTGAATCAGGACCCGCAGACAAATGAATATATCGTGGAGCTTACCTTTAGCGCGCAGGGGGGGAGGCGCTTTGCGGATCTGACCGAGAAGAATGTGAAAAAACAACTTGCGATTGTTCTTGATGGAATTGTCCATTCCGCTCCTGTCATTAATGAAAAGATTCCTTCCGGGAGGGCGCGTATTACATTTGGCCGCTCAGATGATCCGGCCGAACTTTTGAAAGAAGCGCAGGATACGGCTCTCATTCTTCGTGCCGGGGCGCTCCCAACAACGATCGAACTTCTTGAAGAAAGAACGGTTGGACCGTCACTCGGCGCCGATTCGATTGCGAAAGGCAAGAAGGCGAGCGTGATTGGTCTGATTTTGGTTATTTTGTTTATGGTTGTTTATTATCGCCTTTCAGGTGTCATTGCCAATACGGCGCTTCTTTTGAACATTTTATTTATGATGGCGGTTCTTGCCATTTTCGATGCAACACTGACCCTTCCTGGAATTGCTGGAATCGCCCTGACGATTGGGATGGCGGTCGATGCGAATGTTCTGATCTTTGAGAGAATTCGGGAGGAGTTGCGGCTCAATAAATCGCCGAAAGCTGCCATTGAAGCCGGCTTTTCAAAGGCATGGAGGACGATTTTTGACTCAAACCTCACAACGCTGATAGCTGCGCTGGCGCTTCTTTCGGAAGGGACCGGTCCTGTGAAAGGTTTTGCGGTAACGCTTTCTATTGGAATCTGCTGCAGTATGTTTACAGCCGTTTTTGTGGCGCGCGTCATTTTTGAATTTTTATTGGCAAAAGTAAATCCGGCAAGGGTGAGTATTTGATATGGAGTTTTTAAAGAAGGAAACACAGTTTGATTTTATGGGAAAAAGAAATCTTTTCATCGGGATTTCTCTTGCCTTCATCGCTTTTAGTGTTCTTATTTTTGTTACAAGAGGGCTTAAATTCGGGATCGATTTTGCGGGGGGGACGGAGATTCAGGTGAAATTTTTGAAGCCGATTGATTCCGCTCAAATCCGAAAATTGCTGACTGAGGCGGGATATCTCGATTCATCGGTACAGCACTTCGGTAAAGAAGAATCCGGGGAATATCTGGTTCGTTTGGAGGAGAGCAGCGTGGGGTTTCAGTCAGTGGCGCAAAAACTTCTTCCTCTTTTTGTCAGGGCGGTGGGAGAAGGGAACGCCCAGATTGAAAAAGTTGAGATTGTCGGACCCCGCGTGGGGAGGGATTTAAAGAAACGGGGGGCATGGGCTCTGTTCTATTCTCTTCTTGGAATTCTCATCTATGTTGCCATTCGGTTTGATTATCGTTTTTCACCGGGGGGCGTTGTGGCCTTGATTCATGATGTGATTATTTCTCTCGGTGTTTTTGCCTTTTTTGGCAAGCGTTTTGATCTTACGATTTTGGCCGCGGTTCTTACAATTATCGGCTATTCTATCAATGATACGATCGTTGTTTTCGACAGGATTCGGGAAAATATCAAAAAACATCAGGGGCTGGATATTTCCGTGATTGTCAATCGAAGCGTAAACGAGACATTGAGTCGGACGATTTTGACAGGTCTTACAACGTTTCTTATGCTTCTTGCCCTTTTCTTCTTCGGAGGGGAAGTGATTCACGATTTTGCCTTCATCATGCTTGTGGGGATGGTTGTCGGCACCTATTCCTCCATATTTATTGCAAGCCCTGTTTTCCTTTATCTGCATCGAAGGACTGAAAAAAAGGTATCGTGAAAAAAAGATGGGTCGTTCTCGAACCAAATCCAGATCTTGTCAATCGTCTTTCAAAAGAACTCAATCTTTCGCCGCTGATCAGCCGATTACTTATCAACCGTGGTATCGATGACGTTTCAGAGGCCAGCCTTTTTTTGAATGGCGAACTGAAGGATCTCCCTTCCCCCTATCTGCTCAAAGATATGAAAAAAGCAGTGATGAGATTGGTTCGCGCCATTCAAAACCGCGAATCGATCTATGTCTACGGCGATTATGATGTCGATGGCGTAACGGCAACCGCCGTCCTTCTCAATTTTTTTGAAGAGATCGGCATTCAGGCAAATTTTCATATCCCGCATCGTTTAAAAGAGGGGTATGGTCTGCATCGAAAAGCGCTCGAAGAGATCAGAGAAAAAGGGGGGAATGTTGTCATTACCGCCGATTGTGGAATTTCAAGTGTGGAGGAAGCCATGGCGGCCTCACAGCTCGGAATCGATCTTATTATTACCGATCATCATATTATTCCACCGAAGCTCCCCGAAGCGCATGCTGTTTTAAATCCCCTTCGATCTGACAGTGATTATCCCGATACCTGGCTTTCAGGGGTGGGGGTTGCGTTTCAGCTTTTGGTTGCCCTTCGGGCTGAGTTGCGAAGCATCGGTTATTTTGATCGGAGAAAAGAGCCCCTTCTTAGAAATTATCTCGATCTGGTTGCGTTGGGGACGATTGCAGATCTTGTGCCGCTCAAAGGGGTCAATCATATTCTGGTTCGTGAAGGTTTAAAAGTGCTTTCCTTAAGAAGGCGCGCGGGAATTAAAGCATTGGCAGAAGCGGCAGGAATTACAAAAGAGTCGATAGGAACTTATGAAGTTGGATTTCAGCTCGCGCCAAGACTCAATGCGGGGGGGAGGCTTTATTCCGCGGAGATTGGCGTAAAATTGCTTACAAGCCACGATTATTCAAAGACACGTTCGTGGGCGCGCGGGCTTGATTCTGAAAACAGCAAGCGCCGTTTTATTCAGGAAGAAATTCTTTATCAGGCAGTCTCTCAAGTCGAAGAATCGGGGATGATGCATCAAAAAACAATTGTTCTTTCTTCCCCCTCCTGGCATCCGGGAGTGATTGGCATTGTGGCTTCAAAACTGGTCGAAAAATATTATCGGCCGACATTTCTCATTGCGGAAGGTGAAGAAACGGGGAAAGGGTCTGGGCGAAGCATCGAAGCGCTGCATCTACTGGATGCGATGAGAAAGATCCCGGATCTCTTTCAAACGTATGGAGGGCATAAAGCGGCTGCCGGTTTTTCGATTCAAATCGGAAAAATTCAGGAACTGAAAAATCGATTTGAAGAAGTGGTCTCAGGGCTTTTGTCCGATGAGGATTTAATGCCCAAAGTCAGAATTGACGCAAAGATCGGCCTGAATGATGTGACGAAAAATCTCATCGAAGAGATTGAAAAACTGGGTCCCTTTGGGATGGGGAATCGGGAGCCTGTTTTTTTAAACGATTCCTTCAAAGTCACCCGCTCTTCTCTTATCAGCCAAAAACATTTGAAACTTTTCATTGAAGAGAAGAGGGGGGAAGAGAAGCTTGAAGCCATTGGATTTAATATGCCTGAATATTACCAGGATTCCTCAAAAATCCGCGCGATTCTTTTTACCCCAACCATCCATCAATGGAACAACGAGTTATCGATTCAATTAAAGTTAAAAGCAGTCGATTTTTGATTTATCAATAACGCGCCGCATAAAAAATGCTTGACTTTAATGACGCGCCGTGTCTAGATTTCGATTGTCTGTTTAATGATGAACAGATGAAAAAAGGAGTAACAAACATGTCCAGATTAGAAGTGGATGTAAAATCGATTCAAAAAATTATTCGCGACCGCGCGTTAAGGGCCCAAAAGATACTTTCGAATTTTGAGGTTCAGGCTGAAAAGACGCTCAAGAATCTCAAGGTGCGGGTCCTTGATTTGCTCAATGTCCCGACAAAAGAGGATCTTCTCCGACTCAACAAAAAGGTAGAGACGCTTACCAAAAAACTTAAAGCCGAGAGCCCGAAAGCGCCCAAATCTTAAGAACCACTGCAGAAGCAAAGGTGGAATGAGCTATTGAAGGCAGATAAAAATGAGGGTGATAGTCATGTGACTATCACCCCCATTAGAAACCTTCGCGCGTTGAAGTTTCTCCCCCACAATGCTATAACCCCCCCTTATGTACGAAATTATTGTAAAGGAGCATTTTTCAGCGGCCCACCAACTGCGTGATATTTCCGGGATATGTGAAAATTTACACGGGCATAATTGGCGTGTTGATATTTCTGTTTCCTCGGAAATATTAAATGAAATAGGAATTATTGTTGATTTTAAAGTGGTCGAAGATGCTTCCAGGGAAATTATAGATCGTCTTGATCATCAGATTTTAAACGAGATTTCAATTTTTCAGGATCTCAATCCTTCCGCGGAAAATATCGCGCGTTATATTTGTGAAGAATTAAAGCGAAAACTTGACTGTGATTCGTTTCGGGTTCGTAAGGTTACCGTTTGGGAAACCGATACTTACGGGGCAAGCTATTCATGTTAAATGATGTTCAAAATAGCCCGGATCACCGGGGAGTTCCTCTCCAGGAGGTAGGGGTCAAAGAGGTTCGCTATCCGATTAAAGTGAAAGATCGTCTGAATGGCTCTCAATTAACGATTGGGACATTTAATATGTATGTCAATTTGACTGACAAATATAAGGGGACTCACATGAGCCGGTTTATTGAGATCCTCAATCGCTATCGTGACGCGATTGATGTTGAAAATTTCAATCCAATTTTAAAAGAGATGAGAAATCGGCTCGAGGCGGATGTTTCTGTGCTTGAAGTCTCTTTCCCCTATTTTATTAAGAAAACAGCGCCGGTCTCTCAGGCGGAGAGCCTCATGGAGTATTCGTGCCGCCTCTGGGGGAGGCAAGATTCAGAAAAGACTGATTTTCTGATATCAGCGATGGTGCCTGTAACAACATTATGCCCCTGTTCAAAAGAAATCAGTGAAAGAGGGGCGCATAATCAGCGATCACGCGTGGACTTATCTATTCGTTCGAATACCTTTGTCTGGCTTGAGGATTTAATTCGCGTTGCTGAAGAGAGCGCAAGCGCGGAACTCTATCCGCTTTTAAAGCGTGTCGATGAAAAGGCAGTCACGGAAAGGGCTTATGATAATCCGCGATTTGCTGAAGATGTTGTTCGTGAAGTCGCGCTCAGGCTCGACGATTGGTCTCAAATTCAGTGGTATTCGGTCGAATGCGAGAATTTTGAATCGATCCATGGTCACAACGCTTACGCTTTTTTGAAAAAGAATAAATCCACCCCCCATTCAGCGATTGTCCCTGACAAGGACACGCCTGTGGGGAGCGGTTCATGTCATTAAGAAGCGTTGTTCTTCTTTCTTCGGGTCTCGACTCAACGGTTAATTTTTGCAAGGCATTGAGGGAGACAGAGGTTGTTCTTTCACTGACATTTGATTATGGACAAAGGTCATCCGTTTCAGAAATTTCCAATGCTTCAAAAATTTCTGAAAAATATGGAATAAACCATCGCGTCATTCGGCTGGATTGGCTGAAAGAGATTACGCAGACATCCCTTGTGAATCGCTCTTTGGATATTCCGAAACTTTCTCCAAGTCATCTGGATAATCCTGAAATAACACAAAAAAGCGCAGCCGAAGTTTGGGTTCCAAATCGAAACGGCGTGTTTGTTCATATCGCCGCGGCCATCGCCGAAGCGATGGGGGTGGGGTTGATTGTTGTCGGTTTTAACGCGGAAGAGGCAAAAACATTTCCAGACAATAGTCAGGAATTTATCGATCGGGTTACGAGATCCCTTGAATTTTCAACACTCGCAAAACCTAAAGTGATCTGCTACACAGCTTCTTTAAATAAAAAAGAGATTGTTCAGCTTGGCCGCGAGCTCAATGCCCCTTTTGAACTGATGTGGAGCTGTTATGAATCGGGCGAAAAGGTGTGTGGTAAATGCGAATCGTGTTTAAGGTTTGAAAGGGCGGTATCTCACAATATATGAAAATCGTGCAAACAAAATTTATACAGAAGCGAATGACCTATGATGGCACCCAGCTCGCTCCTCATTGGATTTATAAAAACTTCGATATCTGCGGTGATGCCATGGTGGGCTTTGTGGGACCCGCGGATGTCCCGCTCAAAAATATGGTCGATCTCGAGGATGTAAAATCCCAAAGCCCGATCTATTCCGAGCTCATGCTGCATTTTATCGCCGAGTTTTTTGATGCTGATCTCGAAAAAGCGATTTATCGCCAGCGGCTTCTCATGGTGATTATGAAAGAATGTTTGGAAAAAAGGATTGGGCATAGGCTTCAAAGGCGCGGCGACGATCTTTATGATGGAAAGAGAAAACTCACCGTATCGATCGCGACAGCGTCGCCGATTTCGACGCTGATTCATGCGGGGATCAATATTAAGTCGAAAAATACGCCAGTCTTAACATCTGGCCTCATTGACTATCGGCTTGCGGCAAAGCCTCTAGCCGATGAAATTGCCTCCCTTTTCAAAAGGGAATGTGATTCGATTTGGAAAGCAAGATGCAAGGTTCGCAAGGTTCAGTGAAGAATGAAATAAAATCTTGAAACCTTAAAGATCCTCGATCTCGTAATACCTGGTCACAAAGCTTGTCAGAAGATCTACGATAAACTCCCGTATGACCGCTCTTTTTAAAGTTTTTTTGACTCTAAAATTCCCTGTTTCATTTTTTTCTATATCTATGCCTGCGAGGTCATTTAGAAGCGGCTCATAATCGACCGGGACAGTGATATCGCCAATACGAAATGTCAGGATTGTCTTTTCAAAACCACTCTCTTTCGGCTGAAAAATTGTCTTGCCATTTTCCTTAACCTCTTCCCAAACGCTCTTTAAGTGATAATGTTTTCCAAAAAAATGATAAAAATTTACGTAAATATCATCCAGAAGTTCTTTTATATCTGAAACATTTTTTTCTTCGATGGCATGATGAAGATCCGTCAATTTTTGAGCGGAAAGAATCGGTTCTGAAGTAAAGTACTGAATGGTTTCCATGAGAAGATCATCCTTTTCAATGATTTCAATCAAGGCATTTCTGGCTTCATACCTGTTGTATTTAAGTGTTAAAATTTCAAGTAATTTTCCAATCAGATCTTCTTTCCCCCCCTTCAAATATGACTTTGTTTCTTCTTTATGCTCTGGAGGCTCTGTTTTCCAATCGTAGGCCATGCGGAGCGCGATTGCGAATGAAGAAAGAACCTCGGCACGATCATTTGCCAAGTTCGAGAATTTCAAGTGATCAATAATTCGGGTTAATCCAGATTTATTAAAGCCGGATTTATTAAGGCCAAATGTGTTAAGGGAAAAATCCTTCGATGGGGGAGAGATATTTCGAGCTCCATTCAAATCATATTTGAATTCAGGATTGTTTGAATGATTATCCCCCGTATGATTGTTTTGATTGTTTAATGGCAGGGGAGTCTCAGACTGAGAACAGCCTAACATCAAAAGACATAAAAATATGATATATTTTTTTCCCATCGTTAATCCACCATTGTTAATTCAAATGAATAGATCTGTTATTATAAAGATAATGCATCATCTCAATCCTCTTCCGATAGGCGTTCAAAAATCTTTTTACCATATTTAATCTTAAAATAATATTACTCTCTGGATTCGTCGGATCTAATTCCTTTTCTTTTTCTTTAAGTTTCTCCATGAGTTTTATTTTGCTATCGTAAAAAGAAGTTCCAGACAATATTGCATTTAATTCATTGAGATATTCTCTAAGACTGCCAAGCATGCCTTTAGCAGGGAGTTCTTTATTTAATTTTTCGATGAGCGAATTGAGTGAATTAATTTTTTCTATCACATTGTCTTCTTCATCTTCATCAAGCAGGGGAATTACTGTATGGTTACCCTCTTTTGTAATCACGATTACCGCAGGATGAATAAAGGGTCTTAGCGCCATAATATGATCTTCATTGAGATCGGATAAATCGTCTTTTAGTTTACTGACCATTAAAATAGCTTTCTTAAGCTCTTTTAGAGAGAGGGGGGTCAGTTTATGAAAAATTTTATTATGCGCTTCGATGAGCGTATAGGTCGGTGTTGTCGGATATGCCAAAACCGCCGTTTTTCTGGCCGAAAAAATTTTTCCTTTTTCATGGTCTATGAGAAATGCGTGTGGTTCATTCGCGTTTAAAGATAGAAGTCTCATGATCTGGTCATCACTCAGTTCCAATTCATTGATGTTAAAGAATTCCGTTGCGTCTTCGGAGGGGACTGCAAAGGCCGTTGCCACGGAGTCGCCTGAAGGGACATTGTTCATAAATTTTTGAGCGGCCGAAAAGATAATAGCATTGGGAGTGGAGATATCTGTAACAACCGTGTGAAAGAATTCGAATAGTTTATTTTGGTAAAGAGGGAGGTCAAAATAGGTTGTCCTTAAGGTCGACCAGGGATCGACGCCGAGATCTCGAGAGCTAAGCGCATCTGCCGCAAGCAGTTTATCAATCCACGTTCCTCGGGCGAGAAGTTCATCTTCGCCTGGGAATTTGGGATGAATGATATCTTTGTATATCCGATCTTTATCGAGAACGATTTGGGTGAAAAAGTCAAAACCGATAGCAGCCGCTTTTTCCAAGTCTTCCAGGAGTGTTTTCCATTCATTTTCTTTGAACGGCTCATCTGTTAATGTTTTGCTCTTTGTTCCAACATAAATGTGGTAGTCGAGGAATTCTCTTAAAGGCATGAAATAATAGTTGACCAGATTTCTCTGATATTCTCTTCTCGTTTCCGGAGTATCTTTAAAATGGATTTTTTTACCTCTAAAGTTTCTGCGTATGTATCCATCATGATATCTTTTTACAAGATATTCCGCGATTTTTTCAGCGCTGTCGCCTCGGTCCCATTGATTGCAAAGAGGATCTATCGGGACACTCTGATCGGAACAGAAGAGATAGTTTTCATTGAAGTCGAAATCGCCGCTAAATGCGTAGGCCAATGCCGCTTTGTCGTAAGGGCCTGGCGTTCCTTCCTCACTGTCTTCGATTGCAAGGTAATCCATTGTGGATGATGTCTGAATTTTTTCAGAAATGTAATGTTTTTTATCGAGTGAGCCTTTGAAATTGTGAGCCAGACCCAAATTGTGCCCCATTTCATGAGCCAGCGTATTGAGAAGGATTTCCTGAAAGAGCTCTTCCTCTGTTTTTTTGAGAAACCATGGTACCGCAGGGGCGCTCCCCGCAGGGGTTTCTTCCAGGGGAGGGTAGTAACAGCGGTCGGAAAGGTTTTTATAATGATAAAGGGCGTTTTCCAGCGTCTGTGGTTTTTTTATGTCTTCAAATATTTTTTTAAAGGTGGGGGCTTTCGATTCCTCGTCAATTAATTCAGAAATCGATTTTCCGGAGTCGCTGGCAATTTGCGGCTGGGCATTATTTGCACCTGGATTTGCACCGTGATTGTTTGTGTTGTTTTCATCAGGCCTCGTTTGGGATTGTGCAAGGTTCACCCTTTCTCTTTTTTCCAAGATGTAGAGGACTGTATGTTTGATATTTCCGGCAAATATATAACTGTCGGCATTGATAATTTCTCCGGTCAATCCGTCGGCATAACTTGGGCCTAGTCCCAGAGGGCCCTTAAAAATCGGGTCTTCAATCCAGACGATAAAATTATGTTTGAGATCGCCCAATTCTTCCCCATGGTTTTCTTGAAGTTCAATCAGGGGTTTCCCCGCGATTTTCATGTCTTTTAAAACCTCATTCCACTGGGCAATCACTTTTCTCACGAGAAATTTATATTTCTCTGGGAAATTTCGGGATAAAGTATATTTAATTTTTTTGTTTGGATCCCAGTGCAACGCGTATCTCTTTTCTTCCGGTTTGTTATATTTATCATTCGATTTTATTTTTGTTGAAAATATGCCCACATATTCTCTTAATCGCTCTGTATACAATGTGGGTTTAAAATTTTTATTTTCTTTTCTCTTTAAGAAGCTTACCTTCAGTTTTAAAGTGAATGTTTTTCCTGTTTCTTCTTCAATGTCTTGCGCCAAAGAGTCCTCTTTCCTGAATGTTTTTTGAACGACAAGATTCAATGATTCTCCATCCTGATTTAAATCAAGAAGATCTGAACTTACTTCGGTAACGCTGTTGAAATTTTCGAAAATTTTAAATTGAATAAAGTCAACAGGGATTAATTTCAGCCTCGCAAAATTAATTTTTGCGTATTTTCTTTCGTTCCAGGGGCGTTCCATTTGCGTTTCAATTTCCCTGTGGGTTTCTTCATCATCTCCGTTTTTTTCTCTTTCGACATCGACATGTTTTTCCAATGGAAAAACAAGGACCGGTTCCGCGAGTGAATGATCATCTTTGTATCGGGGATCGATTGCATAGAGAGTCAGGTTATTTTCGCTAAATTCAAATTTTGCGGATGCCGATGTCCCTGATGAATCCCCAAGATGGGTAATTCCGGTATCCGCCGAGGCTCCAACGACTGTTACTTTATAATAAAATTCCCCATCCGTGAAAAAGTTTTTTTCGAGTCTCTGGACTTCAGGCAGAATCTCTTTAACCGGTCGTTTTTTGGCGCACGATGGGCCAAAAAATATTATGATGAGAAAAATAAAACCAAGTCCGACGATTTGAAGAATGTGAGAATATTTTTTTATCTTCATATTAAAATCCATAGTTCAACCCCAGGAAGAGTTCGCTCCCCTCCACGTCAAAAAGGTCAATGTTTAATTCCTGACCGTTGTTTTTATATTGCCGCCCCCCTGCGGAATGTCCGAGAGAAAGACCGAGGGCATCCGTTGCCTGATAATCCAATGATTGAACAAATGAGTAAGTTGCTTTTGGCGATTTATTATAAGTCGCAAAATTGAGCAGGCTCCAGGCTGTGTTTAAGGCAAGTTCATCTGTAAAGGCAAAACCGACAAGCAGGGTATTTGTCATTCCATAATGTTTATTAGAGATTCCATTTTTGGCTGTTCTGAAGCGGTTTGCAAAATAGCTGCCTGAAAGATCGTATCCGAAATGAAATTGTGAAAGATCTTTCGAGAGTCCAAGCCCCGTTGTCAGCGCAAAGATCTGGCTCCTCTTTTGGCTCTCTTTTGAAAGGGGCAAAAAGAGTTTTCCGTAGCCGTTAAGCGTAATCTCTGTCTCCGGATGGGTATAAATATCTGAAATGGATGTCCCAACGACAGCATCCTTTAAAAAGGCCTTTCGTTCCTGAGTGAACGATTTTACCAATCCAAGATCGAGTGTGCTTCGAATATTTTCAACCCATTCATAAATTCCAATGACCGAAAAGTCAGTATAGACATTTTTATGATTACGATTGATGCCGGTCACAAGAGAGTTGGAAATGTTTGCAGAGAGCATACCGGTTTCATCTTGAGCCTTCAGCGGTTGCCCAAAGAGACACAACATCCCTATAAGACCCAATAGCCCAACGAATACCTTCATACCTCTTATAAACTGCAAGGGGTATGCCAAGGGATCGAGTGACAAAAATGGGCAGTTTTAAGCTTGAGCAGTCGACAAATCTAAGAGGCTTGTCCGAATAGGTGAGCCTTGAGGGACGAAAATTGTCACTGGCTTGGGGCGCTTTGTGCGCCAATGAATGTTTAGATATTTCAATGGGTTATAAAAATATCGGGAAATAGTATGAATAATTTTTACACATCTAATTTAAGCTAACCTCCAATGACAAGAGGGGGCTAAAAAAAACGTAACTTATGAAAATTACACATTAAAGTGAATTTGAATTTCATTTGGTACATAGTTTG
>CAYJMQ010000042.1:0-17248 GCA_964371555.1 uncultured bacterium | reverse complement strand
CTCGGGGGTTCAAATCCCTCCCCCTCCGTATTAGCTTTTCGAAGAAAAGCTAATACGGAGAGACATGATGAGCACACATGCGTAGTAGCGCATGTGTGCAATCGGCGAAGGGATTTGAATGCCGGAGCCAGCGGGGTACCCGCTTGCGGGTCGCTGGTGAGGCGGGGTGGCAGCCCGAGCGCGAGTAGCGCGAGGAGCTGTGACCAAATCCCTCCCCCTCCGTATTAGCTTTTCTTCGAAAAGCTAATACGGAGAGATGCGCGAGGAGCTGTGACCAAATCCCTCCTCCCAGCTTAAGGTCCGAGGAATCCACGCCCGCCTCCTATCGCTGTGCCCAAGCGATCATCGGCTGCTTTCCCGCGAATAGTGACATCCGAACCAACACCATCCATTCTGTTAGTTGATGACAATGACTCTGTTCCGAAAACGATATACGCTTGGCCAGTATCGGCCGCTAGCTCGTCATTATAACCTTCTCCAAAGAGCAGGTCTGGAAAACCATCATTGTTAACGTCTCCAACTGACGCAACCGTTATGCCAAATAGTGAGTTGGCTGCTTTCCCCAGAAACGTAACATCTACCCCAGCTTCATTTAATCTAATTGATGATGACAGAGAGGAACCTCCATAAAGAAGATACGCTGCCCCTGCACTTGTTCCATTATCATCATTTGAAAGAGCTCCCATTATGACATCGTGAAAGCCATCGTCATTGACATCTCCAGCTGAAAAAACAGTGTCACCAAATCGATCACCGAGAACCTTTCCCGCGATACTGACATCTTGCCCGGCAGCCTGAGTATCGATTGTTGTAACGGTAAAACTTGAACGTCCGTAAACGATGTAGAGCATTCCTGTATCCGCACCTACCTCGTCGGCAAATCCACCTCCTGCGGCAAAATCGGAAAACCCATCCTGATTTATGTCTCCGATTCCAGAAACCGTTTCCCCAATATAATCATTTGTCGATGTTCCAATGAGAGTAATAGCCACGCCGGTTCCATTTAGTTCGATGGTTGAAGCCAGAGAGGTTCCTCCAAAAAGAACGTAGACAGCCCCTTCATCATCGCTCCCCCCGTCATTGTTCAAAGGAGCACCCACAATCAGATCATCCAATCCATCACTATTAATGTCTCCTCCGCTTCCGATGGGTGACCCTTGAGCGCCCCCTAAGCTTTTTCCCAAACCATCCAATGCTGCTTTCCCAAGAACCGTCACATTCACTCCTGTCCCATCTAAACGATAGTTAGCTGAAAGAGCAGAACCTCCATAAAGGATGTATACCGCTCCAGCATTATCTGCTCCAGGACCATCGTTATTCTGATCCGCACCCATTGCGACGTCATCAAACCCATCTCCATTAAGATCTCCTGCTCCCGCAACTGATATCCCTAAACGATCTGTTGCCGCCTTTCCAAGGACAGTGGCATCCGCTCCAGCCCCATCCATTCGAATTGTGGCCACTAGACTTGGATGTCCGAAAAGGATATAGACTGCTCCGGCGTCATTGGTCCCAGGCCCATCGTTATTTTGATACGCTCCAACGATAATATCGTCAAATCCATCGCTATTAATATCCCCGGCGCTGGCGAGTGATCGACTGAAAAAATCACTGGCCGCTTTTCCCAAAAGCGTTACATCTACTCCCGCGCCATTCAAGAAATAGGTCTTGGAAAAAGAAGCTGTTCCATAGAGGATATAGGCTGCTCCAGCAGCATTTGCTCCAGGACCATCGTCATTTAAACGTGCCCCTAATAGAATGTCATGAATTCCATCACCATTAAAATCGCTCCCAGCCATTTTGGCCGGGGAGTCGATCAAAGGTTCAACTAAATCTGAACTTTTTTTCAACTCTGAAAAAGCAAAGCAATAGGAAAAAACCAAAAAGATAACAATGGATGACTCTACGAAGATTTCTTTTTTTCTTTTTAGAAAGTGAAGGTTCTTAAAAATCACAGAAAAAATATACCTCAAAAATATATCCTCTTACTATAAAAATCTACCCAATACATACGTGAAGCCGTATCAAACAAAACCTCCGAATCCCTACTGCTTCGCAAGCCACCACTGAAAAAGCGGTGTAAAAGTTTTTTCTTTCGAAAAATAGCCTTCTTCTGTCTTATTATTGGCAGCTTCTGACAGAAATGTTTCCAGAAGATATGATATTGCCCTTCTATTTTTTCCGATTTTTAGGTCACAATAGACAAGTCCCCGTAAAGCCTCGGTAACCTCGAGTTCCTGGTAAGCCGCCGGCAAAAGGGTTTTTTTAAAATAGCGGTCTGCCTCTGTCATTTTCCCTTCTTTTAGTGAAAGATATCCCATCCGGTTGCTTGCCATTTTAAAATCGGGAGTTTTCTTTAAAACCTTTTCATATGTTTCAAGAGCTGTTTCGACATTCCCTATCCTTTCGTAATAAAGACCCATATTGTAAAGCGTCAATACATGTGCGGGATTTAGCTGAAACGATTTTTTCGTATGTTCAATGGCTTCGGAATAAAGCCCCCGGTCGCCATACGCGTTCGCAATCAAAAAATGAATTTCCCAGTCATTTGGATTCCATGAAAATCCCTTTTTTAAAATCTCAACCGCTCTCTGATCAGACTTGCGGAATGCAGAGCTTGCAAGAACCGACTGGCCGAGGCGCCTATAGTAGTCGACAAAGGCAACGCGAACCAGGGGCTTCCAAAATAAAACCGTTCCACCCAGGAAGAGAAAAAGAATCAATGTTCGATAGATGCTTTTCGGCTTCAGTGTCTTTTCTTCCTTTTCCATCCATTTAAGAAGAAAAACGACAGTTGCAATAAAAAAATAAGAAGTCGGCGCAGTTTGAAAATTAAATACAAAAAAAGCAATAATCAAACTGCCAAGAAACGACAGGAAAAGACCGAAAAAGATCGCGTCATTTCTGTTTTTCCTTAGATAGAAAATGGAAGATTTTAGAATCACTCCCAAAAAAATAAAAAACAAAACAATACCGACAGCACCCAGTTCAGAAAAAATCTGAAGATATTCATTATGGGCATGTCTTGCAGAATAGTAATTCCCCTCCTCCGGAATGCCCGGTATCCTATACCGATCCTCCGGTGTTACATAGTGATAATAGATAAGATTAAAATTGCCAATCCCGACACCGAGCAGCGGATGATCCGAAATCATCCCCGCCGTATTTTTCCACATCACAAAGCGCTGTGTGTTGCCTGTAAAATTTATATCAACGATACTTTTTACATTGCGATTATATAGGATGAGGAGGAATGCGCCGCTTATCATTATCAGGATCAGGGCAAGAGTAAAAACGCGGATTTTTTTAAAATGATATTTCAACCATAAAATGAAAAATGGCGTTAAAGCAAAGAGGGCAACGATGGAGGAACGGCTTTGAAAGACTTGAAAAAGCGAAAAAATGAAAAAAAGCTTGAAAAAAATATAAATCTTTTTTAAATGCCCCTCATTTTTTGCCTCATTTGCTGAAAGATATAATGCCGGCGCCCAAAAAATGAAGGGCAGAAGATATTCACCCGCGAATTTATGCGTTGAAAAGGCAGCCGCCCATGGAAAATCGCGATGTTTAAAAAAAGAAAAATCCAAGGGGAAAAAATACGCAATAGTTCCGATCAGGCATATGAAAAAGGCAGGCCAGATTGAAACAGCCATATACTTTGGAATGTCCTCTCTTTTTATCTGATTAAAACAGACGATAAAAAACAGAAAAAGCATCCCCCAGCGGATCCAATGTTCAATCCCCTGATAAGGATTTTGAGTCCAGAAGAGGGAAATTCCCTGATACATCCATAAAAGAAAAATGGGGAGATAGAGCGGCGTCTTTATGATCGGCTTCTTCAAAAACACGATCTGAATAACAAAGAAGAGAGAAAGAAGGAGCGTAAAAAGCCTGGCAACTACCTCTTTGACTGACGTAAAGAGCTGCACATAATGAACTTCAGGAAAAACAAGAATTTTTCTGCTTAAAAAAACAAGGGGAACCGACACAAAAAAAAGAACAAAAACCGTCCGCGCTGATTTTTCCCATGCTGTTTTTTTAACGATCATCGATAGAAAAATTGAATCCCTTCCATTTCATCCACAAGCTCATATTTCCCTTCGACATATTTTTTCAGGAAATCTTTATCCAGGTAGCCAATCACCCATCCTGAAGGGGGCTCTGTTGCTTTTAGGGGCGTTTCATGCTCAGCGATCGCATCGGCATAAAACAAAAATACCTGATGCTCAAGCGGTCCCACGATAAACAATTTGTCTTGAGGTTTCTTGAGCATATTAAAATGAAGCGCCGCGCGTTTGGCCAAGGCGTTTGAGTTGTTATTAAATTTGTTTGGGTGAGAGATTTGATAATACAATAAAAATATCAAAGATAAAACCGGCAAAGCATATAGCCAACGCTCTTTCTTAAAAATTTGCCGGCATCCCGCGGAAAATAATATGAACAATGGCGGATAAATCGGCATGATATACCAATGAAGCTTTGTTTTGGCGGCGGAGAAAATGACGAAGATCGTAAAGATCCAGCTCAAAAGAAAGATAAAGCGAAAATCTCTTTCTTTTGAGAAAAGTTGAACAACAAGCAGATATCCGGCCAAAAGCAGGGCAATCCCTCCCCACAATTTCCCCTTATAAAAAATGGTATTTATGTAAGAAAACCATGTTCCATGGTGGCTGTCGAGCGCCAGTCCAATCCTCGAAATGTTCTCCCCAAAAAATGAGGAGATCAGGATCTCTCCGAAGCGCGCATATTCATAGAGAAGCCAGATTGCCGGAAGAGCCACAGAAATAAAAATCCCCAGAATGAAATATTTATTTTTCAAAACCCCCCATCGCTTTGAGAAAAGAAGGATGAGACCCATCACAAAAAACAGGACACCTCCCGCAATTCCTTTCGTAAGAAGAGCGGCTGAAGCCGCGAATCCCATCGCAAGATAATAGCGCTCCCTTTCGAAGCCAAGATAGAAAAAATAGAGCGAAATCGTGATAAAAAAAGTGACTGGCACATCCATCATTCCAAGTTTTGCATGATTAAAAAAATGGATTGAAGAGAGAAGAACGAGAGAAGCGGCCATCGCCTCCACTCTCGAAAACATTTTGCGGGAAAAGAGGTATGTGATGAGAACCGTTGCTATCGCTGACAGCGCGGAGAACAATCTCGCGGAGAACTCATTGATTCCAAAGAGTGAATAAAAAAAAGCGGTCGCTCCTGTGCAGAATGGGGGTTTTTCAAAGCGAAGCCAGCCGTTGAGGGTGGGGGTCAGCCAGTCCCCTGCCCTAAACATTTCTTTGGCCATTTGCGCGTAGAGAATTTCATCCCACGTGGTAAGACTTTCTTCACCTAACTTATAAAAGATAAGAAGCGAGGAAATGGCCGCCAAAAATAAAATATCTTTGTACTTGTCGTATTTATGAGGCATTCAAGTTAATTCTAATTGACAATAATTTTTAAGACAACCGGAAGATGATCGGAATAACCTTCATCCGTTAGAAAATCATAGCGAAATGGAATGGGATAGGTTTTTGATTTTCCAGTATCGGGATCCTGAATGGTCTCTTTTGTCAAAAGATAAGAGGGGGCAAAGACCCCAAATGTCTCAAGATCGATCCCAAACGGCGTTTCTTTACGAAAAAAATCCTTGCTGACGAGGATTCGATCGAGAGGGCTCCAATTTCCTTTATAAAAATGCGAACCATCCCCCGGTGAATTTGGATAACGCCCGACATAATGAGGAATATCGACGAGGGGTCTTCTTGAATCGCTCCATTCATTATCGGCTATGTTGTTTTCAATCGGATTCGGGGTTTCAGAAGGGAGCGTGTTAAAGTCACCCATTGCAATAAATGAAACTCCCTGTTTTTGAGCTTTAAGCGCAATTTTTTTGGCAACCCCCGCCGCGCGGATTCTTGCCTGGACGACATGATCTAACGAGGGCCAGTGATTCGCGGCAATTTTTAAAAAACGCGTGGAAGTTACTTTGAAAGTCGCCTCAACAATGTCTCTGGTCTGGCGCGGATCGATCCCCGAAAGATCTACGGGATGAGCCATCGGCGATTCTTTTAAAGGAAACCGGCTGAGAATACCAACGTCAATCCCCCTGTTAGAAGGACTTTCAAAATGAATCGGCTTTCGATATCCTTTTGACTTTAGATGCTTTTCCCAAAGATCGGTGATGACCCTCCGATTTTCGAGCTCTTCCAATACAACAATGTCAGCCCCTTGATCATAATCGAGAAGAACCTTTGCAACGCGCCTTAACCTTTCTTCATATTTTTCTTGTGTCCAGTCGAGTTCCTCGCAGAGCACTCGGCGAAACCCCTGCTTCCAGAGACATTTGTTTTGAGACCACCTCTTTTTTGTGAGAAGGGGGAGAAAGGTCGGGTCACCCTGCTGATCGCCATCGTCTGTCGCATCAAAGAGATTCAAAACATTGTAGGCCATGATTGAGACCACTTTGGGTTCTCTGGGCTGGGCCATCAGGGATTTTTGTGGAAAAAGAATAATGGCGAGCAACCAAATCATAAAGAGGCTTTGTTGAACACCGCCTCTCTGGTTGATTTTGGAGACCATTGAGATTATTTGGAGCGTAGTCTATTTTTGAAAACGAATCAATGATTTAATTCTTCGATATTTTTGAATTGCTCCAGTGATTCAGGATTGATCAGCGCCTCTTTGTTCTTGACCGGTTCTCCATGAATCATGTTTTGAACCGCCAGTTCCACTTTTTTTCCACTTATTGTGTAGGGAATATCTTTGACCTGAATAATCTTTGCCGGCACATGCCGGGGAGATGTGCCATTGCGAATGATTTTTTTAATCTTATCGATAAGTACCTCAGTGAGGGTCAACCCCTCGTTTAAGACAACAAAGAGAATCACTCGTGTATCTGATTGCCAGTTCTGACTGACCGCAATGCTGTCTTTAACCTCTTGAATCCCCTCCACTTGCCGGTAGATTTCAGATGTGCCAATCCGAACCCCGCCGGGATTGAGTGTTGCGTCTGAGCGGCCATACACAACAACACCCCCCTGCGGAGTAATTTCGATGTAATCGCCGTGATACCAGACGTTGGGATATCGTTCAAAATAAGCCCCTCTATATTTTTTCTGATTTGAATCGTCCCAGAAATAGATTGGCATCGAAGGAAACGGGGCAGTGCAGACAAGCTCCCCCTTTTGTCCAACTTGAGATCGCCCATTCTCATCAAACGCTTCCACTTTCATCCCAAGCCCGCGGCATTGAATTTCACCGGCATAGACAGGAAGCATCGGGTTCCCCAGCATAAAGCAGGAGATAATATCGGTCCCCCCGGAAATTGAGGAAAGCATGAGATCCCTTTTTATATGATCGTAGACCCATCTGAATTGCTCGGGAGACAAAGGCGATCCTGTTGAAAGGATTGTCTTCAACGTAGGGAAATCAGAAATCGATTTTGGCCCGATCCCCTGAGAGATACCCTGAGAGATAAAAAGAGAAATAAACTTAGGACTCGTCCCCCAAACAGTGATCTTTTGATCATCAATCATGCGAAAGCGCTGCAAAAGATCGGGATAAGTCGCACTCCCTTCCGAAAGTACAATCGTGGCCCCCACAGCCAAAGAGCTGACCAGCCAATTCCACATCATCCAGCCGCAGGTTGTGATATAGCAAATTCTGTCTTCCCGCTTGAGATCTGTATGAAGAACAAGCTCTTTTAAATGCTGAATCAGCGTCCCCCCCTGACCATGCACGATACATTTGGGAACCCCCGTTGTTCCGGAAGAATACATAATATAAAGGGGATGATCGAATGGGAGCCTGACAAATTCGACCTCCCGGGCATCATTTGAAAGAAACTCATCCCATAAAACAGCTGACTTGAGTTTCGAAATCTCAACTTTCTCTTCCATATAGGGAATAACAACAATCTTTTTCAGGGAAGGAAGCATATTTGCGATCTCGCCAATTCTTGCGAGAGAATCATATTTTTTTCCATTATAGGAATAGGCATCTGCCGTAAATAAAACGGAGGGTTGAATCTGTCCAAAACGATCGACTACTCCCTGAATCCCAAAATCGGGGGAACAAGAAGACCAGATCGCTCCCAGGCTGCTTGTGGCAAGCATGCCGATGACCGTCTCAGGGATATTTGGCAAAAAGGCGGCCACCCGATCCCCTTTTTTGACTCCAGATTCCTTTAACGCTTTTGCGCACCTGGCAACCTTTAGATAAAGATCGCGGTAGGATAGCTCAATGGGTTTGCGATTTTCACCGACAGCAATCAGGGCCAGATGATCATCCCGATAGCGAAGAAGATTTTCGGAATAATTGAGCGCGGCGCCGCGAAACCATTTTGTTCCCGGCATGGCTGGTACCCCCATGATCTCCTGATACGGCGTTGAGATGACCCCGCAAAATTTCCAAATCGATTCCCAAAAATGTGGAATTTCAGAAACCGACCACCGATAAAGATCGTCATAGGTTTTAAATTTGAGATGATACTCTTTTTCAAGAAAGGAAAAATACTTTTTAAGATTGCTCTTTTCGATGCGCTCCGAAGATGGACTCCACAGAAGCTCTGCCATATGCCATTTCTAGTAACGCAATGGAGACGCCAAATCAAGTTTCATGCCAAATCAAGTTTTATGATGAATGTTATTCACCACTCTGGTCGTGATTCACACATTTGATCTGGATGTCATTGATAATCTCCCCGTTTTCGCCCAAACCAGCAGTCGTGAAGTGAACGATAACAAGATATTTATCACTATATCTTGCAAGAAGATTTGTGACATGAATAATAATTTCCCTTTTATCTTTGTCAAAATCAAAAGTTGCAATATCTTCTTCTAAAATAACGCCGTTTTTATCCTGTAATTGAATTGTTTTATCGAAAGCTGAAACGGAGTAGTGAAAATTTCCGTTCCCAATTTTAATATAATCCGCCACCCCACTTTCAGCGATCTGCATGAGAATCGCAGCCCCCTGTAAACTGAGGTTCGGCAATGGGGGGGTAATGATATGAACATTCCCTTCTGTAACTTCCAAATGCTCGACTACCCCTCTTTCAACCCTGCAGACAAAGGTCGACTCATCGAGCCCTTCCTCGGCGAATGCCTCTTCAAATGAAAGAAAAGACAAGAATATGACGAAAAAATGAGGAAAGAAATGGTGTCTCACCGTTTTACTCCTTCATGACTTGACGAATGAATATGAATTGATCCACAAAAAAAACCGCAAACGTGCTTAACTCAAGTATATCCAATTTCGTCGGTCAGACAAGAAGACAATACGTGTTCCTTTCCTACGGTTACCTTTTCTTATGATTCAATACGTATCCAAACGCGAAGTTTTAATCTAATTTTAATTCTTTGAGGAGCCCTTTGACCTTTTTTTCAATCCCATCGCAGACCGCGCGAAAAACGCGCTCTTTTTCACGGGGATCGCTCCGGAGAGGATCTGCAAATGCCCATTTGTAGATCGGCGCCTCTTTTGGAATTCGCGGGCAGAGCTCGTCGGCCTCCCCGCAAAGTGTTGCAACATGAGTGATTTTTCGAAGGTCGATCTCATCAAGTGATTTCGAAGTCTGATGGGAAATATCGACTCCTTTTTCTTTCATCACCCGAATAGCCAGGGGGTGGACAAACGTCGAAGATATCCCCGCGCTGAAGCATTCAACTTTTCCCCCTCCATAATGCCGCATAAATCCTTCCGCCATCTGACTCCGAACAGAATTCCCAACGCAGAGAAAAAGAACCGCTGGTTTTGTCATAATCTTTTAAATAATGAAATGGTCTTGACTTGGCAAGAAAACTCTTCTATCTCGTCTTTTTGGGCCTCGAACTTTAAAAGATTATTATATTTGCGCATATTTTGGGAGAGGTGGCCGAGATGGCTGAAGGCGGCGGTTTGCTAAACCGTTATACGGTTGAAAAGCCGTATCGGGGGTTCGAATCCCCCCCTCTCCGTTAAATCTTTTTCAAAGAAAAAGATTTAACGGAGAATACTTATGAGCAGATATGCCTGTGGCATGTCTGCGACAAAAGGGGGGACATGAAAAATGGGCGTTCAATACGCGGTCTTTTTAAACTTAAAGGCAAAATAGGCGAGTGCTCCGCTCAAAATGAGCGCAATAATACTCACCCAATTTGGGACGCTCCACCCCCCAATGACTGCTTCCCATTTGAGAACAAGTCTTAAAACATGAAGCACAAACACCAGCGAAAAAACCACCCCTGAGAGACAAAAGAATGTTTTTTGCGTCATGCGATTCTCCCTCCTTTAGGAAAAATAATAGCATCTTATTTTTTGCAATAATAGAGTAATTTTCCCCTAATGAAATTAATGCAATTCAAGCGCCCTTCCATCCATCTCCAGATCTTTCTGGAGATCTTTCCGGGAATCTTTGCCGGTCCCTAAAAGCGAAAGAATTGTTGGCGCTATATCCATAATAGAAACCTCTTTTTTGTTTAACTTTTTATTCACAAACAAAACCCCTGGAACTTCTCTATAATCAAAGGAACAATGATCGCCGCTCCATTTTTTCCGGTTCACTTCCAAAATATCGCGCGGGGCGGCCCCGAGCGCGGTTTGCCACGACACACGATAGCCATCGCGGAAACCGATTTGAAGATCGGGGGCCTCTTTAAAGAATTCACCCCGGTAAATATCCTCCCGTTTGTAGACTTCTCTGACCGGCAATACGCCGTTCTCCGGATCTTTGAAATGAAGCAGCTTCTTTCGTATCTCATCTTTGAGCCTCTCTTCTTCCGTCCCCTTTTCAACAATCCCCTTTGATTCCCGCCCCTTCATATTGAGATAAATCTGCCCAAGCCCCAACGCATAGGCCTTTGTTTTGTCCCAGTCGACATAAGTAAAAAAGGAGGTTTTAAAGAAAAGATCATCGAGCTTTCGTTCTTCAGATGCCAAATCCCCTTTGTCCCCTTTGCCCCTTTTAAATGAAAGGTAGCCGTTTTGATAGAGCCACGTATTGATATTGAAGCCTTTTCGGAAGCTCTTAAAACCGTGATCAGAAATAACAAATAGAATCGTTTGCGCGTCGATCTCTCTTAAAACATCGCCAACAATCTGATCCATTTTCTGATAGACATTCAGGATAGAATTTCCGTATTTTTTCGCGCCCGCTTTGGAATAAAGCGGGTGCGATTGATCCAAAAACCTCCAAAAGAGATGAGAAACGCGGTCTGTCTCCGTAAAAACAGAGACAAAAAGGGGGACTTTATTTTTTTTAAGCTCCCCTAAGGTCATTTTTCGATTCATTTCCATTTCTCTGAATAGATCTTCCAAAAATACCTCTTCTGAAATTTTTTCTTCGTTGAGCGCCCATGTTTCCTCTTGCCATCCCAACGTTTTAAAGAATCCATAGTGTTCAACAAGTTCCTGTGAATAGTCTTTCGGAGAAGAGATTGGAAACGGGGGAGATCTCGGATCAAACTGAATTGGCATCATATAAAGCCTGAGTTTGGGGGGGGCGCTTAGAAGATAAAACCGTGTCATCCCCCGAAGCTTCACAAAGGGAGGGATTGAAAAAATGAGCGGTATCCAGCCCGACCATTCCCCTCTCCCAATTTTTATCGTGCCGGCAGAGCCGCCGCCCGCAGGGCCTGTGAGAATGAGCGAATCCTCATGATCATCCCACTGAATTTCAAATTCAATAGATATTCTCTTTTCTCCCCCATTTGCGAAATCCTGCGGTCCCTCAATATGAAGCCTTGCTTTTCCAAACGCATCCAAATGAATATCATCGACGACCCCGCCCATCGTTGAATACTCTTTCTCTATCGGTCCTCCCGCGCGGGGAATGTCATCTGAAGTTTCCCAATAAAAGAAAGTTCCATTCGTCCCCCTGAGATCGGGAACCCCGAGACCAGAAAGCAATTTTCCATGGCGTAAATGAGGGGGGGGAAATGTCAGCGGCAGGCGAAGAAGGAGTTGCGGAAATTTTTCCTTCTCCAAAATATCCCAAAAAGCAACTCCTCCGCGTCGATTGGTTAATTTTGGTTTTCGAATCGGAATTTTTTTCCAAAGAAATTTCGGCGGGCTGCTCTCGACATACGCAATTTGAGGAAAATAGGTTTTTGGATCGCGGTAGAGAAAATCATAAATACGATGTTTGCCGGGATTGCTCCCCGTTTCAAATGAAGCCCACGCAACGGGACTCTCCGGGGGATTGGACGATTCCAAAGGTATAAAGGTGCCACGGTCTTTTAAATATTTTAGATTCGGCAATTTGCCCTTTTCCATCCATAAAGAACAAAGTTTTGGATCCACACCGTCGAAACCGATAACGACAATACGCGGCATTTTGACGAGATCGGGACTTCCCGAGGCAAAGACAACCAGAGAAGAAAAAAATAAAAAAACGACTGTTATAAACTTCATAACAAGTACGCCATCGCTAGTCCTAGCTGTGCGGTCATCATCATCAAATACATATGTGTCCAGGAAGGATGATTGTCGTAAACTGTGAGTTGATCCGGATCCGCAAGCATCAACCGGCAAACATATATTCCCCAAAACATTAAAATGATAGAAAGTAAAACAATCAGCAAAGGGTTACCCGTCAAAATTTTAAAAAAAACCCCAAAAATTAAAAGTAAAAAAGGGAAAATAAAAAAAGGGGCCATCAGATAAATCGCCTTGCGCGGACCAAACCGGATCGGAAGCGTTCTGCATCCATCTTCATAATCCCCTTCCATATCGCTAAAATCTTTTGTTGAGGTTGCGCCCAATAAAAAAAGTCCAAAAATGGTTCCCATAAACCATGCCTCCGCGTTTACAATACTTTTCACAACAGACCAGCCCGCGACTTTAAGAAGAACGCCCCGGGGAATCGCAATCGTAAGACTCGAACTCAACCAATGGCGTTTTAGGCGGAAAGGGGGGGCGGAGTAGAGAATCGTACAGAGGCTTGCTATGAGAACCAAAATAAAAAAAACCGGGTTAACGAAAAATGCAAACAGCCAGGAACAAATATACAGGACAGTTGTCAAAATCGCCGCTTCCCGACCCGTTATCCTCCCGGAGGGAAGATGACGGCTGGGCTTATTAATCCGATCGACTTCAATATCAAATATCTGGTTCAAGCCGTTTGAAGCGGCGTTTAACAGGGCTGAAGATAAAGATGCCCAAATCAAAAGGGAGATGAGATCCCCTCCGATTCCATTTAGGGAATAATCGACGGAAAAACGGGGAAATGCCCCATAAGCGACCATCGCCCCGGAGAGTACCCCCAGAGGAGGCGCAAGGAGTGTAAACGGCCTCGTAAATTCAAAGTAGCGTAATAAAGTGGTAAAGGGATGAAAAGTGAATGCTGCCGTCTGTTTCGCCGTCTCTTTCATCGTTAAAAAAGTGTCTAAGAACCTTCTTCTCTTTTTTTCTGATATCTTCCATCACCCTTTTTTCAAAAAGGCGATGGGCGTTAATACCATGCGCTTCTTCCTTCTGATCGATACCATCGTCTCTCAGCTGATACAAGAAACCAAATCGCTCTGCCCAATCTGAAAGTTTTTTTCTTAATCTCTCGTCAACCTGCCGATAATGGCAGGCAAAAAGAACGGCCGCTTCAAACAAAACACCCGTCTTTTGATGATAAATCCCCCGCACATCTGAAAGCGTAAGCTTTTTGGGTGAGAGGGTGAGATCGAGACACTGCCCTGAACTCATCTGGTCTGGTCCAATAGCTTTGGCCAAAATAGAGATGAACTTTTCTTTCAATCCCGCCTCGATTGAAAGTTTCGTAATCCATTCCATCGAAAACCCGACGAGCGAAAATGCCGCAAGAATCGCCTTCATCTCCCCATATTTCCGATGAAGCGGGGGGCGGTTTCTTCTTTTATGCGCGTTATCCATGCACGGGAGATCATCAAGAATCAACGCGGCATTGTGAATGATCTCTATGGGGAGAGAAAGGGGGATCCATTCAAGAAATTCCTTCTCGCTTTTTTCAGGAGCCAAATCGTGTGTCAATGCAAGCATCATGAGGGGTCTTAATCTTTGTCCCCCTTGAAGGGCATCTTCTACTATCGGTTTTAACGGGGACTGAATGCCTGAAGTCAGAATTCGAAGCCCTTCATCAACCGCCTCTTTACACAACGACAGATTAAAACCCATTCTTTCGCTCTAACACAGCGCCTGATGGGATTCAATGGAAGAGTCTATGCTCCACAATTCAGAGATCGTATTGACATTATTTTGATTTTGTAATTTCATAACCCTCAGGAAAAAAATTGAAAAGGTATCGTCTTCTCATCATCATTATTATTATTCTAATGGGCATCGGCGGATTCTTTACGTTACCAAAGCGATCTCCGAAAAGCCCCAGATTGATTTTACTCGGTTTAGATGGCGCAGACTGGGAGATTATCAATACCTTCATATCCCAGGGAAAACTCCCGACATTCGCAAAGCTCAAAGAGGAGGGAACCTGGGGATATCTGCAGTCGCTTGACCCATCCCTTTCCCCCATGCTTTGGACAACGATTGCCACCGGGAAAAGTCCGGATCAACATGGCATTGTCGATTTTCTGGTGTGGGATGAAGAAAAAAAAGAAAGACTTCCCGTCACAACGCGCCATCGCAAAGCCGCCGCCATCTGGAATATTCTCACGCATCATGGCGTAAAAAGCGGCGTGTTTAACTGGCTCGTCAGCTGGCCGGCTGAAAAAATTGATGGCGTGCTGCTTTCTGATCGTCTCGGATATCATATCTTCCCCCGTGTCATCGGACCGCGTCTCGGTCTGGAACAGGTCAGTTTTCCAAGGGATTATGTTGAAAAGAAAAAGAAACTCTTTTTCTCCCCGGAAAAAATAAGTTTTCGCGAAACGAAAGAATTCATCCGCGTCTCTGAAGACGAATTTAACGAACAATTCAAAGTAGGCGAATATGACGTTCAGAATCCAGATCTCAATATCAGGCTCGCATTGGCAACATTTAAAACATTTAAAAATTTCGCGCTCGATTATTGGAAAAAAGAGAACCCCTCTTTTATGGCCCTCTATTTCGATATTCCAGACACCCTCATGCATACCTTTATGGAATACGCCCCGCCGAAACTGGAACGTATTTCAGATGAAAAATTTGAAAAATATAAATACGCTGTGGAAGCGACTCACAGAAAAATTGACGACCTTCTCGCAGAAATTTTAGATGAAATGGATTCCCAAACACATTTAATGATTGTCTCGGATCACGGCTTTAAATGGGGGGCGGAGCGCCCCAGTGTTCCGGCCATGATCGGCAAAAATGCCGAGGTCAATTGGCATGATAATGAAGGGATCATTCTTTTTTACGGAAAACAGTTTCAAAATGGAAAGCAGATCGTTGCGACTGATCTATATGATATCACACCAACCATTCTTTCTTTCTTTAATCTCCCTCTGGCAGAGGACTTTGAGGGGACCATTATCTCTTCCGCATTTAAACCTGAATTTTTTAATCCTGCCCACATCCGTTATGTGGCCTCCTATAAGGATATCCCCTTTGGCATAGCCGCCCAAGATCTGGCAGAACTTAAACGGGATCAGGCAGTTGATAACGCAATGAAAGAAAAACTTGCGTCTCTCGGATACATTGATCTTAAGGAAGAAGAAAATGAGAAAGAGATCTATCAAACACGAAATCCGTTCCTGGAAGCGGTCCAGATTCATAAGGCCGGGCGCATCGATGAGGCGCTCAAGCTTTATTTAAAAATTCTCAAAAATAACCCAAAAACAGATAAGGCCAGTTCCATCCACAATGCCGTTGCCCTGATTTATCGCGATAAAGGGAATTATGAAAAGGCTAAAAAGCATATTGATGAAGGGCTTCGGGAGGAGCTTCGGTCGGATGATGGAAGCGATGTCATTAATATTCTCATCAATCTGGGAAATATTGAAAAACACTTCAAACATTACGATCAGGCTCGTGAAGCATACGAAAAAGCGATGCGAAAAGATCCCGGCAACGGCTTAAGCTACTATGCCCTTGGCCTTCTTTATAGCGAACAAAAGCAGTGGGCACTGGCAGAGAAGAACTTTCGTGAAGCCATTAAGCGGCGGCTGGATGTGGCCGCGCTCCCTCACCATCTGATTACCACTCTCGAAAAACAAAAAAAACGGGATGAAGCAAATCGCCTGCGTGAAACGTTTGCCACCCATCCCAATCCCGATCAGAGGTTTAAATTCTTTATCGGTGAAAGTGAAAAATTGATCTCAGAAAATCGCATGAGCGAAGCCCAGGAAGCCCTTTTTTCAGCCCTTCGGATTCAACCCAAAAATATGATCCTTTATAATGATATTGGCGGCATCTTTTTGAAGCTCAATGAGAAGGAAAAAGCGGTCTCTTACTTTAAACGCGCATTGGAGCTCGACCCCGGCTATGTTATAAGCTACCTCAATCTTTCTTCAGCCTATATCTCGATGAATCAGTTCGTGAAAGCCAAAGAATCGATTCAAACCGCGATGAAAATTGAACCCCAGAACAAGCATGCCTATTTTTTACTGGGTGTCGCGCAGATGTCGCTTCACGAACACCGTCTTGCCCAACTTAATTTCGAAAAAGCGCTCAGACTCGACCCTGGCTTTAAGATTGCAAAAGAAAAACTAAAAGAACTGTCACGCGCTGATTTCCAAAGGAAATGAGCGCTCAGAAAACTTTTTCCGGGACTCAGTAATTTCAGCGACCCGCCTCGGTTTGAGCTCGCGACTAAAATATGGCCTTGAAAGCCGCCTCATCAGCTTAAGTTTTGTTTCATAAATATAATAAGACAGATCTTTCTTCGCCAGATAGACGGTATCCGCAGGCTGTACAATCAGGCTCACCTCGATATTCGGGGCAACACCGATTGGAATTCCATTCTTCTTACATGCCTCGTACAAATGTGTAAAAACGACTTTCATATCTTCAAAGCGGGGGGAGGGGTAATTTTCCATATCAGAGCCAATCGTCGGCCTGAAAATGCAGACCGTTGGAAAAGCTCCAGCCCCGGCAATATAATCGATAGCCTTCAGAGTATCTTCAATCGGCTCCACCCCTGCGATGATCTCTCCGGACACCTTCCCTTTCCCCATTTTTTTAGAGGTATATTCGAGCGCGCGAAAGAAAGTCTCCTGACCCAATGTATGATGCTTCCCCGGTAAATATTTTGCAAAATATTCCGGGTTATGAAACTCATAGCAGAACGAAAAGTGATCAGCCCCCAGATCGATCAGCCAATCGTACTTCCAAAGTTTTTTTGACGGAATCATCTGCACACCCACAAGCGCGCCAACCC
>CAYJMQ010000041.1:0-18363 GCA_964371555.1 uncultured bacterium | reverse complement strand
GGGGGGTTCCAATGTTTGCTTTTCAATGTTCTCCCCCTCGAATAAAACCTTTCCTTTTTGAGAAATATTTGTGATGACGATTTCATTGCCAATAAGTTCAATCACGGCATGATGACGCGAAATATGGGGTTCTTCAAGAATCAGGTCGTTGTCTTTGGAACGGCCGATACGGCAGGGAAAATGGGGGACTTCCATTTTCCGTATGATTTGTTCATCCTTTTTTAGCCAAAGATTAATTTTCATATCTTAAAATCCATGAGAGGAGAGATATTCAAGGGCCTCCTCAATTTTTTGTTTTGAATCACAGTATCTTTCGTAATCCCGATTTTGGGCCGCGGCCGCGCGGCCATTTTGACGATCTTCTCTTTCTTCACAATATCTTTCGGGGGGCGCCCGTTTTGAAAGAAGCGTCATCACGCGTCTAAAATGGTGGATCGAGAGATGATACTGACCGCTTTTAAAGTAGTTGAGAGCGGATTTGTAGTTTTTTTCGATTTCTTCGGTAACCGCGGCCTCGGTTTTATCGAGATAAATCCGGGCCAGGCGGTGATCGGGATAGAGTTCAAGGGCGGCTTTGAAATCGTCTAAAGCCCTCAGGTAATTTTTGGCCATATATTCCCGGTATCCGGAGTGATAGAAGCCATCAGCTTTTTCTTTGTTGATCAGGAAGGCTTCTTTACGGGTATCAGGCAATGTTGCATATCGTTCTGTGATGGGGGAGGCGGCTTTCTCATCTTTTAAGGGCAAGGATTCAGATTTCGGCCACGCGAGCCAGATTAAAAAAAGCAATCCAAATCCCCCCAAAAAGAGAGGGAGGAGTTTCTTTAATCCGCGTCTGTTCCCAAAAGGGAGTTCTTCCGGTGTGATTCTTTCTTTTTGAGGGGAGCCCTTCTGTGTGAAAGGAGTTACTCTCGTTTCGGCGCTCTTTTTGAGCAAGAAGCGAAATACGCTATTGCCAATTTGAATCACGTCGCCGTGCTGGAGCCGCTGGTTCAAGATTTTTTTCTTATTGATGGACGTTCCATTTGGCGTGTTGAGATCGATGAGATAAAAGCGTCCTTCTTCGTATGTCAGATGGGCGTGGTAACGGGAGACCATCGGATCGTCCAATACGATGTCATTATCGAGGGCTCTGCCGAAATGAAGTGTTTCCGAGGTCAGTGCGATTTGTTTCTCCCGGAGCCCCCCGGCCAAAACTTCCAATTGTGCCTCACAAAACTCTGGGGAAGAGATCATGCGGTCACCTGCCTGATTTTTAAAATATAGAAATCGATTTCATTTCCCGGTGTTCGCGAAGCAGACACCGAAAGAGAATAAGATTGCTCGCCACTTTGCAATTCTTCTGTAACAACTCTTCCCTGCGCGGCCTGGCCCAGGCTCAGAGAAATATTTTGCAAAAGTCCCTGATTCTGAATAACATCCAAAATGCTTTTTTCCTGAATATCAACTTTCTTTGTCACCGCAATTTTTTGAAAGGCTTCATTATAAAGAATGACCTGATAGGAATCGTTGAGAATGGCAATTCCGTCTGGAAGCGCCTGGAGCAGCTGCCTTAAGATTTCATCTGTATTTTCTGTGCGGCCCTCTTTCTGACGGAGTTCCTCCGGAAGATTTGAGATAAGTTCGCGCGTTTTTTTGAAAATCTTGTTAATGGAATGGACAATATTTTTGGCTTCTTCAAATTTTGTGCGAAGCTCAAGATGATGATAACCCTTTTTGGCGGCGCCTTCGATCTCATTGTGCATTTTTTTGAATTCGATAGAGGTGAGGTGCGTGAATGAGAAATAAAAGAGCGCCCCTATCAGGAGAATAAAGAGGAGGGATCTCAATAAGAGCTCGTAATACTCTGAAGAACTGAGGCCAATTCCTTCTATATTATAGATAACCTGGACAACAGCGGCGACGACTTCTTCGTTTTCCTGGGCTGCGTACACAAAGATTGGATTTGAAATCAGAACCCGGTCCGGATCGAGTTGCGCGATCAATAATTTCCTGGCTTCTGTTCCACGAAGAACCGGACCGGATTCATCAATGGTTTGATTAAGTTTTTCCGCGGGCGCAAGAATCCTCTTTGTTTTGGGATCGACAATATGAACCGAGAGGATTCTCTCTTCATCCTGTGCGACCGAAGTTGAGAGATTCAAAAGATCAGCGACGACAGTGTTATTTTGAATAGAGAGGTATTTTTGATTTTCTCTGGAAATGCGCTTTACGACAAATTCGGCTCGTTTGATTGCTTCTGTTTGAATTTTTGTTTGCATTTCAGTAACCGCGGGGGGGACGGTTACGAGGAAAGAGACGACTATAAAAAGAAGGAAAAGAGCCATTGTCAGGTACTTCCATTCAACGCGTTCGGCCATTTTTTCAAGATAGGGATGAATGGTTTTTTGGAATTGATCCCATTTTGACAGAAGTTGAGAGGGGGGCAGCGGCATCTCTCGAGCCGGCTGCCTGATTTTTTGTTTTGCGGCAGGGCGCAGCTCAAGAACGATATCCTGAAATGAAATCCGGTCGCCCAATTTAAGCTTTGCGGCTTGCACCATGACGCCATTCACAAAGGTTCCGTTTCGGCTTTTTAAATCTTCAATGGCCATTTCTGAACCCGTTATGGTAATAAGCGCATGCCGTTTTGATATGAATTCTGAATCGAGATGAATGTCAGATTCTTCGGTCCTTCCGATAACGTTTTTTCCTTCTTTGAGGATAAATTCTTTTTGAGTCGGCATGCCCCGGAGGGGAACAAGTTTATACATCGATTCTCCTCAGTTCCAGGATTTCATTCTTTTTTAATCCCCATCTTTCAATGGTTCCTTCAGCGCACTCAAGCGCCTCTCTCGCAGAGAGATAGATCGATGTCATCCGGTTGGGTTTAAGATGGGGGATCAGGGCAGACACTCTTCCTTGCCGGGTCAAAAAAATAACATCGATCGGAAACTTCATGAAGAAGGTATGAACGGAACGACACGGAGATAACCACAGAACTTCATCTTTTGCCATCTCCTTTCTTCCAAGAAGCCCCTTGGCTTTCTCAAAAAAAGTAGATGCGCGCACGACGTGTGTTGTCAGCGTTTCATCATTATTTCTTATAAGCTTAAAAAAATCCGCCACCGATACCTCCAATTTCCCCTGAAAATAGTTTTTGAAGAAGCTTTGCAATGAGGGGGCCCAGCACAACAATAAAAACAGCGGGAACAATAAAAAAGATGAGGGGAAAAAGAATTTTCTGTGAAGCCGCGGCTCCCGCTTTTTCCGCCCGAATGAACCGATCGTTTCGGATTTGATCCGCCTGCGATTTTAGGGCTACGCTGATGCTCGATCCCATTTGCTCCGCGGTAACAAGCACGGCAACCAGCGAAGAGATTTCTGGCATATTGATACGCATTGACATGTTTCGAAGGGCATCGGCCCGGGTAGTTCCCAGCTTAATGTCATTTAAAACCATTTTGAGCTCGTCGATGAGAGAGCTTCTTTTTGCTTTGATGACGACACGTTGAATGGCTCCCATGAAATCGAGTCCCGCTTCAGTGCAGAGACTTAAAAGATCGATGACAAAGGGGAGCGCCAGACGAATCTCAAGCTGACGTTCTTTGATCACGCTTTTGAGCCAGAGTTCCGGAAAGGAATAGCCGACAGCGCCGAAAATAACGATCAGCACGATCGGATTTGCGACATTCAGCGCAAAATTGTAGATCAGCGCCATCAGGGGGAGAAGAAGCGCCAGGAGAAGTTTGAGCGCGAAGAGTTCATCCGCTGTCAGTTCATCTGTTAATCCAGCCGATGCGATTTTTTGTTTTTTTTCTTTTCTGAAATTATCGATTTTGAAGTTGGCAACCGATGGCAGGAGATAAGCCTGAATCAGAGGCCGGCTAAGCCTCAAAATAAGCGACTTTGAAACAGCCGAAGATGGGACCCCTCCCCTTGGCTCTTTTTTTCGTTGAGAGCCAAACTTAAAAAACTCATAGCATAAGATAAAAATACTGAATCCTATCAATAAATAAGCAATCCAGAGCATACCCATTCCCTCACGTCTCCTTATCGGAAGATATGGGGGGGCGATTTAGCTAGTTTTTGTCGCGAAAAGCGACAAAAACTATCCTGAGCGCAGCGAAGGATCTTGTGAGCGAAAAGCGACAAAAACTATCCTGAGCGCAGCGAAGGATCTTGTGAGCGAAAAGCGACAAAAACTATCCTGAGCGCAGCGAAGGATCGTGTGCGAAAAGCTGAGCAACAACTTTGGATCGACATCTTTTTGAAGTGTGTGCTAGAAAAACAATATGGATCTGATTCGTTCAATGATGAAGGGGGACCGGCGGGCGCTCTCCCGGCTGATTACACTGGTTGAAAATCAATCGCCGGATCTGGTTCGCCTGATGCCTGAGCTATATCAGCGGAGTGGGAAGGAGAAGAAAAGAAGACCTTTTGTTATAGGAGTTACCGGGCCTCCCGGATCTGGCAAAAGTACGCTGGTCGACCAGATAATCCGGCTGATCAGGAATGAAAAGAAGAGTGTGGCCGTATTGGCCATAGACCCTTCCAGCCCTTTTAGCGGGGGGGCGCTTCTGGGTGACCGGATTCGGATGCAGTCTCATGCGAGGGACAAAGATGTTTTTATCCGGAGTCTCGGCTCGCGGGGATCTTATGGTGGACTGTCACGCGCGACAAAACAGATTCTTCGTATTTTTCAGGCGTATGGTTTTCAAGTCATTATTGTGGAAACAGTGGGGGTGGGACAGACAGAGCTTGCTGTCATGGAGATTGCCGACACGACGATTGTAATTCTTGTGCCCGAAAGTGGAGACACCGTTCAAACCATGAAGGCGGGGCTTCTTGAGATTGCAAATGTTTTTGTCGTTAATAAATCAGATCGCCCCGGAGCCGATCAGATGAAATCCCAGCTTACGGAGATGGTCGGTTTTGAACATAAGCCATGGCATGTCCCGGTTTTAAAGACGGAAGCGACGACAGGAATTGGGATTCCCGAATTATGGCAGAATCTTCTAAAGCATAAAAAATTTCTGGAGAAAAATCCCAAAGAACTAAGACAAAAAAGAATACAAGAGCTTCGTCGCGAATTTTTGGAGATTTTGATTCATGAATACGAAAAATGGTTTCTTGCCCAGTCCGGAAAGAAAACTTCTTTAAAAAAGCTTCTCCACGATGTTGAGAATGGGAAAAAAGATCCCTACTCGGCAGCTTTTGATCTGATTCATCAATAAATTCATATTTTGAATAAATACATGGCAGTGTTCAATTTGTCTGATTTTTAATTGAGCCTTCCTTGCATCTCCCCTTGCATCCCAAAGATACTTTCTGGTAAACTAAAAACGGTATTTCTCTAATCACATCTTAAGTATTTAAACCGAAGGTAAAGCACAGGAGGATTTCATGGGAAGAGTCCTATGGTTTCTCTGCAGTGTTTTAATCGTTGCGGTTCTTATCCATCAGGCCGTTTATGCCTCGAAAAAAGAAGATCTCATCGGAAAGCGGGGGGGGACTCAGAGAATTTCTTATGTGCCTGGGGAACTTCTTGTGAAATTTAAAAATGGAATGGGGCTGCTTTCATCTGAATATGTTCATCATTTAACAGGCGCAAGAGTTCTTGACCACTTTAAGTTCGTGAAAGGACTTGAGCATATTCAGTTGCCCACTGCCGACATTCAGGAGGCCCTTTCTTACTATAATAGCCACCCACTCATTGAATATGCGGAACCGAACTATATTTATTCCATTTACGGCGCGGCTCAAGATGTTCCCCTTCCGGATGACCCTAAGTTTGATCAGCTGTGGGGGTTACACAATACCGGTCAGCCAGATCCGACAGGGCTCGTAGGAAGCCATGATGCAGATATTGATGCGCCAGAAGCCTGGACGACAACGACAGGTTCGCCAGATATTGTGGTAGCTGTGATCGATACGGGGATTGATTATAAGCATAAAGATTTGGCGGCAAATATATGGGTCAACACGGGTGAAATTCCCGGCAATGGGATTGATGATGATAAAAATGGCTATAGAGATGATGTCTATGGATATGATTTCTCCAATCGTGACGGCGATCCATTTGATGATCATGAGCATGGGACGCATGTTTCCGGAACGATTGCCGCCGTCAAAGATAACAAAATAGGTGTGGTCGGGGTTGCTCCAACAGTGAAGCTGATGGCCGTTAAGTTTCTTGATTCTTTCGGGTCCGGGAACCTGTCCGACGCGGCGCTCGGGATCGAATATGCAATCGCAATGGGGGCTAAAATTTTAAGCACCAGCTGGGGGGGAGGGGGATTTTCGCAGACCCTTTATGACGTCATTTCCCTTGCGAATCAAAAAAAGATTGTATTTACCGCGGCTGCCGGGAATGACGGTAAAAATACCGATAGTTTTCCCCACTATCCCTCAAGCTACCAGCAGCCTAATGTCATTTCAGTCGGGGCAACAACGAGCGAGGATGTCCTGGCTGGCTTCTCTAATTTTGGGATAAAGTCGGTTCATCTGCTGGCGCCGGGGCAGGCGATTTTAAGCAGTATTCCGGGAAATAATTACGATGTCATGAAAGGGACATCGATGGCAACCCCCCATGTCTCAGGGGTGGCCGCGCTCATTTTGTCTCATGAGCCGGAGCTTTCTCCCGAAGAGGTGAGAGATCGCCTGATTAAAACAAGCGATGAGATTCTTTCCGTGCGAAGAAAGGTGATGTCTGCGGGGCGCGTAAATGCTTATAACGCTCTCCACAATATCATTCCGCCGAAAGCGGGTCCCAAAGATCCGGGGGATTGGATCGACGTTGCCCATAAAATCTCAACCCCGCATAACTACCCGAACAACGCCGATCAGACATGGACAATCCATCATCCAGGGGCGACACTTCTTAAAATCTATTTTTCGAAATTCAACACGGAAGATGGATACGATGTTGTCCGAATCACCAATAAGAACGCGGTAGAATACGATAACATCGATGGCAACATGGGGGCCTTCTGGTCATTCATGGTTGAAGGGGATACGGCACACATTCAATTCAAATCAGATACCAATGTGAACCGGTATGGATTTGATATTGAAAAATATGCGTACAGCACGACGGCGCCATAAAAATGAAATAAAACCTTTTCTTACGATTCCATGCATAGGTAGATTTTCCCTCTATCAATTCCAGCGCTCAGACATAAATCTCTCACTTTATTTAAGAGATAAAGCCGCACAGGGTGGGGATATCGAACTTTGTCATCGGAACTTTTGCTGAAATCAGCCGCGAGCAGTCCACTCGCGGAATAATTTTTTTCAACTTCACGATAAGCCTGTTTTGAAAATCGAACAACACCGAGAGAAATGTATTCAATTTTTTCTGAAGGAATTTTTTTCACAATTTTTTCGATAAGTTCTTCATAAGCTGATTCAAATTCATCGAAGTAGATGATCGGATCAAAATGGATTCCAATAGGATGGCCGAGAGATGACAAGGTTTCTATTGCTTTCAGGCGTGAATCCATCGAGGGAGTTTTCCGGTCGTATTTTTGAGCAAGGATATCTGGCGAAAGAGAATAGGTGATGAGAATATTTTTTTGAGGCGTCAGTTCTTTGATGGCTGCGATGTTGACTGATTTTGTTCGAAGCTCAAGTTTGGCTCGTGGAAGTTTTGAAAACAAATCAAAATAAAAGGGCCATTCATTGGTTATATGCGAGAGGGCAAGGGAATCGCTGAATTCTCCCGCATGAAACCACACTGTTTTCTCTGGATGGACTTTTTCAACGAGACGAACCATTTCATTCCCAATTTCTTCATGATTAATGAAGAAGACGAGATCAGGCGAGTGGAAATAGCCTTGAAGATAACAATATTCGCATTCGTAGATGCAATTGTAGGCATGAACGAAGTAGTAATGAGGGTCTTGCGTTAATCCGTAAGCGTCAGGCGCCCGTTTCACAACGGTTCCTTCTTTTCGACCAATAAACAAATTGAGCGTTTCTCTTTTTTGGAGATACGGTTTTTTGACACGTCCAAAGACATCTTCCACTTTTCTAATGACGGTGACAGAAACAGCGGGAAAGTAACTCAAAATTTTAAGAGCCCGGGGATGATCTTTGACTTGCTCTTCAATAAATATCCGGGAAATATTCATTGGGATGACGAATTCTCTGTGCCGCGCAAAATCTTTTGGAGATCTGGTACAAGCTTCTGATTTAAGAGTTTCAGGAGAAACGTCGTTCTTTTTTTGGGGTGTTTTTCTTCTTTCTTTAAAGTTTCCAAATTGACGCGTTCAAAAATTTGATGAGGGCTTATGCGCCATTTGAGAGCCAGTTTTTGAGCGAGGGTTTCCAGTTTTTGAGATTGAGACACTGTTGCGTAAAAGCCTTCTGGAATTTGGACTTTTTTTTCTGAAAGGGAAGATTCAATTTTTTCAGATTTTAAATTTTGATAAAAATAATCGTAGATTTTTTCGCTAAAGTCGGCGGCTCGCTCTCTTAAATCAAAACAGGAAGTTTGTGAGCCTGTCTGAAATAAAAATTGATCTGCTATGAGTTTATGAGAGCGAAACGGAATCTTAAAAAGAGAAGCTAAAGATCCAATAGCCCACAGTTCACGATCGACGATTTGAGCAAAGCAGCCAAGCTTTGCCGCTTTCTCATCATTGACGACTCGCTCGAGAGCGCTGATGCAGTCGAAATGCGGGGCTGTTCGAGAAGTCATCCCGCGGGTTGTGAAGGAATGGAATTCATTTTCCTTATAAACGGTTCTTACAGAATAAATTTCGCCCAATGTAAGTTCCGGGGAAAGAGAACCGGCGATGCCAAAATTGATCACGTGCGATATTTTCTTATTATAAGAAGCGCAAACAGCGGCCGTTTTTTCTGTTGTTTTTTGGAGTCCTTCGCCAGTGATGAGAAGCAAATCGCCTCCATTTTCGTAAAGGCCATCAAAGAAGAATGATATGGATTTGTAATTCTCTCTTTTTAAGAAGACTTGAGCTTCTCCCCGGTGGGCAAAAGTTAAAAGACGCATCAGCGCTTCGACCTAACATAAAAGAACAGCAAAGCCAACATGAGCAGCCCCTCTGTCATGAAGGTGTGGTATATAAAGTCTCTTATGAAAAAGCGAAAATTTGGAAGCCTCGATTTTTATGTCTCTGAAATAGCTTTTGGAGGAGCTGCGATCAGTGGAGAAGGGGGAGGCTATGGCTTTGGAGATATTTCAGAGAAAGAGTCTATAGATCTTCTTCACGCCTGTTTTGATGCCGGTATTAACATTTATGATACAGCTCCCGTCTATGGTTTCGGGGAATCGGAAAGACGGATTGGGAAGGCTTTTAATAATAGAAGAGATGACGTTTTTCTTGTTTCAAAATCTGGTGTGACATGGAATTCAAAAAAAAGGATTTTCATATCTAATGATCTGCAGACGACGGAGACAATGCTTCACCAGAGTCTCAAAGATCTTAAGACTGATTACATCGATCTTTATATGATTCATTGGCCTGATTCCAAAGTTGACATTCGAGAGCCGATGAAAGCGCTTTCCCGGGCAAAAGCAGAAGGAAAGATTCGATTCATAGGTTTAAGTAATCCTCAACCGGAAGATCTAAAAAAAGCGCGAGAGGTGGATCGGGTTCAAGTTGTTCAGGATGAGTTTAATTTTTTCAAAGATGATTTAAGAGAGACATTATTTCCCCTCATTCGTGAACACAACTATGGATTTATGACATGGGGAACATTAGGGAAGGGGGTTCTTACCGGCCGAGTTACGCGAGATAGAAAGTTTGATCCCTCTGATTGCCGTTCCTGGGCTCCGTGGTGGAAAACAAGTTACCTGCAAAATAAGATCGATGGAATCGAAAAATTTCAAACATTTCTCAAAACAGCCGGCATCTCGGGTCTTCAGGCAGCCTTGGGGTTCAACTTGAGTTTTCCCGAAGTGAGCACTGCGATTTGCGGCATTCGAAACTTAGACCAACTGCAAAGCCTTCTTACGACCCTCAATTCTCTGCCTTCGTCGCAAAAAATCAATGAACTTCGTGCGTCATTTTTTCAATAAGCGTCCGTTTTTTCCATAAATAGTAAATAACAGGGTAGACAAGGAGTTCGAGAATGAAGCTTGTGGCGAGGCCGCCGACCATTGGGGCGGCGATCCGTTTCATCACGTCGCTGCCGGTTCCCATCGCAAACATGATGGGGAGCAGTCCCATGAAAGCAGCCATGACGGTCATCATTTTGGGGCGAATTCGTTTGACAGCCCCTTCGATGATCGCCTCTTCCAGATCCTTGAGCGTTTTCATCCTCCCCGATTTGATCCGATCTTCGTAGGCCAGATCAAGATAGAGGAGCATAAAAACACCGGTCTCCGCATCCAATCCCATCAGCGCAATCATCCCAACCCAGACGGCGATCGACATATGATATCCGAGAATATAGAGAAGCCAGATCCCCCCAATCAGAGAAAAGGGGACAGCCAGCATAACGATCCCCGTTTTTACGAGTGATCGGGTATTCGTATAGAGAAGAAGCGCAATGATGAAGAGCGTCAGGGGAATCACAAATTTCAGGCGTTCTTTGACCCGGATGATATTTTCATACTGCCCGCTCCAGGCGAGGCTAATTCCTGCCGGGACTTCGATTTTTTCTTCGACCTTTTTCTTTGCTTCTTTAACATACGTTCCGATATCCCGTCCGGAAACGTCAATATAGATAAATCCCGCAAGCATTCCATTTTCATTTCGAACCATCGCAGGTCCCTGGTTCCTTTGGATTTCTGCGATTTGCGCCATCGGGATATGGGCGCCGCTCGGCGTGGAAACGAGGACTCGTTTTAATGTTTCAATGTCATCCCGAAACTCACGATCGTAACGAACATGGATCGGATATCTTTCTCTCCCTTCGATTGTGTAGGCAATATTCTCCCCTCCAATGGCGGCGCTTATAATCGTTTGCGCGTCGGAAATTGAAATGCCATATCGCGCAAGTTCATCGCGATTGAAAACAAAATCGAGGTAATAACCATCGGCCGTCCGTTCGGCATAGACATTTCTCGTGCCAGGGATGTCACGCACTGTGCTTTCAATTTTTTCACTGATCTCCTGAATCATTTTTAAATCTGAACCGAGAACTTTAATACCGATCGGTGTTCGGATCCCGGTAGAGAGCATGTCGATTCGGTTTTTGATCGGCATTGTCCAAATATTTGGAATGCCGGCAAACCTAAGTTTCTCATTCATCACTTCTTGAATCTCTTCAAAAGTTCGATGATTTGGGGTGATCCATGTAAAAAGCGGGTGCATGAAGGAAGGAAGAAATGAATACCATCGTATAACCTTGGGCCACTGGTTAACCGGTTTTAGAACAACTGTTGTTTCTACCATTGAAAAAGGGGCAGGATCTGTGGGGGTGTCTGCGCGCCCTGCCTTTCCAAAAACGGTTTCGACTTCGGGGAATTCCTTAAGAAGCGTATCTTGAATCTGAATAATTTGCTGCGCTTCACTGACAGACATCCCCGGAAAAGCGGTCGGCATATAAAGGAACGCCCCCTCATTCAGGGGGGGCATGAATTCGGAACCGAGTTTAAGATAAACAGGAATAATGGAAAGGGTCAGAAGAACCGCGGTAAGCAACGTTGCTTTGCTGTGTTTCAATACAAAATGAACGGCAGGTTCGTAATATTTAAAGAGAAGGCGACTGATTGGATGCTTTTCTTCAGGGTAATATGTTCCAACCAGAAGAGAGTTGGTTATCTTGCAAAACCATGATGGTTTGAAACGAAAAGCATCCATTTTGGTAAACATCATCCGAAGCGCAGGATCGACCGTTACTGCCAAAATAGCTGCCAGAGTCATTACGAGTGTTTTGGAGATCGCAAGCGGTCTAAAGAGCCTCCCTTCCTGGTCGACAAGAGTAAAAATGGGCAGGAATGAAACAGCAATGACGAGAAGCGAGAAGAAGACAGAAGGCCCGACCTGTTTGAGCGCTTCAAGGCGGATTGCATGAAAATCCCCCTTTCTTCCAGTGGAATTCCATATCTCTAATTTTTTGTAGGCATTCTCAACTTCTACAATCGCCCCATCGACAAGAACCCCAATCGAAATAGCAATCCCTGCCAGAGACATGATGTTTGAAGTAATCCCCATGAGATACATGGGAATGAATGAGAGAAAAACAGAAATAGGGATCGTCACGATCGGGACAATGGCCGAAGGAAAGTGCCAAAGAAAGAGGAGAATGACAAGGCTTACAATAATAACTTCGATGATGAGTTCATGTTTGAGTGTCGCAATCGAGCGCTGAATCAGCTCAGAACGATCATAAGTTGGAATGATTTTTACCCCTTTGGGGAGGCTTGGGGTAATTTCTTTTATTCGTTGTTTTACCCGCTCAATCACATTGAGGGCGTTTTCCCCTTGTCTCATGATGACAATGCCGCCGGGGGCATCTCCCATTCCATTGAAATCGCTTACGCCGCGTCTCATGTCGGAACCGATGACCACTTTTCCAACGTGTTTGACAAGAATCGGAACATTCGTGCGAGGGTCGGTTGTGATCACCATTTTTTCGATATCGAAAATATTTTTCACGTAACCGCGTCCCCGCACCATATATTCGGTTCCTGAAAATTCAATAACTCGTCCACCGGCGTCGCTATTTCCTGCGCGCACCGCTTGAATGACGTCAGAAAGAGAGAGGTTATAGGCGATCAATCGGTTGGGATCGATATGGATCTGATATTGTTTAACAAAGCCGCCAATGGAGGCTACTTCAGCAACGCCGGGGACTGATTGAAGATGAAATTTCAGCTGCCAGTCCTGAAGGCTTCTCAACTCTGAAAGATTGAGCTGGTTTGCTTCATCGAGAAGCACGTATTGATAGACCCATCCCACACTCGTTGCGTCTGGACCGATTTCTGTTTTTACGTCGGCTGGGAGTCTTGCCAGGATTTTACTCAAATATTCAAGAACACGGCTTCTCGCCCAATAGAGATTGGTTCCATCTTCAAAAATGACATAGACATAAGAAAATCCAAAATCAGAAATTCCCCGAAGCACTTTGATTTTGGGGGCGCCGAGAAGGGCGCTGATGATGGGATAAGTAACCTGATCTTCGATAATATCGGGACTCCGATCCCATTTCGAATAGATAATGACCTGAGTATCTGAAAGATCAGGAATCGCATCAAGCGGCATCCTCTGAATCGACCACGCGGCGGCAATGATAGCTGTGGCGGTAATAACAAATATGAGGAATTTGTTTTTGGCGCTAAATTCAATAATTCGCTCAACCATTGTTATCCTCTTAATGATGATGTTTTTGCGGCTCTGCGATCTGCGGTTCTTCTCCCTCTTGACCGATTGCGAATCTCAGTCTCGATTCGGAATCGATCAAGAAGTTTGCCGATGTCACAACTGTTTCTCCTTCCGTCAGTCCAGAGAGGATCTCATAATATTGACCCGCTCGTACCCCAATGGCAACGAGACGTGGTTCAAATTTCCCTTTCTCTTTGACAACAAAGACAAAATTTTTATCTCCTGAATGAAGAACAGCGCCCATTGGAGTGGAGAGGCGTTTCCCTAATTCGATTCTGATTTTCACATTGACAAACGTATCCGGTTTCAAAACCCCATCAGGATTTGGAACTTCTCCTCGTACCCTAAATGTCCGCGAGGGGGCATTTACAATTGGGCTGATACTGGAGATGGTTCCCGTAAATGTTTTTCCAGGGAGAGCGGGCGCTGTTACTTCCAGCGCCTGACCCGATTTCAGTAAAGAAATTTCATATTCAAAAACCTCCGCATAAATCCACACAAAGCCTTTGGGGAGGAGGAGATTTATAGGGTCTTGTGACTCTGTGCCAACCATGTTGATTTGATTCTGTGAGAGCCCCATGAGTTTAAGTTTTGTCTGAGATGATGAAACAAGCGCGTCAGCCTGCAGCCTTAGCTCTTTAAAAGGGCTTTTTGACATCTCCTTTTGCGCGACCAGCGCCTGGAGATGTTCTTCAATCGTTGTAAAAAGATCGGGATCAAACGCTACTTTACCGCTTGCGCGAATTTCATAACTGAGTTCCCGGCTTGTGGCTTTTTCAGTTGTGACTCCTATGAGCTGTTGTCTCTCCTTTGGCAGCGAGAATGAGACCCTTCCCGGCACATCTTGTGTTTTCTCTTTTTTCATCTCCTGTGGATATTCTTCCATTTTTTCAAGCGACATATGGCAGATTGGACAACGCCCCGGCTTGTCGGAGGTGACAGAGGGATGCATCGGACAAAAATAGAGCGCTTTTTTTTGGGGGCTTTCTATTTCTTTCGAAGCTTTTTTGTGGTCATGGGTGCTCAGGATGCCAAATGTGGCAAAAGCCAAAATGAGCGCCACGAGTCCCCAGATGATTTTCAGTTTATGAGCCGATTTTAGAAGATTCATAGTCCACCCCCAATCTCTTCCCCAATGAAAGATTCTATCTCCGCAATCTTGGATTCGTGTTTGATGAGCGCTTCAAAGTATGCGATTTCTGTCTGATAACGATTTTGAATAAAATTTAGCAGATTTAAATATTCGAGCTTTCCTGTCAGATATGCGGATTTCCCCGCAAGAACAGCCTGTCTCGACAGCGGCAATATTCCTGTTTCAAAGAGCTTGATTTTTTGATCTGCTTCAAGAAGTTCCGCATGAAGCGTGAGAATCCTGTTTTTCAGTTCTATGTGTGATGATTCGAGCAGCGCTTCTATCTTTGCTTTCCCAGCCTTTGCGCCTTTAATCTGCTCCGATTGTTTTGAGATAGCCCAGATGGGGAGTGTTAGCCCCACTTTCCCCGTAAAAAGATCTACCCCATCATCCCCTGGCCTCGGCTCTCGAATTGTATAGCCAGCCATTACTTCGAAATCCGGGAGATATCCAAGTTTCGTATATGAAAGTTTTTGCCTGGAAGAATCAAGAGCCGCTTCAAGGGCAAGAAGCGTTCGGTTTTTTTGAAGCGCCTTTTTTTCGAGAATGTCTGGTTGTATTTTAGTGAAATCCAGGGCTGTTTTTTGAATCTCCTCCAAGAGGGGGATATTGAAACCGGGGTCGCTCTTTCCAAGAAATGTTTTTAAACCGGACTTTCGGGACGCGATCTCCTTTTCATTGGAAAGAAGTTCTCCAATCAATTTTGCCTCCTCCATCTGAAAATTAAGGAGTTCAGCCTGAGAGAGCTTGCCAACGGTGTATTTGTTCCGACTGATGACAATCAGTTGTTTAATGAAATTTTTTTGCTCTCGCAAAAGGAGCTGCTCTTTCAGCGCGAGAAAGAGGCCGTAATAGGCAATCTTTACATCCCGAATCAGATTCCATTTCAGTTGTTCGTACTGCTTTTCTTGAGAGAGGTATTCTTTTTCAGCGGCGTTTTTAAGTTTTGTCAGTTTCCCCGGGAATGGAATTTTTTGCGTGAGACTGATTTCATTCCCGGTCATTCCATGCTTTTTCCGACTAAAAGAATCGACTGGATAATCTTTTGCGGCAAAAGCGACCATCAGATCGTCATAACTTCCGGCAGGGCCAATGGCCGCTTTTTTTGTTTGGACCTCGAATTTTTCAGCCCGCCACATCGGGTTTCGTTCCAATGCTTTATCTATGGCTTCTTTCAAAGTCAGAATTTTTTCGTTTTCAGCGAAACAATTTGCCGAACCAAAGATCCCATAAGCAATCAGCAAAAACATTATTTGATAACAGATTTTCATGACCTATTCCAAGTTTGATGAACTATTTATGAGACAAACCAGCTCACAGAGCCGGTTTGTCGATCTTAAAAACGGTTACGCGGCGCCTAGATTAGAAAACGTTTATGTTTGAGATAGGATGGAATTTGACAATCCGTAAGAAGCGTCGGATCACGCGATAGATGAATACCCCTACTTTTTGACATCCCTTCTTTTATAGGGATAACAGCGTCTGTTTTATAAAGAGGGTTTTTTTGATCTTCATATTTGAGGCTTAGAAATGCAGGTTGAATGGCGTTATCCGCTGTTTCTGATGGCTTCCAACTGCAGCACCCGTCTTCCCCGCAGTGTGATCTACATTCAGAAACTGTGGAGACTGATTTTTGTACCTTTTGAGGCAGGCAACAGCCCATTGCACATGGAGCGCTCAGAAGCGGCACGCTCCAACCCAGAAACCAAACGGTTACCACTGAGATGCAGACAATATTTTTCATCATCTAACCTACTATTCCATTATCGGCACATCGCTATAAAAATCAATGGGTTTGTAATTATCAAGGGATTTTGACACACCATTTCTTCGAAATGGTGTATCGACAGATTAAAATCTCATTAAAACAGATTACAAATTTATCGATATCAATTGTTTAAAACCTGAGAGAGCGTTACAATAAAGGTGGACGATGGCGACGGGCTTTTTTCCTGATTAACTTCCCCCCAAGACCGGGGAATAAGGAATTCCCCAATAATATTAAGGTCATAGTAAGGGGGGTTAAGAAAGAAAAAAGTTCGGAATCGTGAGCTACTTAATATCTCAAATCCTCGAGAATGGGGAGAAGAGAAAACGGTTATATGAGAACCGTTGAAAATTAATTGGCTTTTTTCACCGCTGCCACCGCCCTTTTTTTATGCTTCTTTTTTATGTCTCTTGGTTTATGTCTCTTGGTTTTCAGCCGGTGTTTTGGGGGGTAGTTTTTGCTCCAGTCCGGTTTCCTTTGCTTTTATCGGAATGATGAGATGATCCCCAGGCCGGATCCTTCCCGGGAATCGGATGTTATTCATTTCAAGGATGGGATTGATCTGCGTTTTATAAAGCGTTGCAATTTTGTAGAGGGTATCACCCGGCCGGATTTTATGAGCATGGAAGAGTATTTTATTCTTCGGTTTAATTTCTTTATGGCGGGCCAAAAATTCCCCCTTTTTCCCGAAAGGAATCTTCAGTTGATAAGAACTGATGTTGGGAGGCGTATTCCAGCGTCTGAGCTCTGGATTCAAATTCCTGAGAGATTCATAGTCTATTTCAAGAACTTTTGCTGCCGTTCGAAGATCAATGGGGGAATCAATTTCAACCGTGTCAAATTCTAAAGGTTCCTCATATTCGATATCTTCAAATCCATATTTCTCCGGACTTTTGGCGATGAGAAGGGCTGCAATAAGTTTAGGAATATATTGTTTTGTTTCCTGCCGTAAATATCGATAAGTGGCAAGCTCCCAGAAATCTTCTGTTTTATGCCGATCGATCGCTCTTTTAATCTTATTTTCGCCCGCATTATATCCTGCAGCGGCGAGAAACCAGGAACCAAACATGTCATAGAGATCTTTTAAGTATTGCGCAGCAGCTATGGTCGATTTAATTGGATCCTGCCGTTCATCAATCCACCAGTCAGTGCGAAGGCCGTATCTTTTGCCGGTCCCCGCGATAAACTGCCAGGGTCCTACAGCCTGCTTATGGGAGCGCGCCTTTGTGCTAAAACCGCTTTCGATCATTGCCATATAGACGAGATCGGTGGGGAGGTTGTTTTCTTTGAGAATTTGCTGCATTACAGGGATGTATTTCTTTGATCTTGCCAGCCATCGGACAAAATGTCTCCGATGGCTAGTCTGAAAATAGCGAATAAACCACTCAACTTCCCGGTTTACAACGATCGGAATATTAAACTCGGGAGAAGATCCTTTGAAACTGGCCTCTGAAAAAGAAGGCTCTTTTTGTGAATCCAGAGCAGAGTCTAGGGGGTTTTTCGGGGAATTTTCAGTGGTTGCACATGAACCGAGGAGAATAAAAAACAAATAAAATACCACCTTAATCTGTCGGGTCTTCATTAGAGGTATATTCAGAGTACCTTAGTTTTTAACATGTTGTCAATTTAAGCTTGCCATCTCAATATTCTATGCTAGTATCCGCGCAATTTTATCAAATCTTAATCCATTGAAAAAAGGAGAATTGCATTATGACAGATTTGCTGGAAGATTTGGTTCACTCGAAGCTGGAATCCTTTATCGATCAGATCCAGGGATATGAAGTGAGCGATTTATATCCAATCATACTTGAGCGGGTCGAAAGGCCGCTGATTCAATTGGTCCTTAAGAAAACGCGAGGCAATCAAGTCCGGGCTGCCCAGATTCTTGGCATTAATCGCAACACGCTTCGCAAGAAAATCAACCATTTAAAGATCAAAGTTAAGAAGCCGTATATTGAGGAATAAATAGGCTGTTATCTAGCCACCTGGCGGATGATTTCTCTGAGATACGCGGCCGCGGCTCTTCTTAGGGTAGTTTCTGTCAGTTTTTGAGGCCTGATTCCTATTTTTTTAAGAATGGCTGTCAGTTCTTTTTTCATCATTTGCGGAGGTAATCCACTCAACTTGATTACTTGTTTAAACAGGGCATTCCCCATCTTTCCCCCTTGGTTAAGATACTGCGGATA
>CAYJMQ010000040.1:0-18778 GCA_964371555.1 uncultured bacterium | reverse complement strand
ATCAATACTTTCTTACACCTCTCACACACCGGCTGATTTTCCGTGACACTCAGACTCCATATCCAACAACGCGGACACTTCTGACCCTCAGCGGGAGCTACCTCTACTTTCAGTTCACCCGCATCGGGAGCAATTTTATTTACTTGCGACACAATAAAAAGTTGACTGAGATCTGTCGTTGAGCTGCTTATAACTCCCCTCCATTGCGATGTTAAATGAAGCGTTACCTTTGCCTCCAATGAATTGCCAATAATCTTTTTAGTCCGGGACTCTTCAAGGGCTTTCGAGACAATCTGTCTCAGCTCTATCAACTGTTCCCAGCGTTTTTCAAGATTTGTATTGAGATATTCTTTTTTAATCTCTGGCAGATCGGTCAGATGAACCGATTTTTCCTCCCTCCCCGGTATATGCTGGTAGACTTCCTCGGCTGTAAAGGGGAGAATCGGAGACATCCATTGTGTCATTGAAAGAAGAATGTCATGCAGTGCCGTTTGTGCCGATCTTCTTTCTTTACTCTTTGCGGCATAAGTGTAGAGGCGATCCTTTAAAATATCGAGGTAAAATGCGCTGAGATCGATAACGCAATAGTTGTTAAGGGCATGGAAAAAACTGTGAAACTCATATTGTTCATATCCCTTTTTTGCCTTTTCAATGAATCGCTGAAGTTTTAAGAGCGCATACTGGTCTATTTCAAAAAGCTCCGCGTAAGGAATCGCGTCTCTTTTGGGGTTAAAGTCCGAAATATTTCCCAAAATATGACGACAGGTATTTCTGATTTTTCGGTAAACTTCCGAGCAGCGCTTAATGAGGTCTTGAGAACAGTGGATATCATATTGGTAATTTTCCGACGCCACCCAGAGCCTAAGGATTTCAGCCCCATGCTGTGAAATGACTTTTTCCGGTTCCACGACATTGCCGAGAGATTTTGACATTTTTCGCCCTTCAGAATCGACCACAAATCCGTGTGTCAACACCGATTTGTAGGGGGAAATATTTCGCGTGGCCACTGAAACCAACAAGGAGGTATGAAACCATCCCCGATGCTGGTCACTTCCTTCCAAATATAGATCTGCCGGACAGGAGAGATTCTTTCTTTTTTCTAAAACTGCCGCAAAGCTGCAGCCTGAGTCAAACCAGACATCTAAGATATCTTTTTCTTTTTCGAACTCTTTCCCGCCGCATTTGGGGCATTTTGTTTTTGAAGAGATTAAATCTTGAACGGGTGTCGTAAACCAATAATCCCCCCCCTTTTTTTCAAAGGCTTTGGCCACCTTTCGCATAAAAGCCGCGTTGTTGTAGGGGGAACGGCATTTCTGACAATAGAGCACAGGAATAGGAACCCCCCACGTTCTTTGTCTTGAAAGACACCAGTCAGGGCGGGTTTCCATCATTCCCTGAATTCTTTTTTTCCCCCACGAAGGGATCCACTCGACACGATCGATCCACTCAAGCGCTTTTTTGCGAAGCCCCCCTTCATCCATCATGAGGAACCATTGTTCCGTTGCCCGGAAAATCACCGGTTTTTTGCAGCGCCAGCAATGCGGATATGAATGTCGGACAGTTCCTTCTTTGAGAAGGAGACCGGCATGTTTAAGTTTTTCAGTGATCATCGGATTGGCTTCGAATACAAGCCGCCCCTCCCATTCAGGGAGGTCAGCGGTGAATCGCCCGCGATGATCTACAGGGGAATAAATCTCAAGGTGATGTTTGAGTCCCAGGAAATAATCGTCTTCGCCGTGCCCAGGGGCGATATGAACGCAGCCTGTTCCATCTTCTGTCGTCACGAAGTCGGCAGTAACAATGATTGATTTTCGCGAAGTTACCAAAGGATGGGCGCATTCTAAACCAGCCAAGTCGATCGTCTTAAATTTGGAAATGACTTTGTATTCCCCCAATCCACATTCCTTTTGCACGGTGTCCAGGAGCGCCTCAGCCAGAAGCAAAATATCGTTCCCGGTGTCAATAGCCGCATATATGAAATCAGGATGGAGGGCGATTGCCTGGTTGGCCGGAAGTGTCCACGGTGTGGTTGTCCAGATGAGAACATAAATTTTCTTATTGGCCAATTCAGGTCTGGATGAAGAAAGTTTTTTTAATGATTCTTCAGATAGTGGAAATTTTACGTAAATTGACGGAGATGTTTTTTCCTCATACTCGATTTCTGCTTCAGCGAGGGCAGTCTGGCACGATGCGCACCAATGAATTGCTTTTTTCGCGCGAAAAAGGAGCCCTTTTTCTGAGAGTGCGGCAAGCTCATTCACGATATCAGCTTCATATTGACAGTCCATCGTCAAATAGGGGTTTTGCCATTCCCCCAAAACGCCAAGGCGCTTGAATTGTTCACGCTGGATATTTATGAATTTTTCCGCATGTTCACGGCAGATCTTTCGGATTTCCAGGGGGCGGATCTCAAGGGGGGAAGCGGCGAATGTCTCTGCTTTTTTCTCCGCCTGGAGTTCAATCGGGAGTCCATGGCAGTCCCACCCCGGGACATACTCGCACAAATAGCCCGACATATTTTTATATTTGATGACAAAATCTTTTAAAATTTTGTTGAGAGCCGTTCCGATGTGAATCGGGGAGTTTGCGTAAGGGGGGCCGTCATGCAGAATAAATTTGCTCTTTGTCTTTTTATTTTTTTTAACGATTTTTTCGTAGAGATTTTCTCTTTCCCATTTTTTTAAAATTTCCGGTTCCTGAACGGCAAGATTTGCTTTCATCGGAAAAGGGGTATTTGGAAGATTGAGAGTCTCTTTATAGTTTTTTGGATCGCGCATGTTTTTGGATTTGAATATCAATCGATATCATCTAAGTCAATCTCCGGATCAAATTCCCTCGCCTTTTTCAGATGGAAATTCATTTGTTTGAAAAGCCCCAGCGCTCTGTAGTTGAATGCGGAAAGCAGGTGGCTTCGGGCTTTCCAAAAAGGAAATTTTGTCGAATATTGGCGCGTTTTTTCAAGAAGACCGAGCGATTCCCGATATTCATTGCGATCGCTGTGGATTCTTGCAAGAAAATAATAGGCGAAAGGATTTACGGGGTCGATACTTAAGGCTTTATTGAGACTTTCCATGGCGATTGCTTTGTCTCCTTCGCGTATCTGCCCGCGTCCTTTTTCCGTAAGCCTGAGAGAGGCCAGGGTATGTTTCGGGGGGTCATTTCGGTAAAAATCTATCAGGGGGTCGTCAATTGTTTTTTTTCCCTTGAACAAGGCGCAATGGTTTAGAGTCAAAAAGAGGGGGAGTGAAAAAAGTAAGAACGTTTTGGGGGTCATCTCTTTATCGGAACCTCTTTCTTACCACTGTGTAAAGGGCAGGGCAGCAACGGTTCTGTGCCTTTCACAAAGGCTTCCTCCACGATTTCAGGACATTTTTTTACCGCTAAAAAACCGCTTTCGGGATCGATCTTTTTAAAAATAATTGTCTCTGGGACGAGGAACTGCGAAACAGGGAGCATCCGGACCGCTTTCTTCATGAAATGTCCCCACATAGGCATTGCTGCCTGTGCCCCCGTGAGCCCCAGCGGCCTTTTTCGATCGAATCCCACCCATGAGACTGCCAAAAGATTTGGGGTGTAGCCTGCGAACCAGGCATCCACATAATCGCTGGTTGTTCCTGTTTTTCCCGCGGCTGCTTGAGAAAAATTCATCATCCGAAGACCCCTTGCTGTTCCACGATCGATCGTTCCCTGCAAGGCATAAGTTATGAGGTAAGAGATGTCATCCGGGATAATTTTTTTGATTTTAATCGGACGTTGTTCAAGGATCTTTCCATCAGGCGAGACGACGTGCTTGATCGAAAGGGGGGTCGAGAGGGTTCCGCCATTTGCAAGAACAGCATAAGCGGTTGCGATATCGATCATCGTTGCTTCACTGCTCCCGAGTGCGAGTGAGGGAACAAGAGGGAGTTTTGTTTTAATTCCCATTCGTTTGGCAAGGGTTGCAATCGGTTTAATGCCGATTTCTCTGGCAAGTTTGGCAGTCGGGATGTTGATGGAGTTTTCCATGGCCTCTCTCAGAGTAACTTTCCCGCGAAATGTTTCTTCATAATTTTTCGGTTCCCAAGTTTGCCCCTCATACCTCCATTGGAAGGGCTCGTCAATTTGCGTGTCAGTAAGTTTGTATTGACTCCCGCTTTTTTGAAGAAAAGCGGCCAGAAATACAAAGGGCTTAAAAAGAGATCCTGGCTGACGATAGGCCTGTACGACCCGGTTAAATTGTGTCTCATTGTAGTCTCGTCCCCCGACCAGCGCGCGAATGTAGCCCGACTGAGGTTGTATAGAGATGAAAGCGGCTTGTATCGGCTCAAATTTATCTCCAGATTTCTCTGGGGGATGGAGAGAAGTTTTCAGCGCCGGGAAAGAGGATTCCAATCTCTTAAGGGTCGTTTGAACTGCGTCATTTGCAAGTATTTGAAGGGATATATCAAGTGTGGTAAAAATTTTTAATCCCTGTGTATTGAGAGTTTTGGCTGAATAATGTTCCAGAAGCTCCTGTCTTACGAAATCAACGAAATAAGGGGCGATATTAGAACTGATGGCGATCTTTCCGGGGCGAAGCTCTTCATGGGTTGCTTCAAGATACTCAGATTTAAGAATCGTCTGGCTTTCGAGCATCTTTTTAAGAACAAGGTTCCTTCGCTGAATGACCGCATTTCGATTCTTAAAGGGGGAATAAAGCCTGGGGCTTCGGATGATGGCTGCAAGCGTGGCACATTCAGCGAGCGTCAGCTCTTTCAGGGGTTTTACGAAGTAAAATCGCGCGGCCTCGGCAACACCAAAAATTCCTGCCGGCCCCCTTTGACCAAAATAGACCTCATTGAGGTAAGTTTCTAAAATTTCATCTTTCGAATATTTATGTTCAATCATGACAGCCATGACGGCCTCATTAAATTTCCGGATAAAGCTTCTTTTTTGGGTTAAAAAGAAATTTTTGACAAGCTGTTGGGTAATCGTTGATCCCCCCTGAACGATCCCGCCGGCGCGCACATTCGAATAGATAGCCCTGAGGATTCCCCGCGGGTCAATACCACCATGAGAAAGAAATCTTTGGTCTTCGATAGCAATAATCGCATTGCTGAGATTTGGCGGAACCTCTGTCAGTTTGACAATTTGGCGATCTTCCCGTCTGTTTTCAAAAAATTCGGTAATGAGTTCAGGCTCAATCTCTGTCAATTCAACTTCTTCAAACTCATCCTCATTTTTTTTTGCCTCTATTTTTTCGATGGTCCCGTTTTTAATTTCAAAACGAACCGGCGATCCGCTGAATTCTTTAAAAGGGTAAGAAAAATCGTGGAGATAAATAGTCCACCTCTCGCCTTCAAGTTCGCTTTGTCCCTCCTCTTCAGCCTCTATTTTAAATTCACCGTTTCGAATCAATTCGTCCTCTACTTTCTGATATCCGAGCCGATCTAACTTTTCTTTAAGTCCGATGGCATCAATGGCAATCCCCGGATAGAGCTGGAGTGAATCAGAATAGACCCTTGAGGGGAGATCCCATTTGGGGCCGGCGAATTTTTTTGTAATGATTTGATCGAATGTCAGGATATAGATGACAAAAAAAATAAATAAAATTGCAGAAATAATAATTCCTAAGCCGACTCCCCACTTTATTTTTTTAGAGCTCACTTGACCTGACCTGTTTGAGTTGATAAGCTCCATGCACTTTAGAGGAAAAATGAAGATTAAACAAGAGCAAGTCCATCAGGTCTGCCGTATGATTCTTGGCAAATTGGAGGAGAAGAAACTGGTGGTTTTGAAAGCGCCGGAAGAAAAGATTCATCAGGCGCTTGTTCAGACGTTTCTTGCAAATCTGGAAGAGGAAGGGCGACTTCATCAGGAAGCCGAACGGATATTGGAAGAAAATATTAAAGAATCTGAAGGGTTAGATCGGCAGAAGATGTTTCTCATGATCAAGCGAAAACTGGCAAAAGATCGGGGGTTTATTCTTTAAATGTTTTCAGAAGACCGGCTTTCTCATGTATCTCACCTGCTTCAGGACCGCATCTGGAAGGATGACCTCGTCGACTTCCCGGATGATGGGGCGGCATTACGGGAAATCAAACGGGTTTTACATAAATATTTCTCCACTTCAGAAGAGGTTGATCAGATAGTGCGACAACGGATTTATTCCCAACGTGCCAAAGTCATTGAAGGCTCCACAGACTGGGACATCCTTTATAACAAATACTTTGAAGAAGAACTTACGAGGCGCCGGTTTTAATCTCTCTCTTGACTTTTGAAAGAGGATTCGTATATTTGCAGCCATTATCAGGAGGTATAAACTTATGACTACAATCAGACCCTTGCAGGATCACATCCTTATTAAAAGGATTGCAGAAGAAGAAAAGACAAAAGGTGGAATTATTATTCCAGACACAGCCAAAGAGAAACCCCAGGAGGGGGAGGTTGTGGCTGTTGGTTCAGGACGTCTGCTCGAGAATGGAAAGGTGTTTCCGCTCTATGTTAAAAAAGGAGATCGGATTCTATTTGGCAAATATTCGGGAACAGAAATAAAAATTGACGGCTTTGAACATTTAATTTTAAAGGAAGACGATATTTTAGGGATCGTCGGTAAATAATCGATCAAGGAGGAAAAAATATGGCTGCAAAAGAAGTTTTATTTGATGAATCGGCCCGCGGGAGAATTCTTAAGGGGGTTAATGTCCTTGCCAATGCGGTAAAGATCACGCTGGGTCCCAAAGGACGAAATGTCGTGATTGAGAAATCGTTTGGCGCGCCCGTTGTTACGAAGGATGGCGTAACAGTTGCAAAAGAAATAGAGATCGAAGACCGGTTTGAAAATATGGGGGCGCAGATGGTCAAAGAAGTCGCCTCTAAAACGAGTGATGTCGCCGGAGATGGGACGACAACGGCGACCCTTCTTGCCCAAGCCATTTATCGGGAAGGTTCGAAACTTGTTTCTGCCGGGCATAACCCGATGGAAATCAAGCGGGGGATAGATAAAGCAGTTCAGGTCGTCGTGGAAGAGCTTAAAAACATGAGTCGACCCATTAAAGAGAAGAAAGAGATTGCCCAGGTGGGGGCTGTTTCTTCGAATAATGACGAATCGATTGGCAGCATCATCGCAGAGGCGATGGATAAAGTTGGAAAAGAAGGGGTTATTACGGTTGAAGAAGCCAAGGGGACTGAAACGACGCTTGATGTGGTTGAGGGGATGCAATTTGATCGTGGGTATCTCTCGCCTTATTTTGTGACCGATCAGGAGAAGATGCAGGTTCATCTTGAGTCGCCATATATTTTGCTTTACGAAAAGAAAATTTCTGCAATGAAAGATTTTCTCCCCTTGCTTGAACAAGTGGCCCAAACGGGTCGGCCATTTCTTGTAATCGCGGAGGATCTGGAAGGAGAAGCGCTCGCAACCCTTGTTGTAAATAAACTGAGAGGAACACTCAAAATAGCAGCGGTGAAAGCCCCCGGTTTTGGAGACCGGAGGAAAGCGATGCTCGAAGACATTGCGATTTTAACAGGTGGACGGGTTATTTCAGAAGATCTTGGAACAAGGCTTGAAAGTGTGAAACTGGATGCTTTGGGGAAAGCCAAAAAAGTAATGGTCGATAAAGATAATACGACTATTATTGACGGGGCTGGCGCAAAGAAAACAATTGAAGCGCGTGTCCAGCAGTTGAGAAGAGAGATTGAAGAGACGACCTCCGATTATGACCGTGAGAAACTTCAGGAGCGATTGGCGAAACTCGCAGGCGGGGTCGCAATTGTTCGGGTTGGCGCGGCTACAGAAATTGAGATGAAAGAAAAAAAAGACCGGGTTGAAGATGCGCTTCACTCCACACGGGCCGCTGTGGAAGAAGGAATCGTGGCAGGGGGTGGAGTGGCTCTGTTTCGTTCGATCGATGCATTGAATAAACTTCGTTTGCCTGATGATGCTGATGACGAGCAGCAGGTTGGAGTTAATATTCTCAAACGTGCTTTAGAAGAGCCGATTCGCCAGATTGCCGCCAATGCTGGAGTCGAGGGCGCAATTGTCGTCAACAAAGTCAGAGAAGGAAAAGGGAGCTACGGTTTTGACGCGGTAAAGGAAGAGTATACCGATCTTGTGAAAGCAGGGATTGTCGATCCTACCAAAGTCGTGCGCAATGCGCTGCAAAATGCCGCGAGCGTTGCCTCTCTCCTTCTTACGACAGAAGCGATCATTGCACAGAGGGCAGAAAAACCGAAAGAAAAAACCGCTGGGGGTTCTAATCATCCATCAATGCCGGGGCCTGGCGGCATGCCAGATATGGGGGATGAGTTTTAACAGCACATTTCTTGACGCTGTTTTTAATTTATGTTACCGCTGGTACGTTCGTATCAGGAGGCGCTCGTGTTGAAAATAATTAGAAGTCGGCTATTGCTTGCGAGTGGTATTTTACTCCTCCTTTCTCACAACCTTTTTTCTGACTTTTCTTTTTATTGGCGGGATCGCAACTATTTTCTTTCTGAAATAAGAAGCTTTAATACACTCGATCTGGATCGCGACTCACCGGCAGATTTCAGGGGGAATGTCCGGACATTCTCCACCTTAAAATTAAGAATGAAACCATCGCTCGGCATTACAGACCGCCTGGCGATTCATGCTACGTTTGATACCTTTACAAATCCATTTACAACTGTCGCAAACGAAGGAGGGGCACTTCAGGGACAGCAGGCTCCCGATACAAATAATTATGGCCCGCAGGTTTCTACTCTCATTCCGCGCACGCTGTTTGGGGGGGCGTCAGGCTTTGGTCATTCCGCCCTGACAAGAACAACCGGGGGGAGTATCCATAATTTACTGGTGAAGGATGCTTATCTCGAATATCTCGGTGATTGGGGGATTTTAAGAATTGGCCGGATTCCCAGACATTGGGGACTTGGAATTCACTTCAATTCAGGTGAGAATGCACACGACAAATTTGCGGATCGAACCGATTCGATTCTCTACGAACTTGGACTTGGAAACGCAAAACTCGGCGCGATTTACTCAAAGATTCTTGAAAATAATATCGATTCTAATGGCGATGATGTAACCCAGTTTGAAGGATATCTTTTTTGGAATGATCCTGAAAAGGATGTCGATACCGGGATTCTCTATACGTTTTTAAAAAGTTCGGAGATTTATCTGGCCCTGAGTTACATCGATGCTTTTTTTATTAAAAAATTCCAGTCGTGGAAGGCAGGAATTGAAGCAGTTGCGTCCCACGGCTATTCAGGGACTGTTTCGGGGAATAAGGCAAGACAAGTTGGCGTTGCGGGAGAATTGTCTTATAAATGGACGTCTGCCCTCGAGAGTTATCTGAAATTGGGGTTTGCCTCGGCGCCAGACCGGGGGAAGACGGAGAAATTGACAACCTTTGCTTTCAACCGGAATTATGACATTGCGCTGATCATGTTTAATCAGGGGATTGGGGCGATCCCGGCGGAGACGGGGATCTCGGCATCTTCTGAACCGGATGCCAATGCTATCTTCGCCGCTTATTACGCGAACCTTGGAGTAAATTATAATTTCAGTGATGCTCTCAGCACAAACCTTAATTTTGCGTATGCCCACGCGCCCCTCTCGCTTTCCACAGGCGGCAAGAAAGAGTATGGCGGAGAAGTCGATTTATCGCTCTGGTATCGGTTTCTTGAAAATCTTTCTTTTTCTGTTTCAGGGGGGCTCTTCAAACCTGGGAAATTGTATGAAGGATCTCCGACGAACGAACCAAGGACATTGGATCTCTGCCATACCGCCAACTTCTCTGCAACGCTTCTCTTTTAAATCTAATTTTTATGGATTTTTAAAATTTCAATTGTTAGAATAAAACCTTCTTTATGTACACCATTCAAACATTAAATAAAAATGAATTTGAAGAAATTGTTTATTGCCGTGATGAAAAAGTGGGGCTTAACGCCATTATTGCCATTCATGATACGACACTGGGGCCTGGAACAGGGGGGGCGCGTATGTACCCCTATCAGAGGGAAGAAGAGGCACTAAACGATGTCCTTCGACTTTCGTTTGGAATGACTTACAAGGCTGCCATTAGCCATCTCCCCTTTGGCGGTGGAAAAAGTGTTATTATTGGTGATCCTGAAAAAATAAAGACAGAGGCATTGCTGCTGCGCTTTGGTGAATATGTCGAATCCCTCAATGGGCGATATATCTGTGCCAAGGATGTTGGGATCAATGCGGGGGATCTTCGGGTTATTGCCCGGAAAACGAACCATATTTTAGGTGTTGAAGGACTCAAGAATTCAAGTGGGGATCCATCTCCGGCGACTGCGCATGGAGTTGTTCAGGCAATACGGGCAATTTCCAAAGAATTTCTTGGCAGAAATTCTTTGGCAGAACTGAAATTTGCTGTTCAGGGATTGGGATCGGTAGGGCACGGCATTGTGGAAGAGCTATATAATGAAGGGGCTGAACTTACGGTTTGTGATGTGGATCGCGAGGCAATCGGGGAGACCCTAAAAAAATTTAATGTCGAAGTTGTGGATCCTCAAAAAATCTATGATGTAAAATGTGATTTTTTTGTTCCGTGTGCCATGGGGGCTGTGCTGAATTCCGACACAATCCCCCGGCTTCAGTGCCGGATTGTTGCAGGCGCCGCAAACAATCAGTTGGCAAATGCAAAAGATGGCTACGATCTCGCAAAGCGGGGAATTTTCTATGCCCCCGATTATGTGATCAATGCGGGGGGGCTGATTAATATCGCAGAAGAACTCCCCGGCTATAATCGCGATCGCGCCTTTGAACATGTTGCAGAGATTTATCAGACAATGGTTCAGATTATTCAGCGTTCCAAGAAAGAGCAGGAACCCCCATTTGTCATTGCCGACCGCATGGCTCAGGAGATTTTGGAAGAAGCAAAGAAAAAAAAACGAAGGTCGTCCTGAAGTGCAGGATTTTCACTATCAAAGTGGCTTTGGAAATCATTTTTCATCAGAAGCGCTTGCGGGGGCGCTTCCTAAAGATCAAAATTCCCCACAGAAAGTTCCCTATGGGCTTTACGCGGAACAACTGAGTGGAACCTCTTTTTTAAACCCCCGTGACAGAAACCAGCGAAGCTGGCTTTACCGGATTCGCCCATCCGTTCTTCACAAACCCTTTCAACCTCTCAATCATAAATTTTTAAGAGGGGCGCCATTTGAGGAGATTGATCGTCCAACGCCAAATCAATTGAGATGGAATCCGTTTCCTTATCCCAAGAAACCTACCGATTTTATAGATGGAATTGTAACGATCGGGGGGAGTGGAAATATTGAACAACAAATCGGCTATGCGGTTCATCTCTATGTCTGCAATCAATCAATGGAAGGTCGGTTTATTTATAATGCCGATGGCGATTTCCTTATTTTACCGCAGGAAGGGGAGATTATCTTAAAGACTGAGTTTGGTCTCATTGAAATTGCCCCACAGGAAATCGCCGTTGTTCAGCGAGGGATAAAATTTCAGGTTTTATTGAAAAAAGACAAAGCCCGCGGCTATATCTGTGAGAACTATGGTGAGCATTTTAGGCTCCCCGATCTTGGGCCGATCGGCGCCAATGGGTTGGCCAATCCCCGCGACTTCCTGACCCCTGTTGCGGCTTATGATGAAAAAGAGGGAAAATTTCAACTGATCACAAAATTTTTAGGAAATCTCTGGGCGGCAGATATCGGGCACTCCCCTTTGGATGTTGTCGCATGGCATGGAAATTATGCGCCGTATAAATATAATCTCAAACTTTTTCAGGCGATCAATACAGTCTCTTTTGATCATTCAGATCCTTCCATTTTCACAGTTTTGACATCCCCCTCGCCTCAAATAGGAGCTGCAAATGTCGATTTTGTGATTTTCCCTGAGCGGTGGTTGGTTGCGGAGCATACATTTCGCCCCCCCTATTTTCACAGAAACTACATGAGTGAATTTATGGGGCTTATTTATGGGGTCTACGATGCAAAATCTGAAGGATTTTATCCAGGCGGCGGCAGTCTTCATAACTGCATGTCCGCGCACGGCCCGGATACAGAAACGCACAGCAAGGCGATCAAAGCCAAACTTAAACCCAAATATCTAAAAGGGACTCTCGCTTTTATGTTGGAGAGCCGCTACATCTGCAAACCAACCCCTTTTGCCCTCGAAACCTCTCTTCTTCAGGACGACTATTACCGCTGTTGGCAGGGGTTCAAGGCGCATTTTAATCCGAAGAAATCGTGATGCTCGATCTGGTTATCAAAAATGCGGTTATTTATGACGGAACCGGCGGCGAATCTTTTAAGGGGAGCGTGGGCATCTCAGGGGACAAGATTGTTGTTGTTGGGAATGCCACTCAAGATGCGAAAAAAACGATAGATGGAACAGGCCTCGTCCTTTCCCCCGGATTTATCGATATTCATTCTCATTCTGACTATTTCCTTCTGATTAATCCAGGCGCAGATAGCAAAGTTACTCAGGGAGTCACAACAGAAATTGGCGGAAATTGCGGTTATGCGGCCGCCCCAATCTGGGGTGAGGCTAAAAAGAGGAGGGAAGCTGAATATTTTAAACATTATAAATTAAAGCTTGGATGGAAACACCTCAATGAATATCTTGATCGATTGGAAAATAAAGGGATCGGTGTCAATTACGGTCAGCTTATAGGGCATAATACCCTTCGATCTTCCGCAATGGGGGAGGCAAACAGAGCGCCGACCAAAAAAGAGTTATTGCAAATGGTTAAGGCTGTTCATGAAGGGATGTCTGAAGGGGCATTTGGCGTTTCGACAGGACTCATCTATCCCCCTGCCTGTTTTTCTAAGATATCTGAGATGGTTCGGCTTGCAAAAGTTTGCAAAGAGTTTGATGGAATCTTTACGTTTCATATGAGGAGTGAAAGCGATCGCCTTGTTGAAGCGGTTAAAGAAGCGATAGAAATTGGGAAAAAAGCAAAAATTCCCATTCAGATTTCTCATATTAAGACTTCCGGGCAGAGAAATTGGGGGAAAATAGATGCCGTTTTGGATCTTATTGAACAGTCTCAAAAAGAAGGACTTGACGTCGCGGCGGATCGCTATCCATACATTGCTTCTCAAACAGGCCTGATGCAGGTGCTTCCTGAATGGACATTTGAGGGGGGAATCAAAGGGCTTGTGAAGCGTCTTCGTGATAAAAAAACAAGAGAAAAAATAAAAAGGGGGGTTTTAATGAGTCATCCCCCCGAAGAGGATTATCTCAATAATGTTCTTATTATGGAGCTCATGTCAAAAAGGAATAAAAAATTTGAAGGGCTGACGGTATATCAAGCGGCGCAAAAAGCCGGAAAAGATCCATTTGAATTTTTATTCGACCTTTTGATTGAAGAAGAAGCGGCTATTTCTGCGATTTATTTTACAATGTCTGAAGAGAATTTGAGAAGATTCTTTTCGAAGGATTATATTTTTGTCGCATCAGACAGCGGCTGCCGGTCGATCAAAGGACCCCTTGCGAAAGGAAAGCCCCATCCGAGAATTTTTGGAACCTTCCCACGGGTTATTCGAAAATATGTTCGTGAGGAGAGACTGCTCGATCTTAAAAAAGCGATTTATAAAATGACTTGGCAGCCGGCCGAGCGTTTTAAAATTGAAAAAAGGGGAAAAATCGCGGAGGGCTTCTACGCGGATCTTGTTTTATTCGATTTTAATAAGATTTCAGATCGTTCTGATTTTCTCGATCCGTTTCATTACGCGGAGGGGATCGAATATGTCTGGATCAATGGCGTTTGTGCCGTTGAAAAAGGAAAACTTACTGGAAAAAGGGCCGGTCATCCCCTGAAAAAAATGGGGTGAAGAAATTGGCCCGTTAACATAAGAGGAGGAAAAATGAAAATAAGGTTAACAATCGTTGTATTGGGGATGGCGTTAGTCTTTTTGCCTAACGCTCTTTTAGGGGGAGAGATGGAATTTATTTCTATTCCAAAGGGGATATTTGAAATGGGTGATCCTAATGGAAACGCCAATGAAAAGCCTCTTCATCCTGTTGTCATCACAAAAGACTTTGAGATTCAAAAGACGGAAGTTACTCAAGAGCAGTGGTATTCGGTCATGGGAGATAATCCTTCCTATTTTAAGGGGGGAGAAGAAGATCGAAGCAAACTTGGGAATAATCCTGATCATCCTGTTGAGAACGTGAGCTGGAATGGGGTTCTGGAATTCATTTCCAAACTCAATGAGAAAAACGATGGATACCACTACCGGCTTCCAACGGAGGCGGAATGGGAATACGCGGCAAGAGCCGGGACAAAGACAGCTTATTCATTTAGTGAGGGAGAGGATCTTTCAGGGTATGGATGGTACTCGAATAATTCGGAAAAACAAAGCCATCCTGTAGCCCGGAAAAAACCCAACTCCTTTGGTCTTTATGATGTGCATGGGAATGTATGGGAGTGGGTATCTGATTGGTATGGAGCGTATTCATCAGAAAGGGTGATGGATCCTCCTGGCCCTTCCTCAGGCACGTACCATGTTATCCGCGGTGGGGGTTGGTTCAACGCCCCAAAGTTCTTGCGGTCAGCGAGTCGTGTCGGCCTCACCCCTGACGTCCGCGGCAGTGATGTCGGGCTTCGGATGTTGAGGCAAAAAAGGAATCTTTGAAAAAGTGGAGAGCGTTTCTTTGAAATGCTTTGGGAAGTGCTTTGGGCAATGCTTCTGGGAGATGCTCCTGACTTTTTAAGCCAAAAGCTGCTCGGCGATTTTTTGATGTTCGGCACAGCCGACAATTCCATCGATTTTTCCGATGTCAGCGGGCTGATAAGGGACGAGATATTTATTTCTCAGTTTCGTAATATGTTCAGAGGTGAAATCGATTAACTTCATTGAGATTTCAGAGGAAGCTACTTTTTTAACGATGGTTTCAATCGCTGAGAGCTGTTTTTCAAATGTTTTGCAGATGAGAAGCATGTCACATCCTGCTTCCGTCGCTTTAATGGCTGCCTCTTCAATCGTATAACGATCTGAGATCGCCTTCATCTCTAAATCATCTGTAATAATGACGCGATCGAATCTTAAGTCTCGTCTCAGATGATCCAGTGTCTTTTTTGAAAGTGTTGCCGGGAAATCGGAATCAAGATGGCGGTTGAAAATATGGGCGGTCATTACCGTTTCAACCCCAGAGCGAATCGCACGATCAAAGGGGATCCACTCAATATTTTTTAGCCGTTCGAGCGAATGGGAAACCCGCGGGAGCTCAAGATGTGAATCGGTCGATGTATCCCCATGACCGGGGAAATGCTTTGCACAAGCAATGACCCCGCCGCGCTGAAGCCCCCTGATCACTCCTGAAATGATTTTTGAGACTGCCTCAGGATCAGAGCCAAAAGAACGATTTCCGATGATCGAGTTATTTGGATTGGTATTTAAATCGGCGACAGGCGCAAAATTATAATTAATGCCAACTGCTCGAAGTTCCTTCGCCATCGCCTGAAAAGCCTCAAAGGCAAGTTTTGGGGAATTGGTTTTTGCTATCCGGGCCGCTTCACCAAATTCTGTAAATGGTTTTTTGAGCCTTGCAACGCGCCCCCCCTCCTGATCGACGGCAACAAACAGCGGTGTTTTACTGAGCGATTGAATTTCATTTGTCAGTTCTGCGATCTGTTTCGGGCTCTCAATATTTCTTTCAAAAAGAACCACACCGCCAATGAAATGTGCCTCAATCAATTTTTTGAGATTTGCATCAACGCCGGTCCCCTCAAATCCGACCATAAACATCTGTCCCACACGCCGCCGAATTTGGTCGAGTTTCATAAGTCATCAGTAGCAGTGAATAAAAAAGAGGTCAAGCAATCGACATTTTATTCTAAGTGTCGCCTCAATTTTGGATCCCATATATCGCGCAAGCCGTCGCCGATGAAGTTGAAGCCCAGGACAGTGAGCATAATGGCAACACCGGGAAAGATGGAAATAAACGTGGGCTGGAATCCCGATTGTTTTGCCTGGTAGAGCATATTTCCCCAGCTTGGTGTATCGGGCGGGACGCCGATGCCAAGAAAACTGAGGCTCGATTCTCCGATAATAATGGCCCCCATCGTAAAGGTTGCCTGGACAATCAGCGGGGCAAGGATGTTGGGGATGATGTGGTGAATGAGAATAGTTGATGACTCTGCCCCCAACGATCGCGCGGCCTGAACAAAATCTTTTTCTTTTTCGACCAGCGCCTGGCTTCGCGCGACACGGGCAAAGCCAGTCCATCCAACCGATGAAAAAATGAAGATGACATTCAAAATACTCGGATTTAGAAACGCGGCCAGCGCAAAAACCAGAAGAAGCCCGGGGAAGGCAAGAAGAATATCTACAATTCGCATCAAAAATTCATCCAGCCATCCCCCAAAATAGCCGGCAATGGTTCCAAAAAAGAGACCAATCATCAGTGAAATAAATGTGGAGGTTAGCGCTACGAAAAGAGAAATTCTGGCCCCATGAATCACTCTGCTGTAAATATCCCCTCCCAAATGATCCTGGCCAAACCAATGTGATGCAGAAGGGGGGTGAAATCGCTGGGTGATATTTGTTTGATCCGGAGGGTGCAATGAAAGGAGCGGGGCAAGGAGCGCCGCAGTTAGAAAAAGGGTGATGAGAAATATTCCTAATTTTGCGGAAAGAGAAAGTTTCTTCATTGGGTCCGTATCCTGGGGTCGATCCATGCATAGAGAAGATCTGTTGTAAGATTTACCAGAACATAAATCGTCGCAACGAGAAGCACGCATCCCTGCACAAGAGGGTAATTTCTCATATGAATCGCCTCTACCAAAAGGCTTCCAATTCCCGGCCAGTCAAAGATTGTTTCAGTAATAATAGCGCCGGAAAGGAGCGCCCCTGTTTGGATTCCCGCGATCGTGATGACCGGGATCAGCGCATTTCTCAACGCATGTTTGAAGATAACCATCGTTTCTGAAAGTCCTTTAGCGCGGGCTGTTTTAATATATTCTTCGCGGATCACCTCAAGCATCGTTGCGCGTGTCATTCTGGAAAGAAGAGCCATCATCGCTGTTCCCAATGTGATTGCAGGGAGAACAATACTTAAGAACCCGCTTCGTTCAGAAACCGGGAATATCGGTATTTTGTACGCAAAAAAAATAATAAGAAGGGGACCGAGCCAAAAATGCGGAATTGAGAGTCCAACAATAGCGATCAGCATGGAAAGGCTGTCGAGAGCGGTTTTATGCCGGACGGCGGCGACAATTCCCAAAGGAATTGAAAAACTGAGAGCAAATAGCATGGCCCAAAAAGCAAGTTCTATGGTTGCAGGGAGGCGTTCCCCGATTTCCTTCCAGATATTCTCTCTTGAATGAATCGATTTTAATTCCCCGCTCACAAGATCTTTTAGAAAAAGAAAATATTGCGCCGGGATGGTTTCATTCAGATGAAGAACTTTTCTCAGATTTTCCTTGTCATGAGCGGCGGCCCTTTCTCCTAAAATAATATCTATCGGATCCCCGGGGATAAAATGCATTAAAGAAAATACAATGACTGAAATTCCAAAGAGCAGAGGTACCAGAAAAAAAAGACGCCGCAAAATGAAGGTTTTCACCGGCAATAAATTATAGCATCCCCCATCTTACTTATGCTAATGTTTTGTGAATGAGGGCGTCGTGAAAAAAAAACTTCAATTGGAAATCGTTCATGAGGTCGATCGCCTTTCAGAGGAATTGGCCTCCGTTGCAAAGTTCATTGGGACACACCCTGAACTTGCTTATCACGAATATCAGGCCCAAGAGAGATTGATTGCGTATTTAAAAAAGCATGGTTTTAAAATTAAAAAAGGGATCGGAGGGATCAAAACAGCTTTTCTCGCAACTGCCGGTCAGGGGAATGTCCCTGCTGGCCGCGGCCATGCGGGTGGCAACCGGACGATCGGTTTTCTGGCAGAATATGATGCGCTCCCGGGGATTGGTCATGCCTGTGGACACAATCTGATCGGCGCCACAAGCTGCACGGCAGCCATTGCCTTGGCAAAAACTTTGAAAAATATCGGTGGAAGTGTAGCAGTGGTCGGGTGCCCGGCAGAGGAAGGGGGCGGGGGAAAGGTTATTTTGGCTAAAAGGGGGACTTTTCGGAATCTTTCCGTTGCCATGATGGCACACCCCGATTCAAGGACAGAGCCAATTAAAAAAATGCTGGCCCTCGTTGAACTCGATATTGAGTTTTTTGGGAAAGAGAGCCATGCTGCCGCTGCCCCGGAAAGGGGGATCAATGCTTTGGACGCGGCAGCCGTCACTTATCAGAATATTTTGCATTACCGAAAGAGGATTGCTAAAGATGCCCGAATTCATGGAATTTTTACGGCTGCCGGAACCAAGCCCAACATCATTCCGGAGTATGCGGCGCTGAAATATTATGTAAGAGCCCTTCATATGTCCTACGTAGAACGGATGATTTTCCGGATTAAAAGTATTGCAAGGAGAGAGGCAAAAAGGATTGGAGCAAAGACTAAGTTTAAAATGAATCCCCTTTCATACGAATCCTTTTATCCAAATCGGACCCTTGGAAAAATTTTTGCAAAACAGCTTGCGTTTTTACGCATTAAGAATGAGCAGGGGAGTGAAACGAAGGGGATCGGGTCGTCTGATGTGGGGAATGTAGGCCAGAGGGTTCCCACAATTCACCCTTCTATTAAGATTTGCGATCATTTGTCAGTTCACACACGAGCCTTTGCAAAGGCGGCTTTATCGGGTCGTGGCTATAAAGCGATGGCTGGGGCTGCAAAAGCCCTGGCATTGACAGGTTATGAAGTGCTGTCGAATCCTCAGTCCTTAAAACGGATTACGGCCGAATTTAAAACTATGCGCACATGAAAGCCATGAATGTCATT
>CAYJMQ010000039.1:0-19359 GCA_964371555.1 uncultured bacterium | reverse complement strand
TTACGGATTCTTTGTGGCGAACACAACAGATGGAGAGCGCAGATAACCTTTGGTTGCCGACACCGCAATTTCCTATACTAAAAAATAATTGACACACTTTGCTGTTTTGTTACTGTGGCAGATAAGTTATTTAGATTCTGCTGAAAAAGTGTCATTCTGAGCGCAAAGCGCGAAGAATCCCAGCGGAGATGCTTCGGGACTTCGTCCCTCAGCATGACTTTTTCAGCAGAATCTATTTAGTGACAAGTTATTTGGAAGAAATATTTTGTTGTTAGTTAGGAGGTATCGAATGAAAACGAGATCGATCTTTTGTCTTTTCTTTGTGGTGTTATTTTCTTTATTCTCTTTAGGCAGTTTTTCAGCTGACGAATCTTGCCAAGTGGATCCCCCTTTATCTCCCGCTCCTGTGGGGGTAAAGATTTCTGTCGACAATTACAGTTATGCCGATGGGGAGCGGAGTCTTATAAAATTCTATGGAAGAACGCGGGCTTTTCGCGCCAAAAATGGCTACGTGGTTACAACTGTAGAAGGAGAAGAGCCCGGTGTGTATCGGATGATTTATGTTACAAAAAGGCGCAGGTTCGAAACCGATTTTATAAAACTGAGTGAAAAAAATACCACAAGGATTGAAATCTTCTTTGAGGCGTTGGATGGGAGCTTGCTTTCAACAGTTGGCTTTGCAAATACCCATCAAGACGGATTCTGCGGTTTTAGTGAAACCGGGCGGCTGATTAAAGAATTTTAAAAAAGGAGAGGATATGAGCCAAATACGGTATGTTGTGTTCGGTCTTTTTTTATTTTTTGTTTTGGGACATGTCCCAAATGGTGTTTTGAGTTTCCCTGTTTGGGCTGAAGAAAGGGGAGAGAATGTTCCAAAAGATCAACCTGCCGTCACACTGGTTCGTCACAGCGGTGAACAGACATTCGCCGCAAGGCTCAGCAAAAATCTTTTTCGCACGGAATATCGTGAATCGTGGCATGAACATTCGCACACGGGCGACCATCACGAAGGGCATGAGCCATCGACGTGGTATGAACAGTATGAGGATCTCGAACCCTATTACGAGACTGAGTACTACTGGGACTGGGAGACTTATTATGACAACGAGTTGTATAGAGAATATGTCTGTTATTCCCCAACGCAGTGTGAATGGGTTTGGAAGACGCGGCTTGTTCTAAAAAGAAGATGGGTGCAAAAATCGAGACAGGTATTGAAATATCGCACAGTGATCAGAACCCGCTTGAGAACCTTTAACGAATCTCACGCGCATCAGGTTCCGGTTCAGGTCTATGATCGTACCGTTGAAACGCGGGTAACGCTTCACTTCCCGGAAGGCGCTTACCTGAATGCAAATGAGACGGAAAAGGTGGAGCTCTCTTTTGATGGTGAAAATGTAACTCTGAAGCCTTCGAGTTCTTTTTATGTCTATCGGGAAGTAGGGAGGAGCGGAGACTTGGGCGGGCTTGTCATCACACTCGGTTTGGGAACGCTGGATCCGGATGATTATGGAAAAAGCTCTGTTTCCGGTCTTCGTCTTGAGGGGGAGGATGAGCAGGCAAGACTTCACTTTGTCGACGAAAAACCGTACTATCGAATAAAGACAACCTATCATATCAGGATGCGCGATGATGCGGACAGGGTGATTGTGGATGCTGATATTCCATCGGAGGAGGCGAGTGAGCCTTTAAGAACATTTGCGCTGCTCCTGGTACCTGGCCAGGGGGCGCTCGGCCAATACGTCTCTCAATATGTTCGGGGGTTTGTGGATTATCGGCTTCGCCTGACTGTGGTTCGTGAATCACCTCTTTTTGAAGGAGGGAAGCTCGAATTTGGAGTCGATGCCAAACGAAAAGGGGAGCTCGATAACGCCACGTTTGGCTCGCCATCTGTTCCCGAGTTTCGTCTCTATAAAGAAGGAAGGCAGATTTTCTTAAAAATTGTCGATACAGAGGCCGGGCACGAGAGGGTCCATACAGACTATCAACTTAAAATTCACCGCTCCACATGGCTCATTGGAACACATGTCGTCTGCCGTGCGAGATGGAAAGACGAGGGGACGAAAGTGATGACCTTTCTCCTTGAAGAAGGGGCCGATAATCCTGCCGCGAAAGGACTGAGAGAAGCGATGGAATCTGGCACCAAATATACGCTGCGACTGCGCGTACATCGCCAGAGCCTCCTTTTTACCGGTGGACAGGTCTTCTTTGAGATCGAAAAAGAGATAACGCCTTAAATTTGACTTAAGCCAAATTTGACTTGATAAAGATCGTCAGTATCATTGAAGTTATATGGCACGTGTGTGGAGCGTTATTCCTATCTTCATTGTTTCTGCTTTCATATTTATGGCAAGCTGCGGTGAAATTGAGGAGCTTGTCGTCGGGACAAAAGAAGGGGCGTCTTTGTCGGTGGCGGATGTTGCAACGCTCTCACAGGCGGTTTTTAATGCTATCACTCAGACGCGGCAGGCAAATGGAAGAAGGGCTCTCGCCAACAATCCTGTTGTAGCGGCCAATGCCGTTCAGGCGGCAAAGGCCAATCTGGACGCCTTTATAGCCGCAGGCGCCAATCGCCAGGCGGGGGTGGCGCTTGTTCATTACCGAAACGGGGTTGGGGAAGACAAGATCGTTCCCCCTGACAAAGTAAAAGAAAATCTCTATGCGACAACCTTTTCTTTTGAATCCTTTGGCTCGGTCGAAGCGGTGGCAAACGACGTTGTGACGCAGTGGCTTGGAAGTCTTTCAACCGCTGCACAGACGGGGCACTGTGAAAATCTTTTGTTCCCAAATCATCACTCGTTAGGGATTGGGGTGGCAAGCGGCAGCGGGGCGATTGTGGTTTCCGCGGGGTTTGTCTGTACCGATTGTATCCGGAACCTTACGCCGCGGTGCGCGAAGTAAAAGGCGCGCTATTTCTCCATTACCTTATCGATTGCCCCTTCAATTCTTTGCGGATCGGGGAGGTAGACTTCTTCGCGGGCGAAAAAGGGGAAAGGGGTATCCCATCCTGTAACACGCTGAACAGGAACTTTTAAATACTCCAGCGCAAATTCATTGATTCGCGCGATGATTTCAGCCGCGATCCCTCCGGAGCGTGGAGCTTCATGAACAATGACAACCCGTCCGGTTTTTTTAACACTTTCGATAATCGTTTGAGTGTCCATCGGTGAAATCGTGATGAGGTCGATGACTTCAGGATCATATCCCTTTTCGCTGACAATTTTTTCAACCACTTTTTTGGTCCGGTTTAGCATGGAGCCGTAAGAAATGATTGTGAGATCCCTGCCAGGTCGGACAATTTCGGCTTTTCCGATGGGGAAGGTCTCTTCTTCAAGCGGAACCTCTTCTCTAAATGCGCGATAGATCGCTTCGGGCTCAAAAAATAAAACTGGATCGTTAGACCGGATGGCAGATTTAATCAAGGCGCGCGCTTTTCTCGGCCCCGAGGGGATGACAACCGTAAGCCCCGGGCAGTGCGCGTAGATCATCTCCATCGATTCCGAATGGTGTTCCAGCGCGCGAATGCCGCCGCCGTATGGGGCTCTGAGAACCATCGGAACTTTGAACGAGCCCCGGCTTCGCAGGCGCATGGCAGAGGCGTGTGATTTTAGATGATCATAGGCGAGATAAAGAAAACCTACGAATTGGATTTCACAGACGGGTCGCTTGCCATAAATGGCAAGACCGACAGATGCCCCGACAATTCCCTGCTCCGCAAGCGGAGTATCGACAACGCGCTCTTCGCCAAATTCCTCAATGAGTCCTTTGGTCACCCGAAACACACCGCCATCGACGCCGACATCTTCCCCAAGGATGATGACATCTTTATCCCGCCGCATTTCTTCTTTAAGACCGAGATTGATTGCCTCAACGAGTGTGAGTCGCTCCGTTCTTTTAAGCGTGGCCATACTAGTCTTTAGCCTCCTCGAGTTCCCCCACTGCGGCGGCGCCGCCGGGCCCTTTTTTGGGTTCTGATGCCCCTTTGATGACCTGTCGTCCCCGGATATTTTCCTCTGCCTCCCCTTTTTGTAGTTTCAGGTAAGGGGGAATTGCGTCGTAAACATAGTCGAAAAATGCGAGGGGATCCGGATTGGAATTTCTAAAATTTTCCGCCGCCTCGTATCCCGCTTTAATTTTTTCTTTAATTTCATTTTCAAGCTTTTCTTCCTTTTCGGCATCCCAGAGCCGCTCGTTTTCGAGGTATTTTCGAAAGCGAATCAAGGGATCTCTCTTCTGCCATTCCTCCTCTTCGCTTTTGCTTCGGTAAACGGTTGGATCGTCGGCGGTTGTATGAACGCTCAATCGATAGGTCAGGGCTTCAATCAGGGTTGCGCCTTCCCCATTTTTGGCTCGTTTGAGCGCTTCATCGGTTGCCTGATAGACTGCGAAAAAATCGTTTCCATCGACCTGAATGCCTGCCACACCGTATGCCAATGCTTTTTGCGCGAGTGTTTCAGAGGCGGTCTGTTTTTTCCTTGGCGTTGAAATCGCCCACTGGTTGTTTTGGCATAAGAAAACGCAGGGAAGTTTTAAAACACCGCAAAAATTGAGCGCCTCATGAAAATTCCCCTCAGAGGTTGCGCCATCGCCAAAGTAGACAATGGCCGCCGCTTTTTTGCGGTCGAGTTTGAGCCCCCATGCGATCCCGGCGGCATAAGCGCATTGTGTCGCGACGGGGACAGCTGTTGGAAGATTGTGTGTTCCTTTCAGTTCGGCATTAAAATCTTCGAACCCCATTAAAGAGATGATGTAATTTTTAACAGAGAGTCCGCGAATAAGCGCGGCGCCCAATTCGCGAAACGAGGGGACAAACCAATCTTCTTCCGTGAGAGCGATCGCGGATCCGACTTGTGCCGCTTCCTGGCCGATGCTGGGAGCAAATGTGCCGATTCGCCCCTGCCGTTGATAGCGAAACGCCTGTTCATCCAGCCTTCTTGTAAAGAGCATTATCTTATATGCCCGAATGATTGTCTCCTTCGGTATTGAAGGTATAATAATGGAAGGATCGCATGATCCATCTTCCTTTAGGATCGAAAGCCTTTCAATATCGTAGAGTCTGATCTTTTCTCTTGGCATGGTCTTCCTTGACAAAAAAGCAAGTTTTGGCCTATAGTTTCTTCTTTCATTATCGGATAAAACATTCATCATCTTTAAGGAGGGAGAAACATGTCATCTTTGGTTCAAAAACCGGCCCCGGAATTTAAGGGGCAGGCTGTGGTTGGGAAGGCGTTCAAAGAGATTAAACTTTCAGATTACAAAGGGAAATGGGTTGTCTTTTTCTTTTATCCCCTTGATTTTACTTTTGTCTGTCCGACGGAAATCACAGCGTTCGACGCGCAGTATAAGAAATTTAACGCTCTTAATGCCGAGATCATCGGGGTTTCAGTCGACAGTCACTACACACATCTGGCCTGGGTTAACACACCGAGGAAAGATGGGGGAGTCGGGGATCTTAAATTTCCACTCCTTTCCGATCTTTCCAAAAATATTGCCCGCGATTATGGTGTCCTTCTCGATTCAGGAATTGCCCTTCGGGGGCTCTTCATTATCAATCCAAAAGGGGTTGTTCAGTATACGGTGGTTCACGATTTGGGGATTGGACGAAATGTGGAAGAAACCCTTCGCGTTTTAGCCGCGCTTCAGCAGGTTGAAAAAACGGGTGAAGTTTGTCCCGCCAACTGGAAGCCCGGCGCTGAGACGATGCGCCCGAATCCAACAGAGTCAAAAAAATATTTCAGCCGAAATGCCGTTTAGGAAAAAGTGCCCCCCTTTTCTTCCTTCTGTAAAATTGGGTAGGCAATGTTGCTGATAAATGAATTAATTCTTCGTAAGAAACTTAAGAGCTCAAGGTGAATCGCGCTGGTATCGATTGTTTCTTTCACTCCCTGTCTCAGTCTTGAGAGATGTCTTTCCCGTAATTGCAATTCAAGCTCCAGCAGCTGATCTTTGGTCCGGATGACCTTATGGCAAAGCGCAATATCGCGATTTGTGAACGCGGAAATGGTCAGTTGAAAATTTTGAACGACACGTCTGTGAAAATCGGTAATTTCCTGAAGCCCTTCTTTCGAAAATGAGAGTTTCTTTTCAAGGTTGACTTTTGCAAGGGGCACAATCGACTTCTCAACCACATCGGCAATGTGTTCGAGATCGCTGATCAGTATAATGAGTTCAAGCTGCTGCGCGGCCTGATCTTGCGAGATCGGCTGCTGGGAAACCTGAATCAGATAATTTTTAATTTCTTTATAAAGGATGTCTGTCCTATCCTCGAGATCTTCAATTTCACATATAATTTGAGGGGCGTCTTGTTTGAAAATAATCATCGTTTTTTCAAGCATGTCCTGAACAATCCCCGCCATGCGGATGACCTCGCGTTTGGCCTGGCCGAATGCAAAAGCCGGAGTTGAGAGAATCTGTGGATCGAGATACTTGGCACGGAAGGCTTCCGGTTCTGGTTTTAGGGGGAATATTTTTTTAATCAATCGCTGGCCGAATGAAATAGTCGGCAGAAACAGTATCGCAAGAATTCCATTAAAAATAAAATGGGCATTTGCGATTTGACGGCAGATGTCTGTCCCGCTGAGTAAGACAATTTTCTCGAAATGAGCAAGGAAGGGGAAGAAAATGAACGCGCCGGCGGTTTTTAAGAGCAAATGGGAAATGGCAACCTGTTGTCCCCTGTCGTTTGATCTGAGAGAGACAAGAAGAGGGAGCGCGCAGCCGCCAATATTTGCGCCGATGATGAGTGGAAGGGCGTGACTGAGCGGCAGCCATCCGGACCGCGCAAGGGAGAGAAGGATCCCCAACGATGCGGCGCTGCTTTGGAGGACCGCTGTAAAGATGGCGGCGACGATCATGGAGATAAAGGGATATTCAGCGGAGAGTTTGATTAAAAGATGGAGGTTCTCGGAAGATTTAAACTGAGAGGCCGCTTCCGACATCTGCCACATTCCAAGAAAAATAAATCCGACCCCCAAAACAAAATGTCCAAACGGCTTTTGTACGGGTCTTAAAAAAATGGAGAGCAAAGATCCGATAATGATGAGAAGAAGGGAATAGTCTGCTATATCGAAAGCGATCAGCTGCACGGTAATGGTTGTCCCTACATCCGCCCCCAGGATGAGCGCCATCGCCTGTGTGAGTGTAATGAGCGAGGATGCGGCAAACCCGACCACCATTGCAATCGTTGCTGAGCTGCTTTGCAGAACGAGCGTCATAAAGAAGCCGGTGGCAAAAGAGGTAAAGCGGTTTTCTTTGAGCGTTGCGAGAAAGTCTCTTAAGGAGTCGCCCGCCACTTTCTGTAAATTCTCTTTGGCGATCCCCAGCCCATAGATCAAAATTGAGATGCCGCCAAAGAGCACAAGCCATGTGAGGTGTGTAGACATATATCGGCAGACTTTGTAGAAGCCTCTGAATGGCACGTACAAAATCGCGCTCATTACTCTTATCGGCCTTACGGTTAGGATAGATAAATGTCACTTTATTGACTTAACATTCTCTGTCTGATAGAGCTCATAACATCACAGTATGGAAGCCGGTAAAGGGGTTACAGACGGTTTTTTAACAACAAAAGCCGAGGTTTTTATTAAATGGGCGAGGAAGAATTCGCTTTGGCCTTTGCCGTTTGGAACAGCCTGTTGTGGGATTGAATATATGGCGGTTTTGGCATCGCACTACGATGTGTCGCGCTTTGGGGCGGAAGTGGTTCGATTTTCGCCAAGGCAGTCAGATCTTTTGATTGTCGCAGGGACGATTGTTGAGAAGATGGCCCCGGTTCTAAAAACCATTTACGATCAGATGCTCGACCCAAAATGGGTGATTGCAATGGGGGTTTGCGCGAGTTCCGGCGGTTTTTATCGGGCCTATCATGTCGTGCAGGGGATTCAGAGCATTATCCCTGTGGATGTCTATGTGCCCGGCTGTCCGCCAACACCTGAGGCGGTCATTCAGGGGATTATGAAAGTTCAGGAAAAGATTGATAGGACGAGAGCGCTCTCATCCTGAAAGGAGAAAAAATGGAAAAAGAAAAGACAAATAGAGGCGACGATCTTTTGAGTGTCGAGTTTGAGGTTACACCGATAGCATCTCAAAAGATTCATGCGATTATCGAAAAGGAAAATAAAGTCGGCTTTGGACTTCGGATTCGAGCGGCTTCAGGGGGGTGTTCGGGGACACAGTATCAATTGGGCCTCGATGAAAAGGAATCGGAAGGGGATGCCGTTTTGCTTTCAAATGGCGTTAAAGTCTTTATCGATCCTGAATCTGCTGAAGTCATTCAGGTAGGAAAACTCGATTATATCGAGGGGCCTCAAGGCTCTGGGTTTAAAATTACGGCCACAGCGGAAGCCCATGGCGGGGGATGTGGAAGCCATGGCGGCGGCGGAGGATGTGGAAGCCATGATGGCGGTGGCGGGTCCGATTCCGGGGGATGTGGTTCAGGAGGGTGTGGCAGCCACCATTAAGAAATCATGTCGGAAGAAAAAATTCGCGTTAAAAATGTGATAGCGGTTGGAAGCGGCAAAGGGGGTGTGGGGAAATCTACGGTTGCCGCAAATCTTTCGCTTGCCCTGCGGCAAGAGGGGCATTCGGTTGGGCTTTTGGATGCCGACATTTATGGTCCTTCGATTCCCATGATGATGGGGGTCCAGGGGGCAAAGCCCCAATTTGGTCCTGAAGGAAAAATTCTTCCAATTCCTGCCCATGGCATTGTAACGATGTCAATCGGGTTTATTGCCCAGGGTGATCAGGCGATTATCTGGCGCGGCCCGATGATTCATAAGATTTTGGATGAATTTCTTTCCAGGGTCGAATGGGGTTCACTCGATTATCTGATTGTCGATCTTCCACCGGGAACGGGCGATGCCCAGCTTTCACTCAGTCAATTAATTCCCCTCACAGGGGCGCTTGTCGTTACGACGCCGCAAGAGGTTTCGCTTGCAGATGTTCGTCGCGCGGTTGAGATGTTTCGAAAAGTAAGAATCCCGGTTTTAGGTGTCGTTGAAAACATGAGCTACTACGTCTGTGGAAAATGCCATGAGCGCACAGAGATTTTCAGCTCTGGCGGCGGAGAAAGGGCTGCGAAGGAGTGGCAGACAACATATCTGGGCGGCATTCCGCTGGTTACCGAAGTGCGTGTGGGGGGAGATTGTGGGATTCCGATAGTGGTTTCAGATCCGCGTTCTCAAGTTTCCGACGATTTCAGAAATATTGCCAGAAATCTTTCAAATGTGATTCGTGATGCCCATCTTCAGGTTTCTCCGGAACAGGAACACCCGAAAATTTTTAAGGTCTAACGTTGTGAGATGAAAACAATAAGTTGATCCTACGAATGGATCTGTCCAAAAAATTTCTAGCATGATTGTTCAAGAATCTCGGCAAGATCGAGGGCTGCGACAGTTTTTTCCTGATTTTTCGCATTCAAACCATCTGTAATCATCGTGAGGCAAAAGGGGCAGGAAGAGACGATTGCCTGGGGGGCGGTTTCGAGCGCTTCTTCGACGCGATTGACATTGATTCTTGAACCCCTTTTCTCTTCAAGCCACATCCGGCCGCCGCCGGCGCCGCAGCAGAAGCCTTTTTTCTTAATGCGCCGCATTTCAGCCAGATCAACCCCCGGAATTTGTTTTAAAATCTCACGGGGTTCTTCAAAGCTTGCGTTATATCGCCCCATATAGCAGGGATCGTGGTAGGTCATCTTTTTTTGTATTTCTTTTGAGATTTTAAGCTTCCCTTCATCGATCAGTTTCTTTAAAAATGTCGAGTGGTGATAAACATCGAAGCGGGCATGAAAATCGGGATATTCGTTCTTGAGCGTATTAAAACAGTGCGGACAGGTGGTTAGGATTTTTTTGACATTGTATTTGTTGAGAACCTTTTTGTTTTCATTGAGAAGCTCTTGTCCCAGATATTCATTTCCGAGGCGTCTTGCGGTTTCGCCATTGCAGCGCTCTTCATCGCCTAAAATTCCGAAACTGATTCCCGCTTTGAGAAGAAGGCGGCAGAATGCCTGGGCAACTTTTTGAGCTCTTTTATCGAAAGATGCCGCGCATCCGACGTAATAGAGATATTCGACATTTGGATTTTCGGCGAGCGTCTTGACACCGATCTCTTTTGCCCAGTCTCCCCGTGTTTGAGGTGAAAAGCCGTAGGGATTCGAATAGGTCTCCCAATTGGTAAACGTTTTTTGGGCCTCTGCTTCCATTTTTCCTTCCATGAGAACGAGGTAACGCCTCATATCGACAATCGCATCGACATGTTCAATGAAAACGGGACACGCCTCCACGCAGGCGCCGCAGGTTGTGCAATCCCAGATCGCATCGACAGAGATCACATCGTTTGCCAGTTTTTTAAGGAGCGATGGATGATTCTCCTCATCTGTGACGATTGCATGTCCTTTGTCTTGAAGATGCTGCCTGATATCAACGATGATACTTCTCGGTTTCAGAGGTTTGCCCGTATTGTAAGTCGGACAAAATTCATTGCAGCGGCCGCATTCCGTGCAGGCGTAGCTGTCCAAGAGCTGTTTCCATGAAAAGTCTTCGAGTTTTCCCGCGCCAAATATTGTCTGCTTTTCATCCGTGAGATCAATCTTTTTAAGACGGCCTCTGGGCCCCAATGTGGTAAAAAAGACATTTGGCGCCGCGGCTAGAATATGGAGATGTTTCGAAAATGGAAGATAACAAAGGAATCCCAAAACCGTCAGAAAATGAACCCACCAGGAGGTCTCGGAGATCACTCTCAGGGAACGCTCGGAAAATCCTATCGATTGAAGAAAAGCTGCGACTCCCTTTGCGGCATAAGCCCACTCTGACCACGATTTGGGCTCCATAAGCTCAGAGCTTCCGGTGAGGAGGAGGCCGCTCACCATTAAAATTCCGATGAGAGAAAGAATTAAATAGGCATCCCACGCGGAATGGCGGCTGAGAACTTCGAGGCGTTTGGGTTTGAGAACGATCCGCCGGAAGAAGAAGTAGGCTACGGCCAAAATAACGAAACAATAAAAAATGTCCTGAAGGCCAAGGAGCGCTGAATAAATCGGATGTCCCAGGAATGAAAAACTGAAGCCGGGGAAAACGCCGGCAAGGATGAGTTCTATCGTGCCAAGGGTGATGATGATGAATCCCCAGAAAACCGTCGTATGGGCTATCCCCGGAAGAAGATCCTTAAACATCCTCTTCTGTCCCAAAACATTGATGATAAAGATCTTTGTCCTTTCAAGAAGATGATCGAAGCGGTTTTCGGATTTTCCCAAACGCAGATATTGATAGAGTCGGAAAAAATAAAAAAATCCGACCCCAAATCCGATCAATGTGAAAACCGAAACAAGGAGTGATTTTAGCGGCATAAGCTAGGCGGTCTCTTTTTTTCTTTCTTTCGGGCCTGGTTTTTGACCATCGCCAAACTGCCAGATCAGATCCTGTTGATTGGCGACAGAAAATTCGTATTCTTTCGTCATATAGAGACAATCTGTGGGACAGACGACGGTGCAAAGGCCGCACCAGCAGCAGAGTGTAAAATCGATGTCGAACTGCGGCAGATGAAATTTCCTCTGTTTTGCGCCAGATTCGGCTGAGGTGAGGGGGATCGGTTCTTCAGGCCCCCGTTTGATGGTTGTAATATAGATGCAGTCGACGGGGCAGGCGACCGCGCAGAGATGACAGCCGATACAATCTTCAATATTACAATAGAGTTGTCCGCGGCTGCGTGCCGGGAGTTCCCGTTTGACAAAGGGGTATTGAATGGTTGCTTTTTTTCGAAAAGCAACAATAAGAGTAAGGATCATCCCTTTAACGATGGAACGCAATCCCTTATAAATGTTTTTAAAATAGTTGAGCATGATTTTACACTAGCGATCGACTTCTCCCAACACGATATCAAGGCTCCCAATAATTGCAACGACATCGGCAACCATGGCGCCCCGGGAAATCTCATCGAGACAGCTGATCGAAGTAAAGCAGGGGGATTTTCCCTTGACGCGATAGGGTTTTAAACCCCCATCGCTTACGATATAAAAACCAAGTTCGCCTCTCGGATTTTCTGTTTTTACAAAAACTTCGCCGGGGGGCGGTTTAACGCGGGGGACTTTTGCGCGGAAGGGCCCCTCGGGGAGTTGCTTTAGCGTCTGTTTTACGATTTTTAAACTCTCTCTCATTTCGCGCACCCTGACCATGTACCGGTCCCAGCAGTCGCCTACGGTTCCCTGTTCGCCGCTCCCTACGGGGATGTCAAATTCGAGTTCAGGGTAGACCGAGTAGGGGTGGTTTTTTCTGAGATCCCATTTTTTTCCGGAACCCCTTAAGTTGGGGCCTGTTAAACCATAGCTGATGGCTATGTCGAGAGGGATCACGCCGACATTTTTTGTTCTGTTAATAAAAATTTGATTGTAAGAGAGAATGATATCGAGCTCGTCAATACGGGGTTCAAAATAGTCGCAGAATTCCTGAATTTTTTCTTCGATTCCAGGAGTGAGATCCATCCAGACGCCGCCAATCCAAAGATAGTTGTAGAGGAGGCGCGCGCCGCTTGCCATCTCAAAAATATCGAGAATGAGTTCACGGTCGCGAAATGCCCACATAAATGGGGTAAAGGTTCCAATATCGAGCCCGTATGTTCCGACGGCCAGAAGATGGCTCGCAATACGGTTGAGCTCTACCATCATCACACGAATATATTCGGCGCGCTTTGGGACTTCGATTTTTGCCAGTTTTTCGACGGCCATCGCGTAGGCGAGATCGTTATTCATTGAACCGACATAATCCATCCGATCGACAAAGGGCATGACTCCCATGTAGTCGACATTCTCCGCATGTTTTTCAAAACAGCGATGCAAATACCCGATGTGCGGAATGGCGTGTTTGACGACTTCTCCATCGGTCGTGAGCTCTACACGAAGCACTCCATGCGTTGAGGGATGCTGGGGGCCCATGTTGATCGTAAGCTCTTGAGTTTTGAGTTCTGGCATAACCTACATTCCTACTTTAATTCCATGCCAATATTCCTGATGTTTATAGTCTTTTCTGAGCGGGTATCCTTCCCAGTCATCGGGGAGCAGGATGCGCCTCAAATCCGGGTGTTCTTTGAATTTAATTCCAAAAAGATCGTAGACCTCGCGTTCCAGCCAGTTGGCTGCCCGCCAGAGATCGCATGCCGAATGAAGCTCGGCATGCTCTTTATCCTTAAGCGATGTTTTCAGTGTGAGCTTATGGAGATGCCTATAAGAAAATAGATGGTAAACCACCTCCATTCTATCCGGATAATCAACGCCGCTGACACAAATCAGATTATCAAAATAGAGATCGGTGTCATTTTTAAGATATTCCAATATCTGATAAATTTTTTCCGGGGCCGCCTCCACATACGGATCTGAGGTGGCTGAAACTTCTTTAAAATCCAAGATCGCTTCAGAAAATTTCCCCCTCAGTTTTGAATGAATCTCTTTTGGTTCCATCTCTGCATCTCAACTGGCAAGCTTTTTTAAAATGGTTTTTGTGACGGAATCTTGTTTGATTTTCTTTTGAAGAAGAAGAATCCCTTCAATTAAGGCCTCCGGGCGTGGAGGGCAACCGGGGACATAGACATCCACAGGAATCACGCGGTCAACCCCTTTAAGAACATGATAGCCATATTGCCAATAGGGCCCCCCATGTGTGGCACAGCTCCCCATCGAGATCACATAACGGGGCTCTGCCATCTGTTCATAGAGACGCCTGACCCGCTCCGCCATTTTGATCGTTACGGTTCCGGCGACGATCATAAGATCGGCCTGCCTCGGGGTTGCGCGAAACACCCCCGCGCCAAAACGGTCGAGGTCATAACGAGGGGAGCCGACCGCCATCATTTCAATCGCACAGCAGGCAAGCCCAAACGTAAATGGCCAGACCGCCGAATAGCGCGCCCAGTTTACGATCTTATCCACCGATGTAAGAAGCACGTTTTGCCCAAGGATTTCATCGAGTTTTTTCTCGGTGGCAATATCAACTTTAATGGTTTCATTCATCGTAAGTCCTCCATACTTACCCCTAATAATAAGTATAAATCAAGCCGCAAGATTGAGCCACAAGATTGAGAAAGAAAATCCGTTGGCCGATAAGAGATTAAAGGAGAGATATCGTGAGAAAAAAAGGGCGTCTATATCTCATCGTTATTTTTTTAATGATATTTATTGGAATGCCCCATCTTTTTGGAGATGATGAAATAGAAAAAGAGCTGAATCAGTTCTTTGATCATCTGCCTTCCACCTACTCCAAAGGTCATCAGGATATGATGCGAAAAATACCTGACTTTGGCAAACATGCCCTCCCTGTTTTAATAAGGAGATTAGAAGACAAGGATGCCAACGTGCGAATGATGGCGGCAGAGTTCTTAAGTCTTTTAGGGGCCGATGCCAAAGATGCCACGAGTAACCTTCTAAAGGCATTAGACGATCCTGACGCGGAAGTTCAAATTCGCGCCGCAGGGGCGCTGAAAGACATTCATCCAGAAAACGAAGAGATATTGAAGTCCCTTAGCCGTAAATTGGATGATCCTAATCCAAACATAAGAATCAACGCGATTAACATTATAAGAGAAAAAAATATTCCAAAGCTAGGCGAGATACTTGCAAAGGATAGAGATGCCAAGGTGCGCGCCGCCGCAGCGTTTGTGATGGGGACGTTAGCAGATAAGAAAAGTGAAGTGGTCCCCATGTTGAGAGAACGATTGAAAAGCGATGGATCCCCAGATGTCCGTCTGATGGCCGCCCTGTCGCTTTCGAACCTCTCTATTGATGGCATGGATGACACAGAAACATTAGATGTGGCTTTGGATGCGGTTCTTTACGATCAAAATCCCGATGTCAGGAGCCAGGTTCTCAGTATTTTTTCTTTTGCCAGGAGAAAATCAAGAAAAGATATCTTCCCCTATTTTGAAAAACTGGTCGATGCGGCATTAAAAGGAAGGGATGCCACCGAAAGAAAGAGGGCGTCATCTGCGATCGATTCTCTTTCTGTAATATTTGGTCGTGATTTCTTCCAGATATTTAGCAAAATAACAAATGACCCGGATCCTTCTATAAGCGAAAAGGCCCAGAGTAACGTCGAGGTTATGAGTAAGTTTAAAAATGATCTGCCATCGTTGGTTAAAAAGCTTGACGACTCTGATGCGGCTGTTCAGGAAGAGACAGCCACATATCTTGAAAAAGAGAGAAGGTATTTGGCTGAGGATGAAGAAGAAGAGCTTCGTGACCTCATTAAAAAAGAACTTGTAAGAAAGAAACCGGCTTCTGTTTGCGAAGTCCTTTGCGGATTATATGAAAATCAGAGTGAATGGTTTAGAGGAGAAGATCAAATTTTGCCTGCCTATCGATCGTCGCTAAAATCGTTGGGGGCGCTTTTTTTGCTTAAAGGGGCGCCATATTGTGGAAAGAAAATCGATATTAAAGATGTTCATTCCTATATGGCCTCCCCTCTATATGGTGAAAAAAAAGAGGAGGAGGCGCCTTGCCCGCCATCCAATCCTTTCCAGTCCTTAAACGATTTCCTTTCACCATTTTTAGAATGGAGTCGGCCCGAAGGATCTTATAGCGTATATGGCAAACTATTTTCGCTTCTTCTTATACAAGAGCTCTTGTCGAAAACTGGGGATGAAACGCAAAGAAAAGAATTAGAGGAGAAGATCTCAAAAATCAAAAAATCCCTTGAAAAAGATATAGAGATTGCAGATCAGCTACGTCCCCCTGAAATTAGTGGCAGTCTCTTTGCCTCCCATTTACTGACGACGGTTCAGCTTGCGGCGCCAACATCAAAAGGAATAAATTTTGTCCGAAAGATTATTAATCCCAAAAACCCATTAAGCCTCGCCTATTCCCTGGAAAAAGAAATGGAAAGGAACTATCGCGATCCAAAAGGGAGTGTCGGAAGCGTGATCCAGGCTCATTTGGTGTTGTATAAATATAAAGAAGAACCAAAGAACCCTTTACATAGGGAAAATCTTAAAAAAGCGCTTGATCTCTATCGCGATAAATTCCCGTTCCTTATGATGCAGTTAAAGAGAACAGGGGCTCATGTGGGGCCTTATGACCTTGCCCCCTATTATTTATATACATCGATCCCCTATGCCACAGCGGCTATCAATCTTCTTTTAAGAGATGCGCGTCCGGAAGAAGAAGAGGGGCTTTTTTCGATCAAAGAAGAGCTAAAAGAAATGTTTCTTAGCCTCGTTCAAGAGGATGGATTGTTTCAGGCAGATCCATTTGCTCCAGGTTACTATAATCCGATGGGGGGACTTGCGCTCCTGCCGTTGGCCGAAAAAGAGTGCCAGCCAGAGGCAGAGAAAGCCAAGCCCTCTCTTGGCATCTTGTCTCAAGAGTAGATTCATTTTCTCATTGTTTCAAGCCTTCGGTTATTCTATGAAAAGAAGAGATGAAAACCTGGGATGTCATTATCGTCGGCGGCGGCCTTATTGGCAGCAGCATTGCGTACCACCTCAAACAAAAAGACGAGGGGCTTGATATCCTTCTCCTCGACGTCGATCTGTCTGGAAAATACAGCTCGTCGGAGCTTAACGCGGGGGGGATCCGCAAAGAGTGGTGGCGGGAGGTCAATATTGAGCTTGCCAAAGCGACGCTTGAGTTTATGGAAGTCAACCCCGATCGGTTCGGGTTTCGACAGAAAGGGTATCTTTGGCTCTACGATAAAAAGGGGTGGGATTTTTATCAGTCGTACCGGCTTGTTTTTAAAAAAGAGGGGATTCATGCCGAAGAACTGATCCCCAAAGAGATTCAGCGGCGCTTCCCCTTTATTGACCGTCTGGATGGGATTGCCGGGGGGACATTTTCTCCAAAGGATGGGTTATTTAATCCGAATCTTTTGAAGCAATTTTTTAGAGATGGGGCAAAGGCGAAGGGTGTAGAAATGCTCGATGGCGCTTATGTGACGAATATTGGAAAAAAAGAGGGGGTGATTGAAGTTACCTATCACGATCTTTTGCAATCAAATGAACGCCCTAAAGAAGAGGATGTCTTTCGGGTTTTAACCCAGAAAGGGGAGATAAATTTTCAAAAGAGGCATCTTTCTGGAAAAATGCTTGTGAACTGTCTTGGCGCATGGGCTGGAAACCTGGCGAAATGTTACGGCCATGAAGCGCCGACAAAGCCGGTTCGCAGACAGGTTTCTCTTTTTGATTCGCGGGAATTGGATTTGTCCGGGGAGGGGATGATTGTCGATACAAGCGGGGTTTATTTCCACGCGGAAGGGGATCATATTCTTGCGGGATATGCGACGCCCGAAGAGCCGCCCGGTTTTAATTTTAAATACGATGGCGACTCGTTTTTTGAACAAGAAATATGGCCGAGATTGATTCATCGCATGAGCAAAGCGGAGGCGCTCAAACATATCGGCGGCTGGGCAGGGCTTTATGAAGTTACCCCCGATCGAAGCGGAATTATGGGGAGGGTTGATAAGGATTCACCGATTTATGAGGCCCATTCCTTTACAGGGCGCGGGGCGATGCAGTCTTACGGTGTCGGGCTTGCCATGGCTGAATTAATCATATATGGGGAGTATCGGTCGATTGATGCCAGCCCCCTTCATGCCGATCGCTTTCGCAAAGGCACAAAATTGCTTTACGAGGGATTTCATATTTAATAGAATAACGTTGTCATCCTGAGGGCAAAGCCCGATAGAATAACGTTGTCATCCTGAGGGCAAAGCCCGAAGGATCTATTTGATGAGATCCTTCGCTTCGTTCAGGATGACGGAAAAAAAATATGCTCATTCAAGCAACACAACTTCGCGTTGGTATGATTTTTCAGGAAGGCAAGAACCTGTACCGCTTAACTTATGTCCATCACGTTACCCCCGGGAACCTTCGCGGATTTGTCCAGACCAAATTCAAAGATATCCGTACCGGCATTCAGTATGAAAGAAAGTTTTCGTCGGAAGACAGGGTCGATAAGGCAACTCTAGACTATCGCGAACTCGAATATCTCTACGAAGTTCGCGGGGAATTCCACTTTATGGATATGCAGACACATGAACAGATTTCACTGATGCGGGATGTTGTTCAAGATCTCGAGAAATTTTTATCCACAAATCAGCAGGTAGACATAGCTTTTTTTGAGGGGACGCCGTTATTGGTCGAATTGCCTGCATCGGTCAGCCTGAGGGTTGTTGAGACTGTTCCTGGAATGAAACATGCGACCGCTACGAGCTCTTCAAAACCGGCAACATTAGAGACCGGTCTTGTGGTTCAGGTTCCTCAATTTGTGAATGAGGGGGACTTCGTGCGTGTTGATACATCAACCGGGGAGTATCTTGAGAGGATAAAGAAGTAATAGAATCATCATTATTATGTCCGCCACGCGCTCGTTCGTCTTAAGCTGTGTTTGCGGTCATGAATTCGAGGCCATCCTTTGGGACAGTGTCCATATTTCCGAAGAAACCGACCTCAAATCAAAGATTCTCAATGGTGAAATTAATCAGATTCAGTGCGTAAAGTGCAAAAAACGATCCTACATTGAAAAAAATATCCTCTATTGCGACCCGAACCAGAAGCTATTGATTCAAATGTATCCCCACTCCGATCGGCCCAAATACCTTGAACTTGAAAGCGAGCACAAAAAAACAATCAAAAGCAACTCTCATCTTCGCGGATACAGATGCAGGCTTGCGTTTGGTCAGCATGAGATGATCGAAAAGATCAGGATTTTTGACAGCGGGCTCGATGATCGCATTATCGAGATGATCAAACTCAAAATTCTTGAACAAGACGAGATTGTTAAAGAAACACCCGATGCCGAGCTCCTGTTCAGTCAATATCTTACCGAGGAAGGCGAGTTCCACTTTAAACTGACGAGCATTGAAAAAAATCTTTCACAAACCATCGTGATCTCTTATGAGCACTATGAAGAACTTTTGGAATCTCAAGGGCATGCCGGTTCCACAAAACATCCCCAAAAAACCATCTGTCAGGGGATGTATGTGAACGTCAATAAGACAAGGACGCTGCATTAAGTAGATTCTGCTGAAAAAGTCATGCTGAGGGACGAAGTCCCGAAGCATCTCCGCTGGGATTCTTCGCGCTTTGCGCTCAGACACTTTTTCAGCAGAATCTAAATAGTTTTTGTGCTTTTCGCGACAAAAACTATCCTGAGCGCAGCGAAGGATCGTGTGGTGTTCAGCACATGAAAAGCATTTTTCACGAGGAATATTTGGAACAACTACTTTTTTACCTATGTAGAGCTTGTTCGGAGATTAGGTCATTCTGAGGGCGTTAGCCCGAAGAATCTCTTTTTTATGGTCGAGATCCTTCGCACTTCGTGCTCAGGATGACAGACTTCGTGCTCAGGATGACAGACTTCGTGCTCAGGATGACAGACTTCGTGCTCAG
>CAYJMQ010000038.1:0-19736 GCA_964371555.1 uncultured bacterium | reverse complement strand
ATCCAAAGTGACAAGAATTTGGAGAGAAAAAAGCCAACATCTACGGCAGCCAATGGAAAGTAGGAAATTAGTATATCCGTCTAATCGTCACCACAGAAAAAAAACCAACGGAAGCGCCAAGACTATTGATCTCTGATGGAAGCTGGATTTTGGGTTTTGGAAATAGTCCAAGCTCAATGTTTGCCCAAAAAGCAGCCGAAAAATCGGCATGAAGGATCGGAATTTTACGTTCTTCTCCAACGGCCATATTCCGAGTGTCCGCATATTTTATGAAACAGGCCGACCACTTTGAAGACAATCCTGCTGCCATGCCATCGATCTCAATTTCATATTGTCCCCGAAGAGCGATCACTGAGCCATAGCGATAGAGAAGGAGTGTTTTTAAATTCATGTATGCGAAGAAATAATCTGAACTCCCGTCATCAAACTGGGCGCTTTCTGCCAGCCAGAGCCAATCGAGTGTAGTGACGGTTTTTCCATAAATGAGACTCATGATCAATTGTTTCGGCGCTATATCGAGTTGAATCTGGTTTTCTTCGATTAATTCTCGAAGCGGCGCATTTGATTCTAAAATTTTTTCTGGCACACAGCTTGCGAGCCGAATCCTTTTTAAACGTATTCCATCCGTATCTCTTAGGCGTCGTAATTTTTCCGAGCTCTTTCTAAAAATTTGAGGGAGAATCGGTTTTGGGACGGTGAGGGGAGTTTCCAAATCAAACTGCTCAAGCCCTTTCAGTTGTTTGATTAATTTTCTCAACCTTCGTTCTAAAGATTGCCTAAGTTCCAGCGCTATCCATCCTTTTGCCAATCTCTGTTGAATCTCACGAATTTCATGATGGAGAGCCTCCGTCTGCTTTTTCAAAAGATCCACCTTCTCTTTTTGAGACATCGGCTGAAAATATGCCAGATGATAGTGTTCGCCGCTATCATCTAGTTGAAGCGCATGGGCGAATAAAATGATTTCAACATAATTTTCTTCAATACACTTAAAAAAATCGAGTGGTTTTGCCTGATGAATGAGCTTTACTCGATCTATGGGTGCATCTAAAAAAACCTCGTCGATGATCTTTGTAAACGGGTGCTCCTGCCGTTCAAAATTGAGAACACAGAGGTCATTTTTTGAAAAGCCTGCTGATGGAAATAAAACTAAAACTAAAAACAGGGCATTGCGCATTTTAGATATAAAACAGGGCAGCGGACTTGCGTACATTAGAAAGAATAATTTTTTTCATATTGCCACCCCTATTTAATAGAGTCTTCTATAGAAAATAATTGGGCAAGGCAAGAGGGATTTTATTTATACAGGAATCAACAGTGTAAACAATTGATGGCCTTAGGGCTTCCTTAAAACCTTCATCTGAAGCTTTAAGAGCGACAGCCCCAGAATGTCGCCCAGATCGTCAAAGAAGCAATAGACCGTTGGGATGAAGAGGAGGGTGAGGGGGGTGGAGCTGATCAGCCCCCCCACAATAACAATTGCAAGGGGTTGATAGAGTTCGGTTCCGGAGCCAAATCCAAATGCCATTGGTAAAATTCCGGTGACAGTTGTGATTGCGGTCATAAGAATCGGGCGCAGCCTTCGTTTCCCCGCTTCTAAAATTGCCGCTTCGCGATCGATGCCGCGGCGCCTGAGGATATTGATGTAGTCGATCAGAATAATGGCATTGCTGACCGACGTTCCAACGAGAATGATAATTCCAATCATCGCCGGCAGACTTAAGAATTGTCCTGTGAGTCTAAGGGATACCACAATTCCAATGAGGGAAAGAGGGACAGAAAAAAGAATCGTAAAAGGGTGGATCAGCGATTCAAATTGTGCCGCGAGGATCAGATAGATGAGAATAATGGCCGCAAGAATAGCGATCTTTAAATCCCATAGAGATTTCTCAAGCGTTTTAATTTGCGGGCCGACCTGGATCGAATAATCTTGTGTCAGATTTAATGATTGAGTGAGCCCCTGCTGTTTTGAGCCGACGCGCCGGATGATCTCCTGAGGGGAGGCGCCGGGATCAAGGATTGCAGTAACCGTCAGTGTTCTTTCTTTTTCTTCACGCGGCAGCACGGTCGGAACAAAAGTTTCTTTGAACTCTGCAAGTGTCTCAAGCGGCACATGCGGGCCGAAGGGGGAGGGGATCAGGAGATTTCCAAGATCGTGATGGGTGTCGATCGCGGCGGTATGACTTCGGATGGTAACCGGAATTTCTTCTCCATCGATGGAAATGTCTGTTGCCTCCGTTCCATAGAGTTGATGTTTCAGATTGTCGGCAATTGCTTTTGACGTGAGGGCAAGGTCAGCGGCTTTCTCACGGTCGATGACGATATTCATTTCAGGTTTCCCCTCCCTCTCGGGCTCTGAAACGGAAATGACCCCCCGAAGCCCCTTCAAAAGCCCCGCGAAACGCGCCGCTATTTGGTTTAGGTTTTTAAGATCCGGCCCCTTCACTTTAAAGTCGATGGCGCGTGTCTCAATCCCTTCGACAATGGCAGCGAGCGGGGTCAAAGCGATCACATTAAAATAGATATCAGGCGCCTGTTCGAGATGATGTCTGATCGCTGAAAGCCGTCTCAAGACGCGTTTAATATTTGTAAATTCGATAATGAATGTTCCGGTTGCCGGTTTAATATGAAGATGTTGTGACTTTATATCGGGGATAGTCTTTAGGAAGGTTTCAATTTTTTTGCATCTTTCTTCGGTGTAGGCAAGCGAGGTTGCTTGCGGGAATTTGATATTGATCTCATAGTGTGTTTGCAGACTTTGGGGGAAAAACTCTGTTTTTGGAATAAACAACAACGAGAGAATAAAAATCGCAAACATCACACAAATGATGCTGACACGCGCCTTCCAGCTTCGAATGGCCTCTTTGAGCGTACGCTCATATTGTGTTTCCATTTTGTGTTCGATGTCTTCCAATTTCTCCGATCCTATTTCTGTTTTTTGGATCGCTTTTTTGTAAAGTTCTTCAGGGCTCAGCATGAATCGCTTGAGGATTCTTTGGTAGAGGAGAGAAATTTTGGTTCCGAGATGATAAACCTGATCGAGAATTTTTAATCCCTGGCCAACAATCGTTTTCCATCGGTCGATTTTTTGCGAAAATTTCTCGTGAGAGCGCTGCAGCCGGAATGACTGCGCGGAAACAACCGGAATAAAGAGATAGGAGACGAGCATTGAAAAGAGCAGGCCAAAAATGATCGTGAGCGACAGGTCGCGGAAGATCAGGCCGATCGGGCCTTTTAGAAAAAGGATTGGCACAAAAACGGCTATGGTTGTAAAGGTGGAGGCCATCACAGCCCCCGATACTTCAAGGGTTCCATGGACGGCGGCGCGTTTGGGATGCTCCTCATTTTGAAAATGGATGAAGATGTTTTCCAGGATCACGATAGAGGCATCGACGATGATACCGAGCGCCAGCGCGATGCCCGCGATTGAGAAAATATTGATCGATACCCCGGCGAGGTAAAGGAAAAAAAATGAGCAGATCGTTGAGAAGGGGATTGAAAGACAGATGACAAGTGTTGAAGCGATATTCTTTAAAAAGAAAAAGAGTGTGAGCGCTGTTAGCAGCGCCCCCTGAAAGGCATTGTTCTTTAGCATTGAAAGAGAGGCATTGATCATATCCGCCTGGTTATAGGCGGTGAGAAGTTTAACGTTTGATTCCGCTTCGAGCGCCGGAATAAGTTTTTGCGCATTTTTGATAATTGAGAGAGTATTCCCGGTTGGCTCTTTATAGAGTTCAATCGCAACGGTCGTTTTACCATTGAGAAAAGCGCGGTCCTTTTGCTTTTTAGATACCGTTTTTATGTCCGACAGGTTTTTCAGATAAACCGGTACCTGGTTCTTTTTTATGATAATGGTATTTCCGATATCTTCTTCGGTTTTTAGAACCCCTGTAACCTTAATGAGAAGATCGATTTTTCCCTCTCTCAGCGTGCCGCCTCTGGAAGTAACGTTTTCGTGCTGAAGCGCGTCAATGACCTGTTGAATGGAAATTCCGAAAGCCTTGAGCTGATGTGGATGAAGTTTGACTTCTATTTCCCGTTCGACTCCCCCCTTCACTTTAACCTGGGCGACTCCCAGAATCCGTTCGAGAGCGGGCTTCATTTTAGCCTGCGCAATCCGTCTGAAATCTTCATCGCTTTTGCTCCCCATGAGATTGAGAACAAGAATCGGGCGCGCATTGGGGTTGTGGCGTTCAATCAGCGGATCGTCGGCTCCCGCGGGAAGTTTTGCCTTGGCGATATCGATTTTTTCTCTGGCCTCAAGCGCCGCAAAATCCATCCCCGTCCCCCACTGAAAATGAAGCTGAATTCGGGAAAATTCCTCTTCCGAGGTCGAGCTCATATAGGTCAGATTTTTTAGAAACGAGAGCTCTTCTTCCAGGGGCTTTGTGATGAGTCTTTCTATTTCTTCAGCCGACGCATTTTCGTAACCGGTAACCACCGACAACTGGGGATGGCTGATATTTGGAAAAAGATCGACGGGGAGTTTGAAGAATCCTATGATTCCAAAAAATAAAAAGATGGAGAGCAGCATCGCGGTTGCGATGGGTCGTCCGACAAAAAAGGATAACCAGTTCATCGTTATAAAGAGGCCTCAATGTTGAACATAAAAATCTCTATTCCCTTGTGTTTGAGTTTCTGTTTTTTGAATTCTTTCAGTTCACTCAAAAGTTTCTGCGCAGTCTGATCTTCCAATACGACCCAAAGGGCATGGTTTAATCCCGGTCCAACCGCCGATCCCTCTTTCAGTCCTGAATCCCCCTTTCCCTGAACCCCTACAAACCGGCTGAATTTTTCAACTTTCGAACTTCGCAGCATAAATTCAACTTCAAGCAGCAGTTCCTGATCGTAAAAGATAAAAAAGGCTTTCATAATTGCTCTCCTTTTTCAGACAAAAACATGGTTTTTATTTTAAGCCATCCCAAAGAGGAAAAATCGTATGCATCCTCTGCCAGCGCGTATGTAAGAGGGAGTACCAGCAGGGTAAAGACGGTTGCCGTTGCCATGCCAAAGATCGTGACTACGGCAAATCCCTGATACATTTCAGCGCCGGCGCCAGCGCTGAATGCCATCGGAATGGTTCCTGTGATATCTGTGAGCGAGGTAATAAATATCGGGCGCATTTTACATCGGATAGCTGTCAGGATTGCCTCTTTCCGGTCGAGACCGCGTTCGCGAAGAATGTTTATATATTCGATTAAAAGGATTCCATTTTCAACTGCGATTCCAACCAAAAGAATGACGCCGAGCATAACGATGACGTTCATATAAAATCCCCAGAGCTTGACCCCGATAAGAACCCCCGCTGCCGCGAGTGGAAGTGTGAGGATCAGGACAAGCGGTTGAACGAATGATTCAAACTGGGCGGCGAGGATCATATAGACGAGGATAATGGCGATGATCAACGCAATATAGAGATCCGAAAAAGTATCCTGAAAGACTTTTAAAGAGCTCTCAATCGTTACATCGTTGGAACGGATGAGGGGGGCGCCGATGATTCTTTTGACGTCTTTGCTGATTTCTTTAAGCGACCGACGGTCTGTTTTGAAATGCGCAAAAATCGTTTCCGATGCCACACCATCCGTCCGTTCACGAACCTCATCCCCTTTGCTTTCCCGGATGGATGAGAAGAGGCTTAGCGGTAAAATTTTTGCGGGCGTCTCATTGCCAGATTTAATATCGACGAGCAGTGGAAGCTCTTCAAGCTCTTGAAGTCGCTTTGTCCCCTCATGGATGACCCGAATGGGGAGTGGCCGATCGGGGATGCCCCCCGCAGGGGTGTCTGAGAATTTTTGTGAAATAGAAGTCGCTTCAATCCCTTCCATCTCGGCGTAAATCAGATCGGCGACCTCTTCAGTTGTTAACGCGTGATCCCGGAGTTTTCGATGATCGAGCGTAATTTGGATCTCCGGGCGGTCCTTTTCGTATGTCGTTGAGAGGTAGAGGAGATCAGGGATTTGCTTCAGGGAATTTGAAATTTGATGCGTCAGCGATTTGCGAAGCGACTCGTCTCTGTGTTTAACGACGACGACGACCGGGGATCCCTGTCCTTCCGTGGAGTCAAACTTGGGCTGGTCTAAAACTTCTATGTCCGTTTCCACAAATGGTTTAAGCTGGATTCGGATATCTTCAAGATGTTGATCAGCCCGGCGGAGTGAGAGTTCCCCCTTTTTTAGTCTGACGAAAATTTTTGACTCTTCCTGACGAACGGTTGTATCGGTGGTCTCTATTTCTTTTCGGCGCAAGAGAACGGTTTCAACCGGTTTTGTTTTTTCATTGAGGGATGCAAGGGGTGTCCCCTTTTCCCCTTTGATCTTTACAACGAATTCCTTAAATTCACCGAGTGGAATGAGATCTGTTCCGGGGAAGAGAAAAATGGAGAAAAAATTGATGCCATAGATAAGACAGACAAATGCGAGCGCCTTTCTGCGATGGTCTAAAAAAAAAGAAACGGTCTGAAGGAAAAAATTTTGTGTAGAAGCGGCTATTTTTTCGAGATAGGAATATAGTTTCTGAAATGAGGCCCCCCCGCTTGATGAAGTTTGTTTCGCTCTTTTGATTTCCTTCTCGAGGAGGTAGGCGGAGGCGCATGGAATCAGGGAAAAACCGATCAGCATGGAAAGCGCCATCGTAATCGTAAACGTAAATGCAATGTCACTAAAAAGAATGCCCACGACCCCCTTGATACAAAGAACAATCGGAATAAAGATTGCCAGTGTGGTGAGTGTCGATGTCAAAACGCCGAGCCCAACCTCCTGTGTCCCTTCAACAGCGGCCCTCCAGGGGGACTTTCCTTCCTCGGTCATCTGGCGGTAAATATTTTCCAAGATCACGACACTGCAATCGACGACCATTCCGGAAGCCAGCGTAAACCCGGCGAGAGAAAAGACATTTTGACTGATGTTAAAGAACTTCATGAGCGCAAATGTCCCAATGGTGGAAATCGGAATAGTGATGGCAATGACAAGGGTTGCCGCCAGGCTTCTTAAAAAGAGAAACACACAGATAAAGGTGAAGAGAAATCCCTGCCAAAGATTGCTAAAGAGTGTGCGGCGGCTCATTTTAATATAGAGAGAATCGTCCTTTGAATAGCTGATAGAGACCTGAAATTCTTTTTCAATTTGAGAGAGTTCTTTTTTGATTCCATCAATCACATCAAGGGTGTGCGCCTGATGCATTTTTTTGATGCTGAGACTGATCGCTTCCCGATTTTCAACGCGGGCAATACTTTTGGGATCTTCATTGGTTTGAGAAACTTCGGCAATATCCCGTAAGTGAATCGTCTTTTTTTGGAGGCCGACCCGAAGCGGCAGATTTTTAATGTCCTCGGGGCCCAGAAATTGGGAACTGAGATGGATGGCGAGTTCATATCTCCCTTCCCGGAAGGTTCCCACCTGTGTTTGAATATTCTCCTCCTTAAGCATGTTAACGAGATAAAAAAGGTTTATTCCATGCGATGTCAGACGGTGGGGATCTACTTTGATTCGGATTTCCGGATGAATGGTTCCTGAGATATCGATTGTGGCCACCCCGGGGATGCGCTCACAGCGTGGACGAATCTTGTTTTCGACGAGCGCTGTGAGCGCGCCTAAATCAGTTTGAGAGCTGATATTGGCCCTAAGAATTGGATCGAGCGCGGGATTCCATCTGAAAATCATCGGCACATCTGCTTCGTCGGGAAGAGAGACGGTTTTCAAGGCCTCGCGAACAGAGAGGGCGGCAAAGTCCATGGAGGTTTCCCACCTGAATTTTAAAAGGAGAATTGCCTGATTGGAGCGGCTTTCTGTTCGGATATTTCTCAGTTTCGGAAGCGTGTTAAAGAGCTCTTCCAGAGGGGCTGTGATCTTTTTTTCAATCTCTGACGAACTTAAACCCGGAGCGCCGATGACAATCGTAAGGGTGGGGAGCTGAATAGGGGGGAAGAGATCGATAGAGGTATAATTCATCGCAAATAGGCCAATCGCTGTGATGGAGAGACTGAGACAGAGTGTCGTAACTCTTCTTCGAATAAAAAACTGGGTAAACTTCATGGTGATACAATGGAGACCGGCGCCCCCTCATAGAGTTTGTGTTGTCCCGCGGTAACGACCAAATTCGCGGGATCGAGAGGGGAGATGACCTCAATGTCTTCAGCGCTTTCAAGGCCTGTTTGGATCTCCTTCAAATATGCCTTGTTTTTTTGGATTGTGTAGATCCATTTTCCCGTTGCCGATTCTTTTTTCACAAGCGCGGTTTTTGGGATCGTAAGCGCTTTTGGATGTTTGTCGGCTATAATTTTAACTTTGGCAAATATTCCGGGCTTGAGAGAGTGATTTTGATTCTCAATTTTCACCTTTACGTTAAATGTCCGGCTCACCGGATCCGCGACAGGATCGATAAGATCCACGACTCCATGAAATTTTTCGTTTGAGATGTCTGTTGTAATTTCCGCTGGCATCCCTTTTTGAATTTTTTGAATGTGGATCGAAGAGATTGGGACTTCTACGTAGACAAAGTCAATATTGACGAGCATTGCGAGCGGCTGGCCCGCCTGAATGACCTCTCCCTCTGTGGCGAGGACGCGCGCCGCAATTGCGCTGAAGGGAGCCGAAATGGTTGAGGAGGAGGCCTGTTCCCCTTGGAGCGTGACTGTTTTTTCAAGTCGTTCCTTTTCCGCTGTTGCGGCTTTGTATTCGGATTCGATTTTATCGAACTCCGCTTTTGTGATAACCCCTTCTTCATACAGGATTTTGTGGCGCTTGTAATTTTCTTCATCGACTTGAGAGGCCGCGCCTCTCTGGGCTGACTCTGCAATCGATTTTTGAAGTTCAAGCTCCGTGGCTTCAAGCTGTATCAGTTTTTGTCCTTTTTGAATCACGTCCCCCTGTTGAACGGATACCGATTGAATTTTCCCCGGAATTTTTGAGGAAAGCATGATCTGTTTTTCCGCGATAAGACTGCCTGTTGTGGAAATAGCGTCGATCATCTCTTTATGGAGAGGGTGTGTGACTTCAACGTAGACAAGATTTTTCTTGATCTCGTTCTGTCTGGTGCGATGAACAACAAGTCCAATGAAAAGAATGACCGCAAAGACAAGCAGGTATCGGTTATTGAATGGAGTGGTTTTTTTTTCGATTTTGTCATCGGGATTATTGGGTGAAGGCTGTTCTAAAGAATTCTTCATGTGAAATTTCTCCTGTGAGCATTTCAAGTTTGATGAAGTCTAAAAACTGGAGTCGCTTGTTTTTTAAGAGTTCCGTTTCTGTTTCGAGAACAAGGACCTCTGCGGCATTGAGTTGGGCGATGGTTGCCGCTTTTTCTTTTAAGGCTGTTTTGGTTTGGTCATAAAGTCCTTGTTGACGCGTCCGTTTTTTATTGAGGAATTTGATATAGCGATCGAGGACATACCAGTTTGCATGGTGGTTCTGGATATCGATTTGGGCGTTTTCAAGGGAAATTTTTGATTTGATCAGCGAGCTTCGAAGGGAGGCTTGGGCTTTGTCTTGTTCCGAAAAGTTCGCCATGCCGTCAAAAATCGGGATTCTTGCGACGACGCCAAATTTCCACGCCCCTTCAATCGTGTTGAATTTGTCGCCCCGCTCTTCGTAGTTATGTTCAAATTTAATGCTTGGCATTCCAAGATGCTGTGCGTAAGTCTTTCTTTTGACGTAGCGGTCTTTTGCGGCTTCGAGTCGTGATTTCGCAAAATCAAGATTATATCTGACATTCCCCAAATAATGGTCGATGGCATACGGAGTCAGGTTATTTTTAAGGTGAAGCGGTTCCAATCGTATCGGTGACGGAAGAGGTTTTCCCAAAAGCTGGTTAAACTTACTTTGGGCGACCCCCCTTGCCTGATTTGCTTTCAATTCCTGCCAGTCGAGTTCAAGAACCCTTTCTTCGGCTCTTTCCAAATCTGATTTGGGTGAGAGGCCAACCTCGACGCGTTTTTTGAGATTTCTCTCTTGTTCTTCCGCGGACAGGTTGGCTTTTTTTAGAAAATCGAGAGTTGTCTCCAAATTGAGGATATCGATATAGACCTGTGTGATATTGAATATGAGATTATTTTGTTCGATCGAAAATTCATGTTCCGCAATGTCGAACTCCGCCTGTTTTTCCTTTAGATTATGAAAATTGCCAAATCCCTTAAAGAGGTCAATTTCTGAGCCGATCGTAAGAAAAGCAAAATTTGGCTCAAGAGAGGTATCGATGGTATCTGCGCCAATCACCAGGGAGTCATTGAGTCTTTTGTGCTGGAGTTTTGTATAGTAGTTATTGGTGCTCTGTCTGCCGCGTCCAATCTCAAACTGCGAATGGGGTAAAAAATGGGACCATGCTTTTCCCACCTCCGCTTTTTTGGCGTCAACGGTTTTTTCCTGGAGTTTGAGGGATGGACTTGCTGCAAGCCCTTCGGTAATTGCCTCTTTCAGGGATATGCCGTCGTTTGAAAGGGCTGTTTCAGAAAGGAGGGTTCCCTGCCGCCACCAAAACCAAAAGAAGAAGAAGAAAAAAAGGCTGAATTTTACCGCCGCTCTCATATAGGCTCCTCTTGTCGTTCCCTGAATTTAAGAACCAGGGCAGCCATATCATCGAGCTCCACGGGTGTTCCTTTGGCATAGTCATTCAGGGACAGAAGAACTTTTTTGGCGATTTCTTCCGATGAAAGATCTTTGTGGCGGCTTAAAAGTTCTTTGAGATTTGCTTCCCCAAATTGTTTTTCTTCTTTATCGGTCGCCTCGATTAAACCATCTGTATAGAGGAGGAGAATGTCGCCATTGAAAAGCTGAATCTTTTTTTCCTCGAGCGTTACTTTTGAGAAACAATTGAGCGCAATCCCTTCAGATTTCAGGAGTGTAACAGGGTGAAATGCGCGATCTTCGCTATTCCAGGTGGATCGAAGTAAGAGAGGGGGGGGATGACCCGCATTGATAAAACTAAGCTGATGGTAATGTGAATCGTAGATAGATATAAAAACGGTTGCGAACATATCGGCCTGCGCGTAATCGAAAAGAATTTTGTTTGCGGTTTCCGCGATTTTTAAAAGGCTAAAATCCATTTTAATGAGCGCTTTAAGAAGCGTAATACATTGTGTCATAAACAGGGCCGCGGGGACCGAATGGCCGGAGACATCGCCAATAAGAAAGGCAGCCTTTCTGTCATCAACCTGGATGGCATCGTAGAAATCGCCGCCGATTTTCCTTGCGGGTTGATAGAGGGTTCCAACCTCGATTTTATTTGGAAAGGGAAAGTTTTTGGGCAAAAGATGGAGCTGGATTTCTTTGGCGAGGTTGAGCTCTCCCTCTGTAACAAGCGATTCTTTTTTTTGGGGAATATGAAGAATATTTTTCATTTTTTATTTATATTTCCTAAGCAGCACGGTCTTTAATCCTTTTAAAGTTTGAAAGCGCTTCATTTTCAGATGAATAGATTTCAAAGATTTTATCAAAACCGACCAGCTGAAAGACTTTCAAAATCTCATCTGAAACCCCTGTGAATTTCATTTCTCCTTTATTTTCATTGAGCCTCTTATGCGTGCCTAAAAAAACCCGAAGTCCCGCGCTGCTGATGTAATTTACATCCCCAAAGTTGATGACAAATTGAAGTTTTCCGGCATTGATGATTGAAGAAATTTCTTCTTCAAGCCTTTCAGAGGTAAAGGCGTCAATACGCCCGGAAAGTTTTAAAAGGATGACATTTCCCGATTTTTTCTCTTCGATGTTCATGGCTTTCTCCTCTGGCACTCCGCATCTATCCGTTTTCGAAAGTAAAGCACGTTTCTATCTGAAAACGTCCGATACTTCGGATCTTCAGTTACGGCTTTAATCAGTCCCACCCCGAATCCCCGTTTAAGTTTTTCCTCCACGGGGAGGTTTGGATCCGGAAGAGCGATTTTCTCAAACGCATACGGTTTGCCATGGTCGATAATTTCAACATTCAAATAGCCTTCGATTTTTTCCATTCGAACCGTAAAGTAATCTTTTTTTTGGCTCTTCTTTCCATGTGTCATGATGTTGGTGCAGGCTTCATCAACAGCAAGTTTAAGATCTGCAACAATGGCACGGTCTGAGCAGCCAAACTTTTTTGCCGCTTCTTCAACAAAATCGGCAATTTGCGAAAGCCATTGTGTGTCTAATTTTGACTGGAATTCTGGCATCTTGAATCTCCTTCTGTCTGAATTATCGGATGGAATGCGAGGAAACCTTAGAATCTATTTGGAGGCTAAGATGAGTTTTTGAAACGCTTCTTTTCTCTTTGTCCAGCTTATCCTGGCTTCTTCTTTCATCTTTTTATGAAGTCTGTTATCTAAAAGATTAAACGTTAAAAGATTCCCAATGTCTTTTGTTGTGTTGAGCGCGGTCGATCTGCTCTTAATATCCCCCTCGAATAAATTGAGGGAAACAAACTTAAACTGTGTCGGGTTTAGTTGTTTATAAAAATCGATATTCATATCTTGATCGACTTTATGGTAAGGCTTGCCATGCCATTTTTTTCCCTCTTTTTCGAGTTCTCTGCCATAGTCTTCAATGACTTCATTTACCACCGCATAAAATCCCTTTGACAGTTCATAAGCGGTAATTTCGAGCCTGTACTTTATATTAAAAGCAAGCGAAGAGCGATAGACTCTGTTCACTGTTACCTCTGCCCCCCGTTTTGAATGTGTGGCCTTTGATATTTCCTCATCTTTTCCAGCGCTACTTAAGAGAAAAAGAGATTGCTTTAACTGTCCTGTGGTTGCCTGAATGTAGATAGAAATCGCTTTCTTTGCATCCCCCTTAAAGGTGTCATAGACCTCTGAGTAAAAAATATGATCATCGATGAGCGGGGAGTCGAATTTCGGAGATTCATTTGGAAAATTCTCAAGAAAAGCATCCACTTTTTTAAAGATGAGCATCCGTTTTTTAATCTCGTCTTCGGAAAGCCCTCTATTTCCAAGCCTTTCTTTGTGGCGCTTTATAAGTTCATGAAATTCGCTGTTTGAGAGAAAGACGTCGGCCATGGCATCCACGTCAATCATAAAAAGTGTAAAGAAACAAAAAAGACAAACTCTAAAAAAATTATTTTCCATTATCAATTAGCTAGCTAACAGCCTTGCTCTCCGAAAGCAAGTCTATTTCCATCTATTTATACTGCGCGCCATTTACCCTAGGTAAATGGCTTGCGACTTTACTGCGCGCTCATTTCCTTTGGAAATGAGCTTGCTACTAATCTTTTTCTAATCTTTTCCGAAAAGATAAATATGGCAAAGATAGAGTTTAAAAATGTCAGCAAGGCCTTTGATGGCAAAAAGATTCTCGATTGTTTTAATCTTGAGATTAAAGATTGTGAATTTCTTGTTCTTGTGGGGCCTTCAGGCTGTGGGAAATCGACAACACTGAGACTTTTATCCGGGCTCGATAATCCGACAGCGGGGGAAATCTGGATGGATGGCCATTCGATCAATCGTGTTGACCCGAAAGACAGGGATATTGCGATGGTTTTTCAAAACTATGCGCTCTATCCGCATATGACTGTTTTTGAGAATCTTGCCTTTGGTTTAAAGATCCGTAAAGTTTCAAAATCAGAGATTGAAAAAAGGGTTCGTGAAGTTGCAAGAATGCTTGAAATTGAGGAGCTTCTCAATCGTAAACCGAAGGCGCTTTCCGGCGGTCAGCGCCAACGTGTCGCTGTCGGAAGGGCTGTCATTCGCAATCCGAAAGTTTTTTTGATGGACGAGCCGCTCTCAAATTTGGATGCAAAACTGAGGGTTCAGATGCGCGGCGAGCTTTTAGAGCTTCAGCGGAGGCTCAAAACCACAACAATCTATGTGACGCATGATCAGGTTGAGGCGATGACGATGGGGGACCGGATTGTTGTTCTTCATGAAGGAAAGATTCAGCAGATCGGGGCGCCGTCTGAAATTTATCATTCGCCAGCCAATCATTTTGTAGCCGGTTTTATCGGATCGCCGCCGATGAATTTTTTAGAACGCGGGCGTCTGATAATCGGTGTTCGTCCTGAACATATCAGGATCCACTCTTCAAATGAGATAAAGACAGCTGTTCCAGAGGCATGGGAGATTCAAGGGCGCTTTCTTTTGCTCGAACCGCTTGGCGGAGAGTCGCTTGTTCACATCGATATTGAAGGGACGCGATGGATCGTGCGAATGCTTGATGAGCGCTCTTTTCAAAATAACGAAAATCTCTCCCTTTCGATTCCGATCGATAAAGTCATGCTTTTTGATGAGGAGAAAGAGGGGGGGAGAATTGAATCCAAGGCCGATCTCTTAATTCCACAAGCTTTAAGAAAAGCTGCCTGAATCAGTGTGCGACAGCTATACAAACTTCCTGTCCGATTTTTTTGAGTTCTAAGATATGGATATAACTTGCGTTTTTTCACGCCACCCGGTTGCTGTTTAAAATCTCTACAAATCCTCCGCTTCGCTCAAGACAGCAGTTCGATAAAAATTCCAAATCATATTCAATAGTTATAATGAGTCTTTCTCCCATGGCATGGTCGTTGCACCCTATCAAAGGTAAAAGGGTATCGAAATTCAATCTCAAGCTGAATTTCCATAGGTAACAAGTTGAGGGAGTGTTGTGTATGAAAAAAGGGTATAAGCAAGTTATTAGGGCGCTATTTTTGACTTTTCTCGTCGCCTTTGGCGGAGGCTGCGGGCTCTTCGAAAAAGATTCTATTGATAATCTTCCATCAAATCCACAGCCATCGATCGGTACTGCCCCCGATGATCTACGTCTGGGGATTTTGGTCTCATTTATAGATGACCAGACATTTTCAGGAAAAAGAATCAATCGTTTGAAAGTGGTTACAGAGCAGGAGTTTGACTCTGTCATCGCGGCTGGGAATTTCCCCCGCTATCGCTTTTTGGGGCGTGTTTATCCCCCAAATTTTCCGGGGATTCGTGGGTTTACTATCCCCCTGCATGAATTCTATGTCCCCTTTGGGTCGCCATTTTCAGCGGCGTTTGGTTTTCAGTATCTTTTGGGGATGCAATGCTCCCCCGGTTTTACCTGTCCGCCAGACGCGAGTGTCAGAACCAGAGAACCGATTGCATTTGTAAGCCCCCTTCAATCTCTCTCTGAGGGGATTGTCCCTCTCTTCCAATACGCAACCCCGGGCGGGTTTACAAGCGGCGGAACGGGGAATGTCAGTTTTACCGTCTATATTGAAGAGATTATCGGTCTTCAGCAGTCTGGGATTCCTATAAAACTTTTGCCAAACAATGCCCCGATCGGCTTTATTTATCACGGAACAGAAAAAGACCGGCAGGCACAGAGAACGCTGTTTTGAAAAGATTAAAAATAGATTAGATTTTTCCCTCGAAAGAGGCGCTTTTCCCCCTTAATCCCCTAAGCGCCTCTTTTTCTTTTCCCTCTCTCCAAAGTGGTATTTCCCCCCCACTCCAAAGTGGTATAATGATATTGAGTTTCGTGTAAGAGGGGGTGGAACGTATGCCGATTCCTCAGGATTTGCGCTCTTTTTTAAAGGAACATCATATCCGCTATCGCTCGCTCTATCATCCGAGCATCTATACGGCTCAGCAGCTTGCGCATGTGGAACATATCAAGGGGCAGAAGGTAGCCAAGAGTGTCGTGCTCAAAGCGGGGGATGAATTTGTTCTGGCGGTTCTTCCAGCAGCCTATAAGATTGATTTCACGGAGATGAAAAAAGTGCTTGGGAAAAACGAGCTTCGGCTGGGGACTGAAACGGAAATCAGGCAGTTATTTCCGGACTGTGAGATTGGGGCGATCCCGCCATTTGGAAATCTCTATCGGGTAAAGGTATTTGTGGATGAATCGCTCAGAGCAAACGATGAGATTATCTTCTCTGTGGGAACCCATCGGGAAGCGGTACAGATGAAGTATCGGGATTTTGAAGAAGCGGTGGCGCCAACGGTTGGCCGGTTTGCTGTGCATTTATAGGAGTTCCTTGTTGCCCATCGGAAGGGTACTTTTTAGCTCAGAGTGGCGAGTGATTCGATTTCGATGAGAACATCTTTGGGGAGGCGTGAAACTTCGACCGTTGAGCGTGCAGGCGGATCTTTTTTAAAGAATTGCTGATAGATTTCGTTTACAGTTGCGAAATCCGAGATATTTTTTAGAAAGATCGTTGTTTTAACAACATGATCCATCGATAAATGATGTGCTTTAACGATATTTTCAATATTTTGAAGAACACGGCGGGCTTGATCGGAGATGTTTGAACTTTCGATCAGCTGATTTGTTTTTGGGTCGATCGGAATTTGGCCGGATATAAAGAGAAAACCATGACTTTCAATCGCCTGACTATAGGGACCGACTGCTTGAGGGGCTTGGTCTGTCTGAAACGGTTTCTTATCCATAAAAAATCTTTTAGGCATTTTGCGCCTGAAATGCAAGATCAAAGAATGAACATGAGTGGAACCACCACAAGAAACGTCATTCTGAGCGAAGGGCGAAAGCCCGCAGCGAAGAATCTCTTCGATGAAAAGGAGACCCTTCGCTCTCGGTTCAGGATGACAGGGCAGAGCACTACTGAATATCTGCTTGTTACTCTTCTTGCCTCTGTGTTTGTCTTTGCGCTTGCAGTTCGCATGTCGCCGGAGCTTCAAATAACGCTCAATCATCTTGAAGATGTCGTTGCGCTAAAGATTTCCGGTGGAAAACTTCTGGGGCATGTTACGGAAACAGAGACAGTGCGATTTGGGGCCCCAGTCTCAGGATTCTCAGGGGGCGAAGCGACTGCTACGCCGACCGAGGCTGATGAAAAGAGGGGGGAGACAATCGCTGGTGTTACTCCCGAGAGTGGATCGGGTTCGCAAGATCTTGCATTTTTAGAGGGATCTCAAGTCCGGGCCAAACGTGCCGGCCAACCGACGGATGGGGGTGAGGAGAGGGAATCTTCTGCCGAACCTCTTGTGGGGCCACCCCCCCAACAATCCCCCGGCATAAAAGTTCGTCCACCGACAACAACAGAGGAGGGGAGAGAAACAGCCAAGAAAAAAGCAGAGGATGGCACATCAAAATCCAAAGGAAAAATCTATCAGGAAGGGGAAGAAGGGGAAATCTTTGGAGCAACAGGTTTCAACTGGCTGCGACTGCTGATTATTCTCTTGATTATTATTCTTGTCGCCTATATCGGTTTTGAGATTTTTAAAGGGATTAAATCGTCGCGAATTGGGCGATAAAAGAAAATGATCTGAAGTAATGTTCCTGGGGAAAAAGGGACGAAATGTGAGGAAGGGTTCCTCATAGGGGGGAAATACCCCAAAAACATTACTCCAAATCAATCTCTTACCTAAATAGAGAGCAATGGATATGCCAGAAATAAAAGACAGTTATTTCAACCATTTACATTGGTCTATGTTCGGAAAGCCTCTATAAAGAGACGATTTTTGCTCTGTTTTCTGAGCCGTGTGTCATTCAACTTATTGAAATAGCTTACGTTTTTAATATTTATCATTTTTTCTGACAAAGTGCCGTTTTACGTTGATTAACCGTTGATCGTTGTTATTTCGTCTGTGCCTAAATTGATAACTCATTGAAATTAAAAAGAAAAAAATGAATATTTCAGACAGTTCGTTTAAAACTTGCACAGCGTCAGCATATCTTTTTTTCTGACGCCAGTTCAGGTTTACATTAAAAAAATAAATAATATCAATAACTTAGTAATTGCTATATTTTTAGGCATAGTTTTTGCTGATTCTCCCGTTCAACGAGCGAAGCTAAATTTCGCTCGCTTAAACGATAGGGGGTAATTATGAAAAACAAAAAGGATCGAGAACTTCTTAAAAAAACATTTTTGGCCGTGCTATCCATTCTCGCAATGGCGTCAGCAATGAATGTTGTTTACGCAGATGAAATCGGGACGTCGGCCGTCACAAAAGAAGAAATTGAGGCAGAAGAAATTGAGGCGGTCAAAGAGAAACCTGCCGATGAAGTCACACCTGCTCCAAAGAAAAAATCGCCGATCGGTTTGGGATTGACGCCGCTTTTTGGGGTAATGAAGTCGATTGATAATAACTCACTGCTTGTCAATAAGTATACAGCCGGGATTGCCGCTGAAGTTTCGGTAACTCCCAACATCGCAGTTGAAGGGGTTTTAAGATATTCTGAATTTAATGTGCGCCCCGATATTTTTATTTCGACTGCGCCGGCTCCATATATTTCGGCTTCCTATGGTTCCTATGGTTCCTATGGCGGCCATCCAGGAACGATAGGCGCTCCCTTTTATCACTCTTTGGGGGTTGTTGGCAGCATGAGACAGACAATGGTTGGTGGAAACCTCAAATATGAACCTCATCCCGAATCGCTTCTTTCACCGTTTGTGGGAGGGGGAATATCGCACTTTAGCAACGAGTATACGACATCACCGAAAACGTCCTATATTAAGGTGACATTTCCTCAATCGGTTGTCGGTGCAAACGTTCTTGGCGGCTTAAAACTCAGTTTGGCTAAAAACTTTGCATTGCTCGGGCGGGCGGAAGCTGGAAAGCTGATCAACAACAAGAATCCAGAGATCTCATCCAGCATTGGGACGGCAAAAATTCAGAGCTACCGAAATTTTCGTTCTTATGATAAATACTGGACCGCTTTGGTTGGTATGACAGTCGGATTTTAAGCGAAGGGTTCTTTAAAAGAATCCATTGGACTCGCGTCTGGTGGTAAGCAGGCAGCGCAATTACAGGGGGGTAAGCGCTGCCTGCTTTTTTTTGATTTGACAAGCGTTCCCGCGTTCGTTAGAACGCGGCGACATGAAAAGAAATTTCTTATTCCTCTTTTTTATCTGTTTTTTTCCTCAAATGCTTTTTTCTTCAGATCTCTCCCCATTTCATCATCGGGATATCGTGATTTTCGAAGGAACAGAAGCAGCGCTCGATCAGCTTATTCATCCTGTGCTCAATAAAAATTCAGCCAATCAGCCATTTCATTTTTATTCTATCAGCCATCTTTATCTTGCCGAAGGGGCGAGGCTCATTGTTCGGGAACCTGCGGAAATTGTTGCGGCAAGAGTTATTTTGCTCTCCAAAAGCGGCATCTATAGTTTGGGACAGCCGATACGGATTCGTTCAGAACGATTCATGGCTGTGCATTGTAGTGGTGGGCAGATGGATCATCCCACGAAGCTTTTAAACCTTCAGGAAAAAATGGCATGTATGGGAAGGGTCGATACCACCCTCCCCGCAGGAATAAATGGAGTGGAGGGAGCGGTTGGTCTCGAAGGGGCGATGTCGAAACTTGAGGATGATCGTCCATCTCCGAATCCATCTCCGAAATGTGCAGGGGATAAAGGGGGAAAAGGGGGGTGTGGCGAAGATGGAAAAGACGCCGGTTCCATTTTTCTTCAGGTCAAACATTTTGAAGGGGGACATTTTTCAGCGGCCGGCTCTTACGGCGGGGATGGCGGCCCGGGGGGACGTGGCGGAAAAGGGGGATTGGGTTTGAAGGATCCCAGCAGGAGGAACTATGGGAGAGAACCGACTGATCCGAGAACCAATGGATTCATGAAGGGGGGCCGGGGCGGGATCGGTGGCGATGGAGGCGATGGTGGTCAGGGAGGCTCTGGAGGAGCTGTTCACATTTTATTTGAAACGAAATCGGATGATGCAGAAGAGATGCTTGTCATTGAAAATCAGAGGGGTGAGCGTGGTGAAGGGGGGCCTCCCGGCAAAGGGGGTGAAGCGGGGGACGCCGGGCTGGTTTATACCTCGATGGATAGGGGGGGAAATTGGGGGTATGTTTCCGGGGAGCAAGGCGATGTGGGGCCTGATGGCACGATATATG
>CAYJMQ010000037.1:0-21035 GCA_964371555.1 uncultured bacterium | reverse complement strand
CATTTGAGAGGTTATTGAGATTGTCTTTGGATAACATTGCAGCATCAGCCACAACGATGGGATCTTTAAAAACCATGCTTTTTCTCTATTTTTCGAAGTGTTGGCAAAAGGGTATGTCCTTCAAAGGTATTGCCTTCAAAAATATCATATCCAATGGGATATCCACCCGTTCCAACCAGAAGCCCAAGCATAATCTGGGGATGCTGAAACTTTCCATCTTTAGAAAAACCAATCTTTCGAAGATCATCTTCATCTTCTGCTTCAAAATAAAGAGTGGTCATGTCATAAAAAACAACTGAGATCGTCTTTAAATGAGCTTTGGTATGCTCATAGGCCACTTTCTCAACTTTATCCTTATAAGAACTCTGGAGTTTGTCTAAAAAACGATAGACCGTATCAATGTCAACCCGAATACCACGATAACGGTAAAGATAATCAACTGTTTTGAGTTTACTTGTCGGATAGGCTAGACGTGCCATAACAAGATCTCGAAAAAGCTGATCAGAGATTATATTGAACCCTATCCTATCAAATAATGCCCCAAAAACAAGTTCCGGTCCTATCGTTCTAATGTGGCTATTGCTGAGTCCAGATACAAAATCTTCTATGACCCCGTTGCTTGCTTCATCTTTAGGAAAAAGTGAAAGTTGCGTTTGTTGGCTTAAAATAAATGCTTTGGCTTGTTCAACAAAACGCTGGGTCTCATCTGGATTTCGTGCACATCCAACAGTTTTGACAACTGCATACTTACCCTTGGATTTCTGGATCACCTGAACACTGATTGATCCACTTCCATTCTTTTTTTTACGGACAAACACCCTCCGCTTTTAGCACCGAGACACCCACTTCTTCAACCCCACTCTAGTTATTTCAATAACTTACAAAGGATTTTTAGCTGCCTGCGGAAGTCAGGAAACATATATGGAAGAATAGAGAGGCAGATGCTGTGTCCGTGCCATATGTCTACACCAGACGTTCTTGCGTTTCTACAGTCATGAACATTCGATCAAAGATAGGACAACAAAGGCCGCTGTGGATAATTTTTTTAAAAGCGGGTGGGCACGTTCATGCCCACCCCCTCTGTACCAATGATCAAATCGGGAAACTAAACACCACCACGCCTAGCGACTAACAACGCAGCGCACCGCACCATTGAGGGTGCAGGAGTGGCCGTCGACATTGCCATTACTACCAACGAAGACGTAGACGAGATCGGTATCATAAGGATAGACCAATGACGACCAAAACCAATGGTCCGAGAGATTTGGCAAAATCTGGTCGTCGTGATGACTATACCCCTGATCACTACCCGATCCCAAATATCCCCCAAGACGGGTGAATTCCTTTTTTGAGGGTAAACGCGCACCGATACTTTCGCAATATTCTTTCGCGCCCAGAGTTCCATTTGGCAGTGGTCTTGGCAGTGGTCTACCAATTTCTTTCATATACTGAGAACTATGAACCATTTCTCGCACTGATCCATCTTCATTCTTCACAATATCCCCCCAAATGAGGCCATCTGGATCACGCCAGGCTTCGTTAAGCGCCGCATGACTTCTGTCACGCGTAAAAACAGCGCCTGTTGTGGTCGTTCGTCTTTCACTACCCCGTTGACCGGTAAGAAGCTCCTCAATCCTGGCATCTACCTGAGTGAGTTGGGATTTAAGAAAGTCCCGTACCACTTGAGATTCCTGATTAACGAGATGCTCTTGAAGATAAGAACGCAGAGTCCGACATTCCTCCAGAGTCCCGCATACAGGATTAGCGTGGGCATTCCCACTTAAAACAAGACCAGCCATTACAAAAATGGCCAGCGCCAAAAAGCTATGCTTTAATTTCAACATACATTTCCTCCTTATGTTGATTGAACAAGACCTTTATTCAGTTCCATGCCTTCTTGCAACAAAAAAGTTTTCACTGTGTATGTTTATGTCCTTTCATCTTGACATAAAAGATTTAACTTCGTTATAAAGCCATCTATGTCTTGCAACGTCGCTATCATTGGCATCGGCTATACGCCGTTCCGTCCGCTGTCACCCGATGTCTCATATAAAGAAATGATCTATGAGGCGGCGGTGAAAAGCTATCATGACGCAAATCTTGGGTCGCATCGGGATATCGATGGCTTTGTAACATGCGCGGAAGATTTCCATGAAGGGATATCCATTTTTGATGAATACACCCCGGATCAGCTCGGCGCTGTGCAAAAACCGGTCCATACGATTTGCGGCGATACGCTGCATGGATTGGCCGCGGCGGTGTTAAAAATTAAAACGGGGCTGATGGATATTGTTGTCGTTGAGTCGCATTCGAAGGCATCAAACATTAAAACTTATGGGCACATCTTAAATTACGCCATTGAACCGATCCTCAATCGCCCCCTAAATCTTCATCCCTATTATATTGCAGGGCTTGAAATGCAATCGTATTTACATAGAACCAAAACAACTGAAAAACAGTGCGCGGCGGTTGTTGTGAAAAATAAGAGAAATGCGCTGAAAAATGAGCTCTCTTCTTTCGGCGCTGAACTGACAGAACAAGAGGTGCTAAAATCCGATGTAATTGCAGCCCCGCTCAAACGACTTGAAATTTCACCCCATGTTGATGGAGCCGCCGTTTTCGTATTGGCGGCAGATAAAACCGCAAAAAAACTGAGCCGACGGCCGGTTTGGATCAGAGGCATCGGCTGGAATTCCGACTCCCCCACGCTTGAAACAAGAAATTGGACTGAGTGCAGTTATGCAAAACGCTCTGCCCTGCAAGCCTATCGTCAGGCAAAGATTAAAAATCCAAAAACAGAAATCGATCTTTTTGAAATAGACGACACGTTTGCTTATAAGGAACTTCTTCATCTTGAAGCAATCGGCGTTTATAAACCGGGAACCGCGGGTCAGGCCTGTATCGATGGAAAACTTGATCGTGATGGAAAAACGCCGGTGAATGTCTCCGGGGGAACTCTCGGCCTCGGTCACGCGTTGGATTCTTCGGGGGCTTTGAGAGTGATTGAAATTGTGAAACAGCTCAAGGGAGAGGCTGGAAAGAGACAACTTAAAAGAGCAAGATCGGCGCTTGCGCTTTCATGGCGCGGCATACCGACTACCAGCGGGGCTGTCGCAATCTTTGGAGTAAGGGGTTAACGAACGTGGGAAAGAGGGTTGCCATTGTTGGAGCCGGCATCACAAAATTTGTAAGACGAGCCAAAGAAACGCCAAAAGAGCTTGCGTTTGAGGCCGCGCGCGCGGCGCTCGATTCGTGCGGCATGACGATGAATGACATCGACTGTGTTATTCACGGAACCGCGCCAGACGCTTTCGATGGTGTTCATATGAAGGGGGAATATCTCCTTGACGGAAGCGGGGGATGGAACAAACCGTATATTCGTGGATATGTGGGCGGCGGAACCGGTGTATTTGCCCCTATTCAAGGGTGGTATCACATCGCCTCAGAGCAATTTGAAACCGCGCTGGTCGTTTGTGAAGAGAAGATGTCGTCTTGTCAGCCCCACCCGCAAGGGGCATTCCTCACGATCTTTGACAACATGACAGAAAGACCGTTAAAGCCCAATCTCCTTTGGATTTTTGCGCTCGAAATGAATCGTTATATGCAAACGTATGGACTCACCGTCAGGGATATTGCTCATGTTTCAGTGAAAAACAAAAGAAATGCGATGCAGCATCCTTCGGCTCAGCTTGCAGAGGAAGTAACGCTCGATGATGTGGTCAATTCAGAAGTACTGGCGTGGCCTGTTCACAGGCTTATGGTTTCACCGACGAGTGATGGGGCCTGCGCTGTTATTCTCGCCAGCGATAAACGCGCTAAAAAAATTACAAAAAAACCTGTGTGGATTACGGGGGTTGGCTGGAATCTCGATACTTCTTATTGGACAAACAGGGAGCTTGCTTACCCTCAATATGTTGAAAATGCAGCCCGCATGGCTTACCAGATGTCAGGCATTCGTGAGCCGAGAAAAGAGATTCATATTGTTGAGCCTTATGATCCCTTCGCCTACAAGGAACTTCATCATCTTGAGGGACTTCTTCTGGCGGATAAAGGAAAAGCGCCGCAGCTCACTATCGATGGCGTAACTCAGCGAACCGGAAATATGCCTGTCTGTCCATCAGGGGGACTGCTGGGGGTGGGAAACCCAATTTCCGCAGCCGGTCTTATGAAAGTATGTGAGCTTTTTTGGCAGCTTCGGGGTGAAGCGGGCGAACGGCAGGTGCCGGGACAGCCACGAACGGGGCTTGCCCAGGCATGGGGGGATTTAATGCAGGTGGGAACGGTCATCATTTTACGAAATGACGGAGCAAAACGATGAATCTGGGAGGAACACCAATCGAAACAAAAGATTTGGACGAAGGGCGGGTCCTTTACACAACAGGGGATCCACACGCGCTCTATTGCTGGGACACAGGGATCGGCATTGGCAAATATCTTCAGGGACTCAAAGAAGGAAAAATTTTAGGAACCTATTGTTCCCATTGTCAACGCACCGTCGTCCCTCCCCGCGTTTTTTGTGAACTCTGTTTTTCTCCGGTCATTGAATGGAAAACATTAAAAGACACAGGTGTTGTGAACACCTTTTCAATCTGTTATGTCAGCTGGGATGCCAAACGGGTTCAAACACCCTATCTGCCGGCAGTAATTGAAATAGATGGCGCAAGCAAGGGGTGCGGAATCATGCATCTCCTGGATGAGGTCGACCCCAAAGAGATTAAGATCGGCATGCGCGTTAAAGCTGTCTGGCGCCGTGTTGAACAGAGGAGAGGGGCCATTACGGATATACAATATTTTAAACCGATGTCATCCTGAGGACGAAGTCCGAAGGATCTCATCAATGAGATTCTTCGCTTCGCTCAGAATGACCGATTAACAGAAAGCATAAACCGATGTCATCCTGAGGACGAAGTCCGAAGGATCTCATCAATGAGATTCTTCGCTTCGCTCAGAATGACCGATTAACAGAAAGCATAAGACAATGACAATTCTCGACCGCTCACTTGAAAACGATAAAATAAAATCTGTCGAAGGAAGCATGCTGATTACGAGCAAATACACCGCTGGAATTGGCAATGAAAGATTTTTAAGAAAGCTTGAAGAAAATGAAGAAATTATCGGAAGCTATTGTCCGAAGTGTGCCAAGGCATTTCTGCCTGCCCGTCATTTTTGTGAGCGGTGTCTCACCCGCCTCGAAGAAAATCGCGTTGCCCCCCGTGAAGGAATTCTTGCGTCGCACACACAGGTTACGATCGATCTTGATGGAAATCCCCTCCCCTCCCCCCTCTGTCCAAAGTTCGTTGGATTTGTAACATTCAAAGGGTTCGAAGGGGGCGTCATTCACTACCTCTCCGCCAAAGATCCCAAAAAAATAAGAATCGGAGCAAAAGCAAGGGCGCTCTTCAAACAAAAAGCAAAACGAACCGGCTCCATTCTCGATATTGAATGTTTTGAGTTGATATAGGGCAAAGAAAAATTTTACATCGGTTTAATATCTGTCTTGATGTAAGAAACAATATCCTCCAGAGAAGCGCCGGGGGTGAAGATTTTTTTAACGCCGATTTTTTTGAGCTTATGAAAATCGGTCTCGGGAACAATCCCCCCCAAAATGACCGGAACACGCGACATCTTATTCTTTTTTAGGAGGGTGAAAATATCTTTCATAAGAACCATATGCGCCCCGGAAAGAATAGAGACACAAATCGCATCGGCATCCTCTTCAAGGGCGGCAGAAACGATCATCTCAGGCGTCTGATGAAGCCCGGTGTAGATGACTTCGATTCCTGCGTCCCGCAGAGCTCGGGCAACAACCTTAATCCCCCGATCATGTCCATCGAGACCCGCTTTGGATACCAGTACTCGTAAAGGGCGCGTCATAACCATCCTAAAACACCGTTTTTTCCGTGTAGCCGCCGAATACATCTTTTAACGCGGAGCAGATTTCACCGATCGTTGCCATTTCAGCCACAGCTTCGGTCACCAGTGGCACAAGATTCTCTTTCCCCTCTGCCCCCCGTTTCAACGCATCAAGACTCTTTCTGACTTTCGCCTCAGTCCTCTCCCTTTTCACATTTTTTAGAATCGTAACCTGCCGTCGCTCTGTCGATTCATCGATATAAAGTGTTTCAAGGGGATGCTCTCCCTTCTCAACATGTTTATTCATGCCTACAATCACCTTTTCCCCCCGTTCGAGCTGCTGCTGATAGTGATAGGAAGCCCTGGCGATCTCTTTTTGAGGATACCCCTTTTCAATGGCCTCAATAATCCCCCCCATCTCATCAATTTTTTTTATATATTCTGTCGCCTCTTCTTCCAATTTGTTTGTAAGCGCCTCAACGAAATAAGACCCTCCCAGCGGATCGGCGGTATTGATAACCCCCGTCTCTTCAGCAATGATCTGCTGTGTGCGAAGGGCAACCGTTGCCGAAAACTCCGTCGGCAATGCCAATGTTTCATCAAGCGCATTCGTGTGAAGGGATTGCGTCCCCCCCAAAACCCCTGAAAGCGCCTGAATAGCAACCCGAACCACATTGTTATACGGCTGCTGGGCGGTGAGACTGCAGCCGGCTGTCTGTGTGTGAAATCTCAAAAGCCAGGAACGGGGATTTTTCGCCTGGAATCTCTCCCGCATCGTTCTTGCCCACATCTTTCGGGCGGCGCGATACTTTGCAATCTCCTCAAAAAAATCGCTATGAGCATTAAAAAAGAATGAGAGCCTTGGCGCAAAGTCATCCACATCCAGCCCCGCCTCAATCCCTGCCTGAACATAGCCGATGCCGTCTGCGAGCGTAAAGGCAAGCTCCTGCGCGGCGGTAGAACCGGCTTCCCGGATATGATAGCCGGATATCGAAATTGTATTCCATTTCGGAACATGTTTCGCGCAGTAGACAAGCATATCCTGAATAATCCTCATCGACGGACGAGGGGGATAAATCCATTCTTTCTGCGCAATATATTCTTTCAAAATATCGTTTTGAAGCGTCCCCCCCACACGATTAAATGGGACCTTTTGTTTTTTCGCAACCATGAGGTACATTGCAAAAAGGACAATCGCCGGGGAATTGATCGTCATGGAGGTTGTAACCTGATCGAGAGGAATCCCTTTGAAGAGAATTTCCATGTCCCGCAGGGTATCTACAGCCACCCCGCACTTTCCAACCTCTCCCTTGCTGCGCGGGTCAAGAGAATCGATCCCCATCAGTGTTGGCATATCAAACGCGACACTCAACCCATGCTGGCCCCGCCCAAGAAGCAGATGATATCGCTTGTTGGTGTCGGCTGCGGTTCCAAAACCCGAAAAGAGCCGCATGGTCCACGGTTTCCCCCGATACATGGTGCGATGAATGCCCCGTGTAAACGGATATTCGCCAGGATCCGACAGATCCTTTTTATAATCGACATTTTCAATATCCTCCGGCGTATAGAGCCCTTTAATTTCGAGATCAGAAATCGTCGAAAAGCGCTTTGGCTGTACCTTCCGAATTTCTTTTTTTTCAGACGCTCGTTTCATATTGAAAACTTAAAGAACTCTACTGTTTTTCGAAATGAAAATCAATGAGGATATGCCCCGCACATCTCGTACGGGTTTGACAGGAGCAGCGTGATTTCTCTTTCGTTGGTTGGCACCCTTTCACATGAGCGATTTGACTGATCGAAGACCCTCGAAAGATCTTCGTTCAAAATAACAACTTCAATCTGGTCTGGGAGTTCGAGGTTGACATCGCTTCCGTCCTCCCGAACCATCTTTGCGATATAGTCGACCCGGAGCTGGCGACTTCCGATTTTCTCAGGGGCGCCTGCATAGAGGGCAACTGTTTTCATCTCTTCATGCTGGGTTTTTAAGAAATCTTGAAATGCTTCAGAAAATGAAACAAACGCCATCTCCTCTTCAACCGATCCCTTCAGCTCTTTTGAAAATGAAAATACCAGACTGAAAGTCCCACGATGGCAGGGATTTTTAATATATGTCACACCATTTTGAATTTCCGACAGCAGACGAAAGCGCCCCTCTCCCTCCTCTGTCTTCCCTCCCTGTGAAACAATCGTCAAGAAAAGAACAATGAGGGCTTGTAAAAAATAAAGCCGCGTTTTTTCCATCTCTTAATTTCTCTTAAATAACCCCGGTTTGGGGAACCTTTTATCCACTTCCGCAAACGTACCGATTTCTTAAGGTCTACAATTTCATTATACCTATGATTTTAAAATCACCTATTGTTTTTTTAAAATTTTAAATAGATTCTGCTGAAAAAGTGTCATTCTGAGCGCAAAGCGCGAAGAATCCCAGCGGAGATGCTTCGGGACTTCGTCCCTCAGCATGACTTTTTCAGCAGAATCTAAATAATATCCGTCGGAAAAAAGGTGACAAAAAACGTCATCTTAAGTTTCACAATGGGGATCCTTTTAAAATCTGCCCCGCAATGACAAGTCGCTGAATCTCGGATGTCCCCTCGTAAATCTCCGTAATCTTTGCATCCCTGAAAAACCGCTCAACCGGATATTCCCGGGAATAACCATATCCCCCATAAACCTGAATGGCATCGGTTGCCGCTTTCATCGCTGTTTCCGATGAAAAAAGCTTTGCCATAGCCGCCTCCTTTGTAAAGGATTCTCCCCGGTCATGGAGATCGGCCGCCCGATGCACAAGAAGCCTTGCCGCATCGATTTGAGTTGCCATATCGGCAAGCATCCACTGGATCGCCTGAAAGTCTGCAATAGGGGTTCCAAACTGTTTTCGTTCTTTTGCATAACTCCTGGCTGCTTCAAATGCCGCCCGCGCTATTCCTACTGCCTGGGCCCCAATGCCGATTCTCCCCCCGTCGAGCGACTGGAGCGCAATTTTGAATCCATCCCCCGGCTGTCCCAAAAGATTTTCTTTGGGGACCCGCGCTTCATTAAAAAGCATCTGTGAACAGGCTGATCCTTTGATCCCCATTTTCTTTTCAATTTTCCCAACTTCCACGCCCGGAGCATGTTTATCGACGATAAAGGCAGAAATCCCCTTTTTCCCTTTTGATTTATCTGTCACAGCAAATACAACGGCCGTATCTGCCTGGGGTCCATTGGTTATAAAATTTTTCACACCGGAGATAATATAATCCCCCCCTGATGACGCCGCGTATGTCTGTTGACTCCCGGCATCTGAACCCGCATTCGGTTCTGAAAGACAAAAACATCCCAGCTTTTCCCCTCTGGCCAGAGGGATGAGGTAGTTCTTTTTTTGTTCTTCCGTTCCGAACTGAAAAAGGGGATCACAAACCAAAGAATTATTAACCGACATAATGACAGCCGTACTCGCGCAACGGACCGCAATTTCTTCAAGGGCAAGCACATAGGCAACATGATCCTGCCCTCCCCCCCCATACGCTTCGGGGATGGCAACCCCCATCAACCCTGCTTCAGCCAACTTTTTGATGACATGCTGAGGATAAATCCCCTCATGGTCAGCCTTCATCGCAAAGGGGGCAACTTCTTTTTCGGCAAGCTCTTTGGCAAGATTTTGGATTAACCGGTGTTCGTCTGTGATTGGCAAAGGCATGGGGGAAAATTAGTGAAATCGTCATGAAATGTCAAATAAAAGGTCATGGTTTCAGATTCATCTGAATCACCCTCGGCCGAAGAAGGTTCTTCATATCAATAATAAACGTAATAATCGGAGAATGACTCTCAAAAGATTCCGCTACAAAATTATAACGCGCCAAACGGTAGCGAAAAATTCCATCTCCTATGAGCGTGAGTTCCTTTTCCAAAAAAGCATCTATATCGTGCCACCCCTGACTCCTCAAATCTTGAAGAGCAGTTCTCAATAGTTTAGAAAGAGGGCTTTCTAACCGCTCAAACTCCTCACGAAATAAATCGGTCATCGGTCCCTGCATCGCCTTTAACCATCCCCGCTTGCCATTCCATCCTGAATAGACTCTCCCACTGGCCAAATCGACAATGGCATTTGAAAACAACGTCTTCTCCGGAACCAAAGTGTCCTTCATATTAATAATAGAAGGAGAATTCTTTCGAATAAATGAAAGAGTCACAAATCGATGTTCGCTCGCCAAAAGAAAGAAAGAATCTACAACCCCTTTAAATCCATCTTTGCTTTGGAAATAAACAATTTGAGCGGACGTCTCTCCAATTCCCCTCATTTCCCTAATTTGAAGATGAGTAGGAAGATGATCCACAGACAAATGAGGGCTCGGTTCAAAAAGAAAAGCATATTGATTTCCATCTGGATGCCGGATTATTTTAAACCGGGATGCGGTTGCTTCCGATCCCTGAACCCATTCAATATAATAAGCATATTCAAAAAAATGACGCTCAAGGAAGGTGTTGTTCTCTATATTCTTCCACTCTCCACTCTTAGTCATCGATGCTTTAAAATGAGAACGCCAATTTTCTATCGTGGCCGCGCTTCGAAACAGCCTTTCTCTCTCTCCTTTCGTCATTTTTAAAATAGATTCAAGCTGCTTATATTCCACATCAGATGAGATACGACTATCTTTACGTATGAGACGTATGAGCCGAAGCAATAATTCCACACCTTCTTTTGGTGGCTGAGCAGTCAGTCTTATAGGAAGGGCGAATGAAACCAGGCTAAGAAAAAATAAAAAAAATATCCTCATCTAAGGCACTGCTTCTTATACAATTTTTTTTGAAAAAACAAGATTAAATTCTGCTGGCCTTACCCCGCATTTTTGATTCACGACGACCCGGTTAAATGGGCCCACTGTGGTTTTGGATGAAAATTTACAATGGACAAAAGTAATAAAATGACTATAATAATAGTCATGAAAATGGATAGACCTTATACCGATATCGAAAATTTCAAATTCGAACCGTTGGCTTCCGTAAAAGCAAAACTGTCTGAGTTCAATAACCTGGTGGCGCGACAAAACCTTTTCGTTGTCGTTACCAAAAATGGCAGACCGCAAACGGCGTTGATCAAATTTGATCTGTTAAAAAAACTGCTGAAACAGGCCCACCCAACGAGGCTCTATTTTGAGCCATCACGCCTCAAAAGAAAAAAGAGGTCTCTCTCAAAAGAAAAATGGCTGCGAAAATGGAACCAGCTCGGATTTTATGAAAAAACTTGATCTTCTAAAACATGAGCTGGAAGAGGCTTCCCAAATGGAAGAGAGGGGGGGAAGGGCATTGGCCATTACCGCAGTTCTTCAAAAAGCGCTGCAATCTTCCAAACTCCATCCGATCCTTGTTGGCGGAGCGGCAGTGGAAGTCTATACGCAAGGCTTATATGCTTCAGGTGATCTTGATTATGTATTACCAACTTCGAATGAAGTTAAAGAAGTCATGAAATGGCTTGGCTTTAATAGAGAAGGCCGCCTCTTTGTTCATCCTCAATTTCAACTCATTGTCGAATTTCCATCTGGCTCTTTAGGAATGGGGGAAAGTTATGAAGAAATCAATTTTAGGGGAATTTCCATCCGGATTATTACTGTAGAAGACCTGATTATTGATCGACTCAATGCATTTAAATGGGCAAAGGCATCGATTGAAGGACAAAACATTCTTTTGATGTTGGATCGGTATCCAACGATTATAAAAAATCTAAAAATAAAGGCGAAAAAGCATGATGTTTTGGATGCCTTAAGGGATCTTATTCGTTTGAAAAATAACATAGAAAAAAATAAATTAGACCCTAAAGAAGCTACTGATCTTTTGAGAAAAATAATAAAGAAATATTAACAGGATGTTGAAAAAGTCATTTTAGCTGTAAAAATCATCTTTGGCTTACTCCTAGACAACGTAAAAAAAATGTACAAATAACTAAAATGATTACTTTTTGTGCATTTCTTTTTCCTTTGTTATATCAGGTTGTTATTAAGAATTTTTCGAGCTATTGGTCAATAAAAAAATGGCCTTCTTATTGCATAGGGAAACCCGAAAAAGAGAGGAAGTGCCTATTAAACAGATGAAAATATTTTCAAGCTTCTTTCTTTTTATTTTTTTCACCCTCACTTGCAATCTCTCGGCCAGAAATCAGGTTGATCTGGAGGCGTCTCTCCAGTTTAAAATCAATGCCCACATAGAAACGGATCAGTTCGAATTTTTCTCCCGTAAAGAAGGGGGGATTTTTGTTCTTGCCAAAGAATCATCTGCCGATAAATCAAAATATTTAAAACGAAACGAAGCCGACCGAAGCTATCGTTTTGAAGAGTTTAAATCGGAAGATCACGCCCCAGTCTCTTCAGAACTTCTTCTAAAAGAATCGTCTCTTCTCATGATATTGCTGGAACGTGAAGGGGAACGCATTGTCGATATTGTCGATGCCTCTCCGATATCTGCCCCTTCGATATCCGAAAGAAAAGACACCCCCGAAAATCGTTTACAAAACCTTTCCCTGAATCAGGCCCGGCTCCCCATTCTTCTTAGTTTTCCAATAACACCCATTACACCCATTACAAAAGAAGAGGGCTCAGAAAGCCCCTCTCTATCCACCGTTTCTGAAAACATTTTGAGCAGTTATGGAATCAGTGCCCTTTATTCATTCCTCCCCCGGGTGGATGGAAAAAACTTTTATCTGGTCAAGGCGCTCGGCGCAGACGGCATTTTGATCGATCGCTGGGAACTTAAGACCGAAACCACTTCTGAAGCAGCTATGCAGCAATTTGAGCGGGGGAAGCTCGGTGTTCCTACCAGAATTCGAATTAGAAGTGCCCCCTCTCTCAAGCCGATGTATGAAGTTTTTGCCCGCGATGACCGTGGAAAATTTTTAAAAGCGCTGCATGCCGTTTACGGTCTTACATTGAAAGATGATTTCATCCTTATCTCGACCCCGCGTGGAATTGATCATGTCAGACTGGATGACCTTCTTAAAACCCACACACAAAATCAAAAGGAAATTCCAATTCAAAAAACAATCCCCCTCCCCTTTACGACCGGCGTTGTTTTTTTGGATTTGCTTTCCCCAGCCGGTTTTCCACCCAATTTACCACCCAATTTACCACCTAATTTAAAAGATGAACTGATGCTTGTTTCACACTGGAATCCGATCATCGGGGAATCTGAACTTACGCTCTTTTCAGATGAATCATCCCCGCCGATCAATCGTTGGACGCTCAATGCCCCCATGCTGGGACTCGCCAAATCCGGCTCTTACGAACTCTTTTCGCCGGCTGGGAAAGCTGGAATTCATTATTTTAAAATCAATCCCGATGAAGCGACGATCCGTGAAGAATTTATCAAACGCGATGCAACGCTCGATCCCAGATATTCAATTAAGGCAACTGAAGGCTCTATCACAGGAGTCTGGGTTTCAGAGTCGGTTGCAGGCCCCGCAATTCATTTTTCGGTCTCTTCTTCCCAAAGCCCCCCCTCAATACTCGAAACATCTATTGAGCAGACGATCGATCGGGCACGCTCTGTCCACCGCACAGCAGTCTCGTCAGCCATCGATACCCCCTTTACTTTTAAACAGGGGGGGAAAGCATTTTTAAACGGCCTGCTCTCCTCCATTCCGTTTGATGCTGATAAACTCGTCGATATTTTTGGTTTCGATCTTGATAAAAGCCTTGAAGATCAGCTGAAGGCTTATCAAGCGGAAGATATTCTGACTGACGATGAAAAAAACGAGATCCGGAACTATTTTTCGCGGTTGCGAAATGGGGGGGAAATCATTGGCTCAGCGGGTCAAATTTTATTTGCCCTTAAAAAAATAGCTGAATTCCGACAATTTAGTTTTAAGAAACGCGCCAAACAGGCAAAGGGAATCAATGACATTCGGAGAAATCTTGGACTGGCAAATCAGGATCTGAAGTCAGGCGGCGCCCCGTGGCTTTCCGAATGGAAATCGGCGGAGCTTTGGGTCGGAGAAGCAAGAATCGCAGAGTTTAGAGGACAACTTGCCAAACTCCTTGAACTTCCACAAACAAAGATTCTCACGCCTGAAAAATTTCGGGAGATTCTTGGCCTGATCGAAAAAACACGAAACTATGAACGTCCGTTCGAGCGTATCTGGGTTGAAATCGGTCATGCGCCCCCGATGGTTCAAAAACTGGAATACTGGACATTCAAGCAGATCTCTCAATTCTTTGAATCGGTTCCCGCCCAGGACTTTGTAAAGGCATTTTCACCCCATTCATCTTTTTTCAAGACTGGTGTTCAAGACTGGGAGCGGCTTAAATATCTACGACTCCTGGAAGAGCCCAGTCAATTCCAAAAACTTGCAGCCCTTGCTCTCACGGCAAAAATAAAATCTGCGCTCATGCAAGGGGTGGCAAGGGTTAAAGAATTAGAACAGTCCCCTTCTTCAGCCCCAAATCTCATAAAGGCTTTAAAAAAATTACAATCGAAAGCGGGCATTGCGGAGGGGGAAAAAGAAGCATTGGCTATCCAGATAAAAAACATTGCGGACCAAATTGACAAATCAGAAGAAGCCTACCGCCTGGCGCGAATCATTGAGCTCAATCAGCCGACACAAGAACTTGCCAGTCTCGAAAAAATTGAAAAACTAAGACACCTCATCAGATGCGGCTGGACTGGAAATGCGGGACAGGCGGGGGCCCGCTGGTCTTCCACTGCCGTTTCCAGCAATCGGGAAGAACTCGTCAGGGCGCTGGACGAAATTTACGATCATGAACAGATGCTTCAATCGACGTTTCTTGAGCGAATGTTTAAGCATGGGAAGTTAAGCGAGGCGGCTCTTTTCACACTATACAGCGATGCGGCAAATGTAGGCATTGAGTGGTGGGTCAGAAAAAATGATGGACGTCCGTTTCTTTCCTCCGGGCTCGCCCACAATCTGTTTTTTAACACCTATATTATGTTTCCTATTTTTGCATCGACCGGTTTCAGGGTAAATGCCTCGGGAAAACTTCTCATTCTTGTTTTTAATGCCGTGAGCACAGGGTATATAAATCAAAAATTTGTGAAATTCGGGGGAGAGCTTTTTGACACGGAAACACCGTATCAACGCTGGTACCAGCAATGGGAAAACCTGACCCCGTATGAAAAAGCAACGTTTCTAATCCCCCCTCCGAGAAGACCGCTTCTCGATATGCCGGGCTATATGATGAGAAGTGTTCTCACCCGCCCCGGCGAAGATCATGATGGATGGCGGGCCCTCTTTGACAGCGGTTGGACATTGGGTCTTTCTACCCCGCGGGGGATTTTGTTTAGCCATCTTGGAAACTATCTTTCAAGCCGGGCGCTCCTCGACCAACCAGGCCGCTATTTTGCACTGGCAAGAGGGGGCGCCCGCTTTGGCCCTGTTGTTGGCAATGAAACATTGGGGGCGGCGACTTATACCCCCATCTATGGCCATTTTTTTGAAAAATCAGATCACGAACCGGTCGTTTTAGATTCAAAGTTGGAAACGATTGATCCCTGGTTGACTCCAAATTGGGGGGATCAGCCTAAACTGAGACTCTCTCTCTCGGTTGAATCGTCAACCCCTTTGGAGGATGTCACCTTTTTACTGATATCAAATGACACGAAGCTCGATGTGACAATCCCGGCGAATCAATGGAAAGAGCGTCGTGAACAGTCGTATGAGCTGGTCTGGGAAAAAGGGATTTCACCTTCAGATGAACCAACTGTCTATATCGTAAAAAATCTGACTCTTAAAAACAAGGATCGATGGCTGGGAGATGCGCTGATGCCGTGGAAGGAAAAAATTCAGGAAGTTGGGGTTTCGGTAGAGGTTCCTCCCCTTATGACATGGGTGCAGAGCAAAGAAACATTTACGCAGGGACTTCTTAAGGTTTTCCTCTCATTAGCTAAAGAAGCGGCTACCCATTATCAAAATAAAAAACATCATCTGGCGGCCGGTATCGTCTATATGATCGCGCAATATCTTGAACCTTTTTATCGTGAACTCGTCATTCAGGGAAAAACGCACCATCTCATTTCCGATGTTTTTAAAGAAGCCAATCGGATAACCAAATCTCTAAACTATTCGGATGTTCCGATTGAGAAAGAAAATCTTGGCACATTGGTTCAATATCTTGAAAAACTTTCATTGGAATGGAGCCATGAAAATCTTATTCCTTACAAGGATGAAACCGATGATCCCCGATTTCAGCGTTCCTGGATCGACTTCCATTCCCTGAAAGTCCTCTCTAAAATTCAGGAAGAGATCTTAAAAGAAACCCGAACCGCCTGGCTTGTTTTGGATGAAGGGGATAAAAACGACTGGAATACCTTTCAGCTTTTCAAAGGCTACGCGTACGGTCTTTTAAGACTTTATCGATGGTATCACTACCATTTTAATGAGAAACTTTCCCAGACAAACCGGGATGCCATCACCCGCGCTGAAACGATCCTCGTGGAACTCAATGATTTCGGAGAGGAACTGCAAACATCATGGCTCTCCAATCTTCACTGGTCAGACAGCTATCTCAGGCAGCTGGCGGAAAAATTCAAAGAACTCGAACTCTGTCTTTCTTTGGGGGTAAACAGGCATGATTAAAAGAGTTGGATTTTGTCTCACGCTGCTCTGGCTTGCCAATGCATTTTTTGGGGCATTTTTTGGGCTCCGATCGGGGTTTGCCGATTACCCGATCACCAGTTTTCAGACACACGGTGATATTGAAATTTCCGCCCTCGGTCGATACGGCATTCGTCTGTGTGAAAAAGAGAGCTGTTCCTTTTTTCACAAAAAAAGTCCTTCAGAGAATCACTATTCGGAGGAACTCTGCGGGCATATTGATGATGACGGTCTCCCATCTTTGCTTTACAGAAACGCCCTCTTGGACAATAACCAGCTGATTGTCGTTGTCGACACATTTCAAAATGAAAAATTAATTTCCACAACCGTTGACATGGTCGATCCGAAAACAGGGGCAATCACCTATTCCTTTGAGTGGCCGGACATCCGTTCTCTCGTGATCGTTCAAGAAGGAAACGAGAAATTTTTGGTCATTCTCTCAGAAAATGAAATAGAGATTTTGAGAACCGATTTTAAATCCGATGTCAAAAAGGTTCATGCCATTCCGTTGCCGGCAGGCCAGTTTCAGGAATGCGTCGTTAGCCATTCGCACCAGTTGTCAAGATTAACGCCAAATTCTCCCATAAAAGAAACCGAACCCGCATATTTTAGAAGATATGTGATCTTTAACTCCGGGGAAGGAGAACTTTCGCTCTGGAAGATATCCGGCCCCCTTCTCGAGGCAGATCAAGTGCGCTTTGTTTCGGGAATCGCCGCAAATGACCGGACCTATCATATTTCACTGGAGCTTTCCGAAGAAAAATCTTTGGTCTCTGACAACGACAAATTTTCATCTGTGCTTGCAAATAATGAAATCAAAACAGAGTCGTTAAGAGAGCTCCTGCATCGCGTGATTTCAGAAAGAAACGATGCTTTTGTGGCAAAAAAAGAAGACCATCGTCGGAAAATTGAAGAATATGAGACCAGTTGGAGATATGCCTCAGTCAAAGCCTACGAGGCGGCAGACAGTTTCTTGCGTGAATTTATTCCATTCGATGACGATCTCATCCCCACACTCCTTAACTGCTATGTTACAGAAACAAACGCAAAAAAAATGCTCGAGAGCGATCTTAGGGCCAGGGGACTTCTCGAAGGATTTGGAAAGGAAGACAGTGAAACACTTTCCAAAGGCTTGTCAAACGCCCACTTCCTCGGGGACAGAGCTGGCCTATCAGTCCTGCTTTTTCCCGCAGCAAAGGCACACTCGATCTACTCGGCATATCGGAGGGCTGATCCGCTTCTTGCAAAGAAATTGGAGCTTGTCGCCCGCAACAGGGCACGCCTCCGCCAACCATTGGCAAGAGTCGATCGTTACGAACAATATTATAAAAGATATGCAAATCAGTCGATTCTTCTCCGGATTGCCAAAGATTATGCCCCTTTTTCCGGCAGGAGATACAACACAAACATCATTAAAATGTACCCCAAAATCATGATCACAACGAACCTCGTCTGGGGGCTCACAGAGCTTTATCGACAGGTGAAAGACCATGGATGGGAAATCGCCGAATGGAACGCGGGACAGATGACCTATAACGGTATCTTTCTCAATGTTTTGACGACGGCAGTTGTTGTCATCAGCGGCTACCGGATAAATCAGATTTGGAAAACGGCCGCCATTGTGGGTGTTATCGATGGTCTCTCACCCCTCGCCCAGGCTGTTGAAAATCGTGTGGTTCATCACGATCCGAACCGTCGCTATGATTACGCTCAAGCCGCTTTTGACAAACTTTTCCTGGCGGCATTCGCTCTCCCCAAAAGCCAGGCAAATGTTTATCTTCAGCCGAGGGCAACAGCGGCCATTCGTGAACAGGGCTATGGCCGATGGGCGCATGAATACGCAGTCCCCTATGGAATGAATGCCCTAAACGAGGGGCTGGGGACCGGCGGATATACGTTAACCGTACCAGGCGGGAATGACCTTCTCAATGGGCTTATCCTCCCGGCCGTCGAATTTGACCAGGAAGATTTCGGAAATTTTTTAAAAGATAAAATCAGTATCCGCGCAGATTAAAAAAATTGAGATTGCCAGTTTGCGGCATCCTGTAAGAAAAATGAACACTTTCATAGGGGCTTGTTTTTCATGAGTCTATTGATTATATTGGCGAATTCGATTACCAGACACTGGCACAAATCTTGATAGTTAAAACCGTTGTGGAGTTTTTGATGAAGCGAATTATTTGTCTCGCCCTCATTCTTGGCCAAATTGGCATTTTGTCTCCCTTTGATGCCCAAGCTGAAGATGCCTATATCCGCCCGGCGACAGAAGAGGAGATTCAAAAGGCTTTAACTCAGTCTGCCCAGAAAGAAATCGTAGAGCTTGTTCAAAGTTATATGGGGGGACACATTGATAGATTCTCTACGGGGGAAGAATTTAGAGGGCTCATTCACAAGTGGGTAACTTCTCATGTTTCTCCCGAAGTTTTGGTTTCGACCTGGAACAGCTATTTTATTGCGATAGCTCGAATAATCCTAAGCCGCTATCAAGCGGATCTTTGGAAATCAGACCTTTCAAAAGATGAAGAGATTTCTGATAGCTATTCTCAGATCTTGCGAAAGGTCGGCATATCTTCAAAACTTCTAGAACTTCATGGACGGGGATCGCAAAGCTTTGAAGAGGCATCAAATGTCTTTCAATTTCTTGAAAAAAGAAGAGATTTCATTCTTTCGATTGGCGGGGAAATCACAGAAGATGGATTTGATTTAAATAATGTCGATTTTATTGCTTTAAAATATTAGGCTCTCGATCAATGGGACTTTTATATTGGAAAGCATAAATTGCCAGAAGGTTCTCTTGAGGGAGAAGAGATTTCTCAAAAGGATTTTAGAAGGCGCTTAAAAAGACTTCTCGATGATCACGCTAAATATCTCGAAGGGTATGTGAAACGGGTTCAAGCTCGGGGTCTTTGGCAGGGGCTTCAAGGGGTTTATCGTGGAGATAAAGAAGACCCCAACTGGGTTGAAATTCAAGGAACCCATGACCTCATCCTATCCACTCGGAAAAGAATTCAGAGACTTGGAGTTTCATCAAAACTTATCGCTGAGCTTTTGGAGAAAGAAAAGGTTTATGGAAAATATGTGGATGAGCTTTTTGAAGAAGATATTCGGGAGGCCAAATGGGCAAAGATTGGGGTGGCTTTGGCGCCATTGGTCCCTCTTGGGATGGCAGGTGGAGCAGCCCTTGGTTTGTCTTCAAACGTATCAGCCCTTTTAGCGGGAATTCCCTTAGCCATATCAGGGGTAAAAGGGATTGGGTCTTTTGTGATTCAAGGGCTTTTTGATCATGATCATTTTAGCGGGAATCAGCTTTTTAATGATTTAATCCCAGGGCTCACAGCGTCCCTTCCATTCTCAGCAGCGCTTCCACTTTTTGCTGGAGGGATCACGGCAATTGCTTCAACAGAAACATTGGCTACAACTTCGCTCACCATAAAAGGGGTAACAATCACAGCAAGCCAAGCTCTCACACACGGGACTTTTTACACGCTCATAGGCTATGGGCTTATTTCAGGGCTTCATTCTGGGGCAGAGGGGACAAAGCACGTCATTCAAGGAGAGAAGAAAACAGGGGCCCTTTTGATTTGGGATGGAACTGTTGATATTGCGGCATCCCTTCTTTTTTTAAAATTCGCAAGACCAGGACAACGTGAAGAAAGAGCCGATACCTCAGGTGGGCATGAGAGATATTCAGTTCAAGGACCATCAGAGCCTGCTGCTCCTCCACAAGAAGGTTCTCAATCTCCCAGAGCTTCTTTTGGAGTGAGAGAGGGTTATCGGTTTGGAGGACGTCCGAGAGTCGTAACCGAAGGGGGAAGAGAGGCAGAACCTACTCCGACAACTGCTACGGCTGTACTTAATGAACCCGTACCCCTTCGAGAGCTTCTTAAAATTCCAGATTATCTCCCACCCGATGAAGTTCTTTTTTCTGGTCCAATGCCAAGAGAATTGCCAAAAATTTCTTCGGCACCCAGAGGAAAGAATCATGCTTCTCCCATATGGACAGGCGCCCCACTTCCAGATGATGGAACGGAAGAAGTTTGGATCAGAAGAGATGATCAAGATGGAAAACCTATATCTTTAAGAAGAGTTCGAGTCAAAAAGGGGAGTACAGAATCGGAAATTTGGGAGCAAATTGGTGTTCATGATGCCTCTGAATATATCGTTGGAGTTAGACCTTTATCCAGTGATTCTCCTAATGGTTCTCCTCAAGCCTCAAATGCAGACTCTGGCTCTAATTCTCAAGAAAGAGGCCATTTAGATAATGATTTAGAGCTACAAGAACTTTTTTCATGGCTTCCCAATTTAAAGAGTTCCGAAGAGGTGACCCTTTGGTATATCATTAATTTTTTGATTCGCCTCTCTGGAGGCTCCTTTTATGAACTTTCTTTAGAAAAGATTCTTAAACATTTTAAAGGAATTCCAGCCGCCTTAAGGACGAGCGAGCATCTTGGATTTCATGACGTAGCCGGGGTCCGGCCTTTCTCCTATTCGGCTCAAGAGAGTTTGCTCTCAATTCCGGAAGGAAATCGCCCCTATTTTGGCGATGTGGCAGAATCTCTTTCAACGTGGATTAAGATCTATCAGCAAGAGGGATTAGGAGAGC
>CAYJMQ010000036.1:0-21228 GCA_964371555.1 uncultured bacterium | reverse complement strand
ATTAAAGACAATTTCTTTTGTGATTTCTGCGATTGATGAGAGCCAGATTTCGGCTGAGTTTGTTACTATTGACGCAGCAACATTTGAAATGGGGAGCATTTTAGGGGAATTTGGCAGGGAGTGGGATGAAACTCTCCATCTGGTTTCTTTGACAAAAGATTTTACAATTCAGACGACAGAAGTAACCCAGCTTCAATGGCATAAGGTGATGGAAAATAATCCGTCGCGTTTTAAAGAAGAAAAATATTGTGCCGGGGACTATACGGAAATCGATGGAACATCCCTTTGTTCCAATCACCCTGTTGAAAATGTATCCTGGAATGAAGTTCAGCTTTTTATTTTAAGGCTGAATGAAAGAGATGCCCAGTATCGTTATCGACTCCCCACAGAAGCGGAATGGGAGTATGCGGCAAGAGGGGGGAAAAAGACGGCCTACTCTTTTGTTGGGGATCATCCGGCGGTCCTTTCTGAATATGGATGGTTTCTCAAAAATTCAGGGGGGCAGTCTCATCTCGTCGCGACAAGAAAAGCCAATCCCTACGGTCTCTATGACATGCATGGAAATGTAAGGGAGTGGACTCTTGATGCGTATAGCGGCGATTACTCAATGGCTCTCTCCCAGGAAGAAGCGGAAAGTATGTCTCCCCAGCCCCAGTCAGATGATAGCTTGCGCCGTGTTATCCGCGGCGGCAGTTGGCGCGTCACAGCGCGGTTCTGCCGCTCGGCCTATCGACACAGAGGCCTTCCCGATTACCATCCTATAAACGCCGATATCGGTTTCCGATTGGTGAGGGAAGAGAAATAGTCTAATTTCCGTTACACTACCTGACCAAATCTTATAGTTCTACCGGACCATCCCATTCACTCATGCCGCCGGTCATGTTGTAGAGGAGCTGGTAGCCCCGTTTGTTCAGGAATTCACACGCCGTCGTGCTTCGCCCGCCGGCATGACAATAGACGATATATTTTTTGTCAGTTGGGCCAACCTCATTCACGCGCTTCTCCAGCTGATCGATCGGGATATGTTTGGCGCCTGGAACACGGCCGTTGCTCCATTCCTTTGGGCTTCTGACGTCGAGCCAGATGTAGTCGCATTTGCGCTCAGCGTAAATTTTTTTTGCCTCTTCGATAGAAAGAACCGTATAGAGCGGTTCATCTGGTAGCAGGGGGATGATGAACTCTGGTTTCTTTGTAGTACCTTGGGTAGTACCTTGGGTACCTGGGGTTGCTGGGATTTGGGTTATTTGTTTCTTGGTCTCTTTTTTTCTTTTAAAAAATGAGAACATCCTATTTTTCCTCCTATATAGATTCTGCTGAAAAAGTCATGCTGAGGGACGAAGTCCCGAAGCATCTCCGCTGGGATTCTTCGCGCTTTGCGCTCAGAATGACACTTTTTCAGCAGCCATGTCACTTTCGTTCCGAAATCGTTTTTGCCTGCATAAACTGCAGCAGATAGTCCGGGCCGCCAGCTTTGGAGTCGGTGCCGGACATGTTAAATCCACCGAAAGGGTGCGCCCCTACAAAAGCCCCGGTACAGCCGCGATTAATATAAAGATTTCCCACAAAAAATTCCTCGCGGGCCTTTTTAATTTTTTGTGGATTTTTGGTGTAGACTGCCCCTGTCAAGCCATATTCCGTGTTATTGGCTATTGCGATCGCTTCGTCAAAATTCTTTGAACGGATGAGAGCCAAAACCGGCGCAAAAACTTCCTCCTGCGCCAGACGCGCATTCGGAGCGACATCGCCAAAGATTGTCGGTTCAACAAAATATCCCTGGCGCGTATCCAATCTCCCGCCCGTTAAAAGCTTTCCTTCCGTTTTTCCAATTTCAATGTATTGGGCCGCTTTCCTGAGCTGTGCGTCGCTTACGACAGGCCCAATATCAATTTGGGGATCTTCGGGCGCCCCGATGCGAAGCGCTTTGGTCTCTTTGACCAGTTGATTGACAAAGGATTCATAAATGCTTTCATCGACAATGACGCGTGAACAAGCCGAGCATTTTTGGCCGCTGTAGCCAAACGCCGATCGGATAACCGCTTTAACCGCGTCTTTGATATGGCACTCTTTGTCGACGACGATCGCGTCTTTTCCCCCCATTTCAGCCATGACACGTTTGATCCATTTTTGGGAGGGGGGGACTTTTGCGGCGACCTCACTGATCTCAACCCCCACTTTTTTGGAACCGGTGAAGGAAACAAACCGGATCTTTGGATGGCGAACCAGATATTTTCCAACAAGGGGGCCCCGCCCGGTCAGCAAATGGATAACCCCGGCAGGCACCCCTGCTTCCGCCGCTATTTTCATAAACTGATGCGCGACAGCCGATGCGTATTCGGAGGGTTTAACAACAACGGTATTGCCGGTGACGATCGCAGACGATGTCATCCCTGCAAGAATTGCCAGCGGAAAATTCCAGGGGGTGATAATTGCGCCAATGCCCAAGGGGATGTAGCGCATTTCATTTTTTTCGTTTTTCATCGGAACGAGTCTGGGCGATCTCGAAAAGCGGAACATTTCTTGAGCGTAATACTTGAGAAAATCGATCGCTTCTGCCACCTCGCCATCGGCTTCTCCCCACGATTTTCCGATCTCAAGAATAATCCAGGCTGTAAGTTCGAAGCGCTTTTTTTTCATGAGCTCGGCCATTCGGTCAAGGCACTGAATTCGACGCGCAATCGGTGTTGACTTCCAGCTTTCAAAGGCGCTTTCGGCGCGTTCAATCGCCTTTTCAGTCAGCGATTCATCCGCCTCATGAAAAATTCCTATTTTTTGCTCTTTTTTGGCCGGATTTAAAGAGAAGAACGTCTGTGGCGCTGAAACCTTTTTGCCATCGATGATCAAAGAGTACTCTTTTCCAAGCTCGTTTTTGACATGGTTTAAGGCCGCACGCATCGCCTGCCTGTTTTTGTCTTTTCCAAAATCTATAAAAGATTCGTTTTTAAACGCCATTTCAAAATCCATAGCAGTTTCAACTTAATAAATCAATTCAATTTACCGAAAAGAATACTGCTATGGTCGAACGTCTTTTGATGATGGCGATTTACGCGCTGAGCTCGCTGATTGTTGTCCTCTTAATCTGGGTCATTTTGAGGGAACTCTTTAACCGGCTTAAAAAATCGGAATCTGAATTCCAATCGCAGCTTGTCAGAGATCTTTTAAAAAAATGGCTGAATGACAGCGCCATAGAAAGAAAAAAGACTTTGGAAAAATTAAGGGAAATGGATTCAGCAGCCTATCTGGAACCGATTTTTTTCGAGGTTTTCTATTTGTTGTCAAAAGAAGAACGGAATGATCTTAAAATCCTCTTTGAGCTTCTTGGGATGCAGGAAAAAATGCGAAAAATTTTAAAGGAATCGCCGAAAGTTTCTGAGCGTGAAGAGGCGGTTTTGAAAATGGGGAGAGTGGGGACGATCGAGGATCTCCCATTTCTCCTGGATGTCTTTCGCGATCGGGAAGAGCATCCGCGCGTCAAACAGTGCTGTGTGGAGGCGATCTATGAGCTTTCTGAGCCGCTGCTCAAAGACAGGAGGGCGGGGGCAAATCTGGGGCTCTTGGCCCAGCTGCTTGAGGTTCCCAATGTTGAGCTTCGGGAGCATCTGGCTTCTATTTTAGCATCCCTCCCTGTCCCCGTGGAAGATGTGATTCCTCATCTTTTGCGTCTTGAAAGCGACGCCGCAAAAGAGGGGGTTCTCTCCGTTATGGAAATCTGGGGGCGTCCGGAGCTCGTGCCGATTCTCAGGGATTACGCCGATGACATCAATCCTGCCGTGCGGCGAAAGGCGGTTTCTTTATTGGGAAAGACCCGTGACGACATGTCGCTCATGATTTTTTTCAGGCACCTCGATGATCCTGATGTTTCGGTGCGGATGCAATCGATTGAGGCGCTCTCTCACATCAAAAAAAATGTGGTGGGGCAGCAGCTCCTGAAAAAGGCCGATGATCCGGATATTTCCATTCAGGCAAAGATCTTTTGGGTATTGATGCTTGGGAATTATGAGGACGCCTTTCCACTCCTTATTAAAAAATTGGCGCAGAAAACATTTAGAAATGAATTTTTTGTTCAGCTGAGTCACGAAAAGCGGCAGTATCTGGATAATTTTTTTCAGTTTCTTGGAATCGATCACCGGATTTTCTTCAGGCGTTTTGGATGGGGGGACTTCGATCGTCTCTGCGATGCTTTTATGGCGACCGCCAAAGAAAGTCAGGAGCCGGAACTCAGGCATCGGGCTATGCAGGCCCTTTCGTTATGGCAGTTTTTGCCGGGCGAACACGAAAGGCTTCAGAGACTTCTCGGCGAGATTTCAAAAAATGATCCTGATGAGAATAATCGCAACTTTGCGAAGAACCTCTTGGGGGAGACTCAAAAAAAGTCGCTAAAGGATCGAGTATCATGAAACACAAAGGCATAATCTGTTTTTTCACTGTTTTTCTGATTTGCCCGTTCGTATTTGCCAGCGCTGTTATAGATCTTCATTTTTGGCAATTTAGCATCGATGAGGCGCAGTCGACGGACATCATCAATCAGTTTGAAAAAAGGCATCCAAACATCAAAATTCATATGCAGCAGCTCAGTTGGGACTATGGGCATGACAAGATTGTGACAGGTTTGATTGCCGGAAATGCCCCTGACATCTTTGAAATCGGATCGACGTGGGGGCCCCAGTTTTCCCAGAGCGGCGTTGTCTATGAGATTACAGATTGGGTCAGGGAATTTCAAAATGAATATCTGATGTGGGAGCCTCTGACACATGCGGGGAAAATCTATGGCATGCCGTGGCTCCTTGGAACCCGCTTCATTTTCTATAACAAGGCGCTTTTTGAGAAGGCCGGACTCGATCCCGAACGTCCCCCCAAAACATGGGATGATCTCATTGCCTATGCCGAAAAAATTGACCGTCTTTCGCCGGAAATTTATGGCTATGGGATTTCGGTCGCTGAAGACTATTCCCCCTGGCAGACATTTATTCCGTATCTATGGAATAACGGGGGGGATATTTTGTCTGCCGATTGGCGCCGTTCTGTTTTTGATTCAAAGGCATCCCGAGAGGCTTTTGGGTTCTATCAGCGTCTCAAAAAATATTCGGTTTTAAACCGTCTCGAACAGATTGATCAGCTTTTTTCAGCGGGACGCGTCGGAATGATTTTGTCCGGGGCATGGAATTTTAAAGCGATCGCAAAAACGAATTCTTCCCTGCGGTATGGCGTGGCCCAGGTTCCAACGCCGCGCGCGGATCAAAAAGGGATATCGTTTGGCGGCGGAGAAATGCTTGTCATTCTCGGCAAAACAAAATACCCGAAGGAGGCGTTTGAATTCGTGAGATACCTGACGTCGAAAGAGGTGGAGCTTGCGATTTCAAAAGCCCAGAAAAATGTTCTGCCGTCTCTGAAAGCCGCGCTCAGCGATTCTTATTATCAAACGGATCCTCACATGAAAGGTTTTGTAAATCAGATGCTTTATACAAGGCCAACGCCCGCGCATATTGAATGGTTTTCGGTTGGAAAAGTTTTGCAGGAAAGCATCGACCGGATTATTCTTGAGAATCAGCCGGTAGATCAAGCGCTGGCCGCTTCCTCGGAAAAGATCGATCGCATTTTAAATAAAATACAAAAGAAAGGGGGGCATTCTGACCAGGCGTTAACCCTTTGGATTTTTGCAGGCCTCTTTCTTTTTCTCATCATCGTTATTTTATTTCAAAAGAGACGCTTCTCCTTCGCAGATGCGTCGACTGGAGATGCCTCGACCTGGTTTTTTCTCTCCCCCTGGATTTTGCTTTTTGGGGTCTTTAGTCTTTATCCGCTGATTTATTCGCTCATCATTAGTTTCGCGGATTACAATATTTTAACTTCCAGGTTTTCTTTCAACGGCATCGAAAATTATTTCAAAACGGTTACAGATCCCGAGTTTTTGAAAGCGGTCGGGCATACCCTTCTTTTCGCGGTCGGCACGATTCCATTTACGTTGACCATCTCTTTGGCTCTTGCCGTGTTCATCCAGGGGGGGGTGCCGTTCAAATCGTTGTTTCAGGCCGGTTTTTTTCTGCCGGTCGTAACCTCCATTATCGTGATCGCAACGCTCTTTACCTACTTTTATTCTGAAAGCGGTTTTTTAAATTATCTTCTCGGTGTTATCGGAATTGAGCGCCCCGAGCCTGCCTGGCTCATCAACAAACGTTGGGCGTTGATAAGCATTATGGCGATGGCGGTATGGTCTTCGTGCGGCTATTTTCTGATCCTTTTTTTGGCCGCTCTTCAGTCGATTCCCAAAGAGCTTTATGAGGCGTCTCGTCTCGATGGCGCGGGTTCGATTCAGCAGTTTTTTAAAATCACGCTTCCACATCTGAGACCGATGATGCTCTTTGTGGTCGTGATCAATACCATCAATTCCCTTCAGGTATTTCCGGAAATCTTTACGATGACAAAGGGGGGGCCTTCGCGCTCAACCACAACGATTGTCTATCATTTGTATGAAAAGGGATTCAGCGAGTTTCAGATGGGGCTTGCCTCGGCGGTGGCGTATCTCCTGGCAGGAATGATCTGTCTCTTTGCCTGTGCGCAGATGAAGGTCTTAAAGGAGAGGGAGTGAAGAGGGATGGCTAAAAAGACATTGTTATTTATGGCGTTGTTTTCGATTCTCCTCATTTCAATGTTTCCTCTTTATCTCATGTTTATTACTTCGTTTAAACCCGAAGGGACGCTGATCTCCGCCATGAACGAACTTTGGCCGAAGCGCTGGACATGGCAGAATTTCATAGACGTCTGGTCGAGCGGGCCGTTTGACCGTTATTTTCTAAATAGCGCTGTTGTTGCCATTTTTACAACAGTCGGGAATTTGATTTTGTCGCTTATGGTCGCATACGCGTTTGCCCGCCGTAATTTTCTTGGAAAAAAATGGCTGTTTGGATCGGTGCTTCTCATGATGATGATACCGACGCAGACACTGATGATTCCCACATTTATCCTAATGAAGCACTTTGGATGGCTTAATACCTATTGGGCATTGATCGTGCCAAGCCTCGTGCTTCCGTTTAATGTTTTTCTATTGAAACAATATCTCAGCCAATTGCCGGTGAGTCTTGAAGAGGCCGCAAGGCTCGACGGGGCAAATTCATTTCAGATTTTATTTAGAATTGTTTTTCCGCTTTCAAAACCGGCTCTCGCCGTTGTGGGAATCAACACTTTTTTGGGCTCATGGAATACGTTTCTCTACCCCTTTTTGCTGACCAATACGACGGAGATGAGAACGTTGCCGGTGGGTCTTGCCCTTTATAAGGGGCTGCATGGCGTCGACTGGGTGCATTTGATGGCAGGTTCAACGTTGGCCGCGCTTCCTGTCATTGTTGTGTTTTTAATCTTTCAAAAACTGATTATTTCAGGACTCACGGCGGGAGCCGTAAAGGAGTGAACATGAAACCTAAAGGGAAAATGGAACTTCCAAAATTGTCTGAATCTTCATTATATGGATATTTTAATGAACGGCATGAGTTTGTGATTACACGCCCCGATACTCCCAAACCGTGGATTAATTATTTGAGCAACGCGACCTACCACGCGCTGGTTTCTCAGACCGGCGGGGGGTATAGTTATTACAGGGATTCAAAGCTTCACCGGATTCTTCATTGGGAAGACCATCGCACCGATCGTCCGGGTCGTTATCTTTTTATAAAGGATCAAAAGAGCGGGGAAATCTGGACCCCCAACTGGCAGCCCTTCCGCGTGAATCTGAAAGCATGGCAGGCGGTTCATGGATTTGGCTATACGTCGCTTCACGCGGTTCAAGATGGAATAGAGGCGGAAATCACTTACTTTGTCCCTCCAAAAGACCCGTGTGAAATCTGGCTTGTAAAAATGAAAAACAAAAGCGGGGATTTGAGAGACCTTACCGTATTTCCATTCGTTCAATGGCTGCTCGGCGATTTCTATCTCGAAGCAGACCACAAAAATATTATGCTGCTTTATAATGAGGGATATTTCGACCCGTCGCTTCAGGCTATTGTTGCTTATAAACATCGAAGCAGCTGCAGGAAATATGAAAGCTACGGATTTTTAGCCTCATCCAAAGCGCCGACGGGATATGAATTAAGCTATGAGAATTTTGTCGGCCGTTATGGCTCGATAACAGACCCCGAGCTCATCCGGTCTGGCAAATGTTCGAATCAGCCGATTCGCGGAGAATCAATGGTCGGGGTTTTTGAAATTCCGGTTTTTCTCAAAGCCGATGAAGAAAAGACATTTGTCTTTGTTCTCGGTTTTACAGAAAAGAAGGATGAGATCAGCCAGATCATCCGAAGATGCATAAAAAGCGAGTTGGCCGAAGAGCTTCTTCTTCAGACAAAGGAGTGTTGGCGAAAAAAACTTGGAGACACGATTCATGTGACGACGCCGGATCCCCATTTTGACCGGATGACAAACCAGTGGGGGAAATATCAGCTTCTTCAGATTACAAGATGGCGTTCTGCTTCTTTCTATGCGCCGGGCGAAGGGGGGAGGGGATATCGGGATACGGCTCAGGACGTTGAAGGGGTATGTTCGATTGATCCAGGGCTTGCAAAGGAGTGGATAGAAAAGCTTCTGCGCTATCAATATCAGAGCGGTCATGCCGTTGCGGGATTTTCGGAAGTCGATGGGCCGTGGGAAATTGGGTCGAATACGGGGATTTTGGGAAAAAGCGATGTGGCGGCCTGGATTTCATTCATGGTGTCGACCTATCTGAAAGAGACGGGAGACCGGGCTTTTCTTGACCAAAAGATTCCATTTCTGGACGGCGATCAAGCAACCGTCTGGGAGCATTGTGTGAGGGCGATGGATCATTTTTGGAAGCAGCGCGGCGGTCATGGGCTCCCCCTTTTCTGGAAAGCTGACTGGAACGACGCGCTCGATCAATGTGGAATCAAAGGAAAAGGGGAGTCGATTTGGCTTGCCCAGGCATACGCGCGCGCGCTTTTAAAAACCGAAGAGCTCGCGCACTATCTGGGAGACAAGCGCGCGGCTGAAATCATGCGGATGCGATATGAAGAGATGAAGAAAGAGATCAACACCCACGGATGGGATGGCGATTGGTATATCAGCATTTTCACGGACGATGGAAGGACGATCGGCTCCCATAGCTGTCATGAAGGAAAAATTTATTTAAACACACAATCGTGGGCAATTTTGTCTCAAACCGCCCCTGAGCTTCGCGCGGCACGGTGTCTCAAGTCGGTTGAAAAATATCTGGAGACGCCGATCGGCCCCGCGCTCTTTGCCCCCGCCTATCAGGAATATGATCCGGGGTTGGGGAGAATCAGCGCGTTTGCCCCGGGGACGAAAGAAAATGCCGCTGTCTTTTCACACGCGGCCGCGTTTTTAATTGTCGCTTATGCGATGCGAAAAGAGGGGGAGAAGGCTTATGAACTTTTTTCCAAAATCGCCCCTTACAATCCCAAAAAGACAGCCGAACACTATCAAACAGAGCCTTATGTCTATGCTGAATATTGTTATGGGCCGTCGAATCAGCAATTTGGTCTGGGCGCCTTTAACTGGAATACCGGGACAGCCCCCTGGATGTTTATGGCGGCGACACAATGGATCATCGGTCTTCATCCGACATTTGATGGTTTGACGGTCGATCCCGTTGTTCCCGCAAACTGGAAGGAATTTTCAATCGTAAGACCTTTCCGCGGGGCGATCTATAAAGTTCACTTCAAAAATCCGAAAGGGGTTCAATCGGGGGTGAAATCTATTACTGTGAATAGAGAGAAAATTTCTGGCAACACAATTCCGGCGCTCGAGGCGGGGAAGGAGCATCTGGTGGAAGTGGAGATGGGGTAAAAAAAGATGAGGAAAGTAAGCGGGTGTTGTGTGATCAATAAGAAACCATCGCGGAGAGCGAGCGGGCCCGCTCTATTTTCATTGTTGTTTTTGCTTCACTTTCTTATTTCTTCATCTGCTTTTTCCCAAAACAACCCCATCGCAGAGATCAAAAAGCGGGTACAGGTGGGGGGCGCCGACGCAAAGGCGCTCCCGGTAGAGAGCGAACAAGAATTTCTCTGCGAGCTGAAATCAGAGAGCGGTATTCATAAAATTTTTTTCAACACCCTCTCCGGTAAATCGTGTCTCATAAAAATTTCGTTGGGATCTTCTTCTTTAGATCTGACACAAAAATCTATTTTGGCCTTTCGGATTCGTGGTGAAAGAGATGTCGAGCATTTTACGATGGGTATGCAGGCGGGGGGGGAGACCGAATTTGTATCAGCGATTTATGAATATCTCCCCCGTTCGGTGGTGGCCGATTGGCGTGAGACCGGGATCCCGATCCGGGAATTTGCCGCCAAAAAACTCGATCTTAAAAATGCGGAGTTTCTGGTTCTCGATTTTAACCAGCCCGCCGAAGGGACGATCGAAATGAAAGATATCGCATTTCCGCCGCTCAAAGCGTTTTCTGAGAATTGGGAGCCGCTGGTTGTTTTATTAAAAGAGTATGAACTTTCGCGCATGGCCGATTTTAAGACGATTTCTCTCGGGCATTACGGACAGGAGTTTGGATGGAAAGTCGGCCAGGTCTATAAGACACTCTCTGAAAAATCATTTTCGTCTTCCTCTGGGGGGATTCAGCCGCTTCAACTTCAGAGCCGCACACCTGCGATTGAACAGGGTGTTACAAAAATTGCCGATTTTAATGATGGTCTCGAAAACAGTGTTGACGGTCTTTTCAATGAATTCCAAAAACTCCCCTCGACCGCTTTTATAACGCTTTCGTCAAAAAATTATCGGGGGGGATCCGGAAGATCTTTGAAAATCATTTATGAAAAAAAGAAGCAGGGGTTTTGTGGAGCCTGGGTTCATTTTTTTAGTATGAGAAAACCCCCGCGGGAACGGATCTACCTCAACGCAACTCCTTATGCCTGGCTTTCGTTTTGGGTTCGGGGTGAAAAGGGGAAAGAAGATGTCGGGATTCAGCTTGCCGACGCGGCGTGGGAAAAGACAGAAGATTCCGTCTATTATGGAAAGGTCTCTGACCATTTAAAAGGGGGGGTTACGACCGAATGGCAGGAGGTTCGCGTTCCGCTCAAACAGGAATTTTATAAAAATATTCATTTTAAGAAATTAGCCGGGCTTACATTCAATTTTCGGGAAGAGGGGGAGGGGGTCATCTATATTGATGATATTGCCTTTGCCACAGCCGATGGAGGGCATCTCCCCGAGTCGCCGGCTTTTGAGAAAGCCATTGAAAAAGAAAGAAGTAGCGCCGCATCGAAAAAATATTACAAAGCGATCTGGCTCTGGCATACAGCCCGCCAGCTCAAAAACAAAAAGGTGAGAAAAGAGCTCTACGAGTTTTGCAAAAAAGAGGGGGTCAACCTTATCTTTTTCCAGATTCAGCAGACGCTCAAGAAACTGCCGGCGGGGGGATATCAGGCGATTCTTCAGGATGAAAACGCATTAAGAGATTTTATTTCCGGTGCGAATAGATGGGGTATCGAGGTCCACGCGCTGGATGGATTCAGCAGATTCGCGCTTGAACCATGGCATGAGAAAGTCTATGCGGGAATTCGAGCGATCATCGATTACAACAAACAGGTTTCTAAAAAAGAGCGATTTGGAGGGATTCATCATGATAATGAGCCTTATCTGATCCCCGGCTATTGGGGGGCTATTCGTGAAGAGGTGATGAGGGAATATTTGAAGCTCTGCGAAGTCTCCCAAAAGATGGTGCGGGATTCCGGGCTTTCAGACTTTGTTTTCGGTGTTGATATTCCGTTTTGGTATGAAGAAGCAAACTTTGATTACGATGTCCCTGTCGAAGTCACCTGGAGAGGGGTTCGGAAACCGGCAAGTTTTCATATTATCGATATCGTAGACAACGTCGGTATTATGGACTACCGGACAAAAGCCTTTGGCGCGGACGGCACGATCATTCATGGCCGCGATGAGATTACCTACGCGAATAGCGTCGGAAAAAAGATTCTGATCGGTCTTGAAACCTATCCGCTTCCGCACGAAATTTTTGCCGTCTTCCGTCACAATCGTCTCGCCGAGCTTTCAGATCTTACCCAGAAAATACGGAACGATCCCAGACAGCTTTTTATGTTTGTTGACCAGTATCAGGGGCTTGGAATCCTCTATTTGCGCCGCTTTCGGGAGGATTTAAAAGACACACCTGAACAGATGGCACGGGATATTATTCGTTTAAGAATCGATGGCGGGCAAACCATCTATAAAACGGAAATCGGTGTCGATGTCCTCTCATCGAAACTCTCATTTGCTGGAATGGAGAAAGATTATTTTTCCGAGATCTATGACGATACATTTAACTACTTTGCGAATGAACCGAGCTTTGTCGGGATGGCTGTGCACTATTATGAAACTTATCGGGAACTTATGGAACAGGGATTATGATCGCCCTGTTTTATCTTGTTTACGCGGTACAGACTCTCATTATTTCATTTCTTGTTTTTTATAATCTTCTTTCTCTTTTCCTCTTTTTTGCCGCCGCGTTAAAGATCAGAAAATATTTAAGTGATGGAAAGCTATCAAATCTCGATCTCTTTTATCATCATCCGGGGCTTCCAGGGGTCTCCTTTATTCTCCCCGCGTATAATGAGGAAAACGCGATTGTCGAAAGTATCAAATCGCTCAAGAATCTCTATTATCCAAAGTTTGAAATCATCATTGTGAATGATGGTTCGACCGACGGGACCTTTCGGCGTGTTAAAAATGAGTTTGGATTTCAGAGGCTTTCCGGTTATTTCGAACAGCCGCTCGGAACGAAAGAGGTCAAGGGCGTTTATGAGATGCCAGAATCCCAGTATGGGAATAAAAAGAATATCGTTCGAATCCTTCTCGTCGATAAAGAAAACGGCGGCAAGGCTGACGCGCTGAATGCCGGGATCAATCTTGCCAGCCAGCCTTATGTATGCAGTATGGATGCCGACTCACTGATGGATAAACATGCGCTTCTCATAGGGATGCGCCCCTTTCTGGATGATCCGGAGCGAATAATCGGCGTTGGCGGGCAGGTTGGAATTGCAAATGGGTGCGTCGTTGAAAAGGGGCGGGTGGTTAAAGTCGGTATTCCCAAAAAAGCGGTTGAGCTTTTTCAGATGGTCGAATACGCAAGGTCGTTTGTTGTGGGAAGAACAGGGCTTTCGGCGCTTAACTCGCTGATTGTTCTTTCAGGGGTCTTTTCGGTTTTTCGCCGGGATCTTGTGTTAAAAGTGGGGGGGTATCTGACCAAGCGCATGAAAACGGATATCGGTCTTCGTTACTGCGGCGCAACCGACACCGTCTGCGAAGATATGGAAATTGTTGTGCGGCTCTACCGTTATATTCAGGAACAAAAAATTCGGGGGAAAGTTGAATATTTGCCATTTCCGATTTCATGGACTGAGGTTCCATCGGCTTTCAGGAACCTCGATCGGCAGCGCAATCGGTGGTATCGCGGACTGGGGGAGTCGCTCTGGTTTCACAAAGTAATGCTTTTGAATCCCCGGTTCCGGCAGGTGGGGCTTTTTGCGATGCCCTATCAATTTTTCTTTGAATTTTTGGGACCTTTGTTTGAATTTTGTGGATATGTCTCACTCCCCTTATTTTATCTCTTTGGGTATCTTAATGAAACCTATTTTCTCCTCTTTTGCCTCGTTGCGATCGTCTTTGGGATGTTTTTGTCGGTTCTCACCCTCCTTTTGGGGATCTGGATCGGGGCGCGATACAAGACCGACTACGCAAATTACAATATCTTTATCTCGACCGGACTTAAGGATATCTTATTATTGATCTTTTTTGCTCTTTTATCTAACATTGGATACAGGCAGTTTATACTCTGGTCTCAAACAAAAGGGTTTATAGACTTTATCAAAGGGAAAAAGTCGTGGGAGAAGTTTGAGCATAAGGGGTTCAGTAGCAAGCCATTTTCCTAGAAGAAATGGTCCGTCGACCTTTTTTCTTGTGCTTTTAATGATCTTTCTTTGTTCTTCCCCCCTCCTGGCTCAATTTGAGCCCGAGATCGACAAGTACCGTAAAGCGATTGAGGCCAATCCCAACGATCTTGATTCAATGGTTCAGCTCGCCCGCTATCTCAGCTGGAGCGAAAAATTTGAGGAGGCAATCACTTATTTTAAGAAGGTTTTAGAGATTCAGCCCGATCATGCGGAAGCAAAAATTGGGCTTGCAACCGTCTATTCGTGGCAAAAAAAATATAAGGAATCGATCAAACTTTACCAGGAGGTTTTGCGCAAATATCCGGATAGTATTGACGCGATGGCGGGTCTTGCGCGTGTTCAGAGTTGGGCAGGCGATTATAAAATTTCTATTCAGACATTTCAGAAGGCGCTGCAATTTGCGCCTGATAGCCGAGATGCGCTCTTAGGGCTCGGGCGCGTTTATAGTTGGAACAAGGAGTATAAAAAAAGCGAAGAGGCATACAAAAAAGTTCTCGCAAAGAATCCAAAGGATATAGAGATCCTCAAGGGGCTTTCGAATACTTACAAATGGAGTGAACAACATACAAAGGGTATTCATACCGAACTGAAAATTCTCGATATCGAGCCGGAGAATGTCGATAGCATGCTTTCCATCGGTTATATGTATGGCGAGCTGGGCGCGATTGGGCAGAGCATTCACTGGTATGAAAAGGCGGCAAAGATCGCCCCTGCCCGGGGGGATATTCAGGCGCATCTGGGGCTCCTCTATACCCGCACGGCCCGGATTGATTCGGCGGCGACCGCTTTTAAAAAGGCGATCTCACTCCAGGAGCTCGATATCCAGAGCTATATCTCTCTCGGTCGGGTCTATAGCTGGCAAAACAAAATGGAGGAGTCTGAAAAGCTCTACAAAAAGGCGATCGAAATCAATCCCCAGAGCGCAGGCGCATACGCGGGGCTCGCGCAACTATACTTTTTTAACGGATTTTGGGATAAATCGATCGACTATTATCAAAAGAGCTTAAAAATTGACCCCTTGTACATTGAAGCGCTTCAGGGGTTAAAGCGGGTAAAGCTTTTAAAAGCGCCGACGTTTATCAGCCGCTATCATCTTTTTTACAACATCCTCAGGGATACACTCACAGATATTCGGGTTCGCGAAGAAAATGTTCATCTCAATTCCAATGAGCTTTTTATTCCCTTTGAGCCGGGCAAAGCGGTTGAGGCAAGATTTCAGATCTCCCAGACGGCGCTTAACAATACCGATAAAGATCCCAATGTTGCTACGACGAATAAAGACCGTGAATTCATTTATGATCAGTATGTCGGATCGTTTCGTCTCGATTATCCGCTCTACAAGAAGTGCCTCTATGTTTCCAGCCGTTTTGATCTGGAACGATTTCTGCAGCATGGGGATGACTTTGAGCATAGATTTAATCTCCCGCATCCCGAATGGCTGCCTACGGGATTTGCGCTGCTCAGGGTTGAGGCGCCGCGTTTTTTTTCGATCGGCTCATTTTCCAGGGAGTCTGTGGTAACTCAGTCTGCCCTGGCCTCACATTCGAGAGATCTCTATATCGATCCCCTTGACACTTATGGTATTGCGGCTGGATATGATTTTACCTCCCATTTCCGGAGCATTGCGAGCTTCTCTGTTCAGGACTTTCAAAAGAAGAGGGGGTTTCGGGACCGGTTCGACAAACGGGGAATCGTTTTTTTCAGGCTCCCTTTCTTTGAACCGATCGAGCTTCGTTACGAATTTCGCCATATCAGTCGCCCGAGCGCTTCGACTAACTTAGGCGCGATCCGGTTTTCAGAGCGTTATTTCAAAGAGAAATATCTGATCGATTTACTCTATGAATTTCATAGCGAAAATCACAGTGAAAATTTTGGGGGGACTTACAAAAATGTTTTTCGCCTGATTCAGTCATTTCCATTGGTTCAGTGGATTTACTTTAACCTCGATGGACTCGCCCAGATCAACGGGGGGCAGGACAGGGATCGATTTTGGGCATTGCGGACGTATTTAACATTTATTCTCGCCCAGGATGCGTTAAGGGGGAGGTATTACACAGATTAACCGCCCCAAGATTTTAAAGGCTAATTTTAATGAGCTCTTAATGAAAACACCTCATCAAAAATTCATTGAATTTATAAAAAAGAGAGGTAGCATTAAGTCAGATAGTTTGAGTGTGGTACGTTTTAAAGCAGTGGTCAAAGCAGTGGCGGCATTTCTGGTTGCCTTTTTTTGTTTAGAGAATGTCTGGAGTTTGGATGTGTCATCGGTTTCTGGAATAGACATTTCGAGCCGCTTTCGGACGCTCTACAAAACAGAGGGGCATGTTGAATATGGGATCGTTGGCGAGAGCATGGTTCAAAAGAATCAAAAACGGCTTTTCAGCCGGTTTGAATGGAAGGGGACGGCAACGGGAGAGACAAAGAAAGGGAAATATTATCTGATTTGGCTGGGCATTGTTGAATCGGCAAATCTCTTGCGCGCGAAAAAGATTTTATTTCGGACACCGTCCGGGAAAGAGTGGAATGTGAAGGCAGAAAGTTTTGAAATGCCAGATTTACCCGATGAAGCCGATGGCGGGTATATGGCGATTGCGGATGTCGGTAAAATGATGGAAGGAAAGGGGATTTACGAGATTAGAAATTTGGAAACGAAGTCAGATCGATTTGGCGGTTACACATGGATTGGAATTTATGAGAACCCGAATGTTTCAAAGCGCCATGTTGAGCTAAAAGTCGGACTGGCAAAACTGAAACCGGGTGAATTATATGAGGCAAAAGTTTTGGAATCCGGGGTGAACGGCATGGTCAGTCGCGTTTCGACATTTGGAGGGGATGGAAAAGCGGGGAACGGGAGCTCGAACCTTCTCAACCGGATGGCTCTCTCCGGGCGTGAAGACTGGGATGGTTCAAGCGGCGACAAATGGGACGTAGATAGTTACCCTATTGAAAAGTTTGGTTTGATTTCGGATAAGGGTTTAACGTGGTCGATCGACCCACTTCTTCAGTGGCTCTACGCCGCGGGGATTGTGGTTCAGATCGATCTAACAGAGAATAAAGGGGGTGAAAAAAAATGAAGCGGGCAGTTTTTGGATTACTTTTTGCAACAATAATGATGACCCTTTTCTTCCCTGTATCTCAGGTTTTGTCTGAAGAGCAGACGACGCAGGTGCAGGTGGGGGATCAGAACAGGGGGGCAACTGCCAGTGGATCTGTGAGCAGCACAGCCAGCGGAACAGGAACAGGGGCGACGGTTGAGCGGTCACCTACCGGGATGACGATCCAGGGGATCTCATCTTCCATTGTGAATGTTAATAACCGGGTTGTCCAGGGATCCGCTGAAGGGACTTTGAGGATAAACTGGGCGGGACAAGATCGAAGCCGTGGAAGCGGCAGTGGATCACCAGTCACACCGCCAGGGGCGCCTGAACTTCCGGCGAACTGGATGTTTGGAACCGGATTCATGGTCTTTGGTTTCGGTCTTCTGCTCTATAGAAGGAGGCTTGTCTAGCTTAAGATGAGCGATACCCAAAAGGCGATGTTATCAGGAATCGTCGTCCTTTTGGGGATCACTCTATCTTATGTCCTTTTTGGCTCCCTTTTTTTCCATCTCATCGATACCTGGAAAATCGATCCGTTTTATCTGCACGGGCCATGGATCGCCATGGCTTCTTTTTTTCTCTACCTTCGGTTTTTGTGGCTTCATCGGGAGATACAACTCTTGCGATTGGGAACGAAAGATATCATTTCAGCAATCCTTTTCTTGGTTCTTTCCGCGGTGATTTTTTTATTCGGTATTAAAACGAAGATGCCATTCTTGGGCGGCCTTTCTTTCGCGCTCTGGGGGGTGGCGCTTCATCTGCTTCTTTTTGGTAAAAAAGACGGGTGGGGTGGATATTCGTTCCCCTTTTTCTATTTTTTGTTTGCGGTTCCACTCCCCTATTTAGGGGAGTTGTCAGGCCTCCTGCAGCTTTTTATCTCTGGATTCTCAAAGAATATTTTTTCTGTGTTGGGATACCAGATCCGGCAGGAGGGGATTAATCTCTTCCTCCCCCATGCTTCATTTCAAATCGCAGCCGACTGTACCGGCATAAAATCGTGGCTTGTCCTTTTTTCGCTGGTTGTGTTTTTCCTGACATTTATCCGGCTAAAATTTGGTTTTAAAATCCTCGTTTCTTTTTTGATCATCCCGGTCGCGTTTTTCAGCAATATGTTTCGGATTATCGTTTTGCTTCTTCTTGGCTTCCATAAAGATGAAAAAATGGCGCTGGTATTTTGGCACGATTTCTCTGGAATGACCTTTTACGGGGTAGCCTGTTTTTTGACGTTTTTAATGGTATGGGCCCTAATCCGTTATGACGCTAGAACATAGGCGCATTCTCTATTTGATTGGAATGCTCCTTCTTTTTCTGGGGACACTGGTATTTTTGCGCTTTCGGTATTTTGATGAGACGTTTTCCCTTCGTTCAAAGGGCGCGTCTCCAGGTGTTTTGGGTCCAGATGTTTTGGGAACTTACAAGTGGACCGCCGATACTTCCCTTTATCATTTTACTTCGAGTGAAGGGCGCATGCCGACCCGGAGCAACTTTTTTCAAAAAGATTTCCTCTCCAATTTTCCGGTGAAAGTCGGTGAGTGGGAGGGTGAAAACATCTCAAATCAATACGCTGATATTTCGCTTTTTCGTCTTTATCACCATCCGCGCTCCCGTGAAAATGTCTGGTTGATTGCGGTCTATGGATCACATCAAAGCCAGTTCCACTCCGCCGAGGTCTGCTATATCAGTGATGGGTGGGATGTGGCACGGCGTGAAATTAAGCGGGTGCATATTGATAAGGATGCATTCCCCATTCGCTATTTTATCGCGCAAAAGGGGGGGAATGTTCATCTTGTCAGCTATTGGTATATCTGGCCTTCGCCCAGAAGAGAGGTGTCAGAAGGGACGCTTCTCTTTCGCGTTTCAGTCGAAGGGCATACCTCGGAAGAGAAGGCCGGGAGATCCCTCATCAATTTCATGGAAGGTCTCTTGAATCTTAATGTGACGAAGAAGCAGCCAGAAACGAAAGTATCGGCAAAGCGGGTATTACCGTCTCGAACCCTGCCACCTGTTGTGGCAAAGGTGCCTCATTCTTTCAATGATGCCAAAGAGAAAGTACTTGCATGGATCTTAAATCAACGTGTCCCAAATTCTATTGTGCGGTTGCCTGAGATCAGTCGTCGTTATCTGCTTTTGAGTTACGAACTCAACCGGGATCAGCCCAAAACAGAAAATGACAAAAGTTATCGTTATATTTTTAGCCGCTCTGCCATCTATGACAACGCGATCGGTCTTATCGCGCTGAGTCAGGCCGGCTATTTTGGGGAGGCGGAGTTGATCATAGATGCCTTTGAACGCGTGATGCAGGGAGATGGGAGATTTTGGTTTAGCTACAATACCCATGACGACTGGCCGTCGAAATGGAATTACGATGAAGCGATTATCCGCAATGGCGCCTCGGCGTGGGCGGGCTACGCGATCACCTATCATATCCGAAGGCGCATGTTCGAGGATCCGGAAATTTTAGTGAGAGACGAGAATCTCAAGCGCTATTTGAAAATTGCAAAGAAAATCGCAGATGCCATTTTAGAGGATCAGGTTCTCGATCCGAAAGATCTTCGTTATGGGCTTGTGACAGGGGGGGAGGGGGCCCATGCGATGGTTAAAGATGAAAAAACCAATCGGGTGATCGAAAAATTTCATGCGGGGAAAGTAGAGTGGGCAAGTATCGAGCATAACCTCGATATCTTCTTTTTGTTAAAAAACCTTTCCCTTTTGACGGGTGAAAAAAAATATAAAGAAGCGGTGGCGCTGATGAAACAGGCGCTGGAAATCAGCGCATGGAATAAAGGGGAGGGGCAATATAATCGGGGGGTGAGAAAAGGGGATATCGACACAAGTCAGGCGCTCGACTGCGCTTCGTGGGGGCTTCTTTTCGCCTTATCAGTGGAGGGTGGGGGGGATCAGGCAAAGACTGAAAGGCTCATTTCTGCGATGGAACGCTATGCCATCCTCGATCCGCTGCAAAAGATTCGGGGATACCGCCCCTATTATAAGGGATATGTCTACGACGAACTCGAGATCAACCGCCTGATCTACCCTCACAAACCAGATAAAAGCTGGTCAGATATTGAAATGGTCTGGTCTGAAGGCTCACTCGGTGTTGCGATGGCTTATCTTAAGGCAGGAAAGATCGATAAAGCGAAAGAAATCATCGCTGAAATGATTAAAATGCAAACCCCCTCAGGGGGGATCATCTATTCTACGCGCGAAGTCCCGTTTCAATTCTCGCCATCTCCTTCGATGGCAGGTTCCGCCTGGCTTGCGATGGCGATTCAGGCATTGGAGGATCCGCGGCTAAGGCAGCTTTTTTGGGAGTAAAGTCATCCTGGGCGTAATGTCATCCTGGGCGTAATGTCATCCTGGACGTAATGTCATCCCGAGGAGCGTAGCGACGAGGGATCTCTTATTCCTCCGGCTCAAATATCAAAAGACTTGCTTCCAAAAAATCACGGCCTACTGCAATTTTCACATAATCCCTGAGCTTCCATCCCCCGAAGAGAGGGATGCGGCTCCACTTTGCGATCGTAAGATGCTTTCCGTTCTCGATGTACTTCAGACGCTTTTTTCCATCATAGATAATTTTGTCTGCGGGGAGCGCAAAATAGCCTCGTTCGTTTCTGCAATCGACACGCCGCACCTCGCGGCATTCACGCCAGGGGTGATGGGGGGGGTAGAAGTGATCATGGCAATCTGGAATGTAGTAGCCTCGGCAATCCCCCTGGGTATCGATGCCGATGTATGCAATGCCATTCTTATAGGTGATCCACGAATCGACAATCGTGTAATAAGCGGTGAGATGATAGCCGTCGGATATTGCCCCCGTAACACGGTCAGGAACCTTTGCCTCCGAAATTGAAATAAAAACACAAATGATAACGATAGATATGAGCGAAATCAAAAGACCCTTCTTCATTTGAACACCTCCTTCAGTCGACAGGCCATTGCTCCGCAATGGCCTGTCTATTTATTTTTGGACGTTATCAGAAAGTTGAAATGAGCGTCAACTTCTCATTTTTGATACATAGTTTTTTGCGATGAGTGATTTTAGGAGGGGAGGTCGTCCAAGAATGACGATTTTTTAAACGTTGAGGGTCTCAAGCTTTTTTTCTGGCCTTCCCAATTAAAAATCTTTTAATTTTTTCATTTTTAGCTGATCTTAAATTGTCAGCCCGTTTCTCTTGCCATCTGGTCAACCAGAATCTGCACAAAATCATACC
>CAYJMQ010000035.1:0-21622 GCA_964371555.1 uncultured bacterium | reverse complement strand
CGCCCCGCGCGGCCCGCCGGGCCGCCCCCCCCCCCGCCCGCCCGCCGGCGACACGGGGGGTATGTTTCCGGGGAGCAAGGCGATGTGGGGCCTGATGGCACGATATATGGCAAAGCGGGAGAACAGGGGTTAAATGGTCCGCCACCCAAACTTGAATATAGAAAATATGTTCATGAAGAGTAGCGCTCTTTTTTTGGTTCTCTGCCTATGGGGATGTGGAGGTGAGAAAGAAAAGGGGCGGGAGAATGGACGGCAGACGGAAGTTTTGGTAACTCTAGCCTTTCCGGAACATCTTTCAGAAGGGCAAAAAAACAGTTTTAAGGAAAAGATTGCAATTTATTGCTTTCAATTTTATGGCAATTTTCCAGAGAGGGGGCATCAACCGGAACGGGATGATATTGACGCAAAGAAATTCAACCAGCATCTTTTTTCAGATCTGTCGTTTGATGAGCATTTAAAAATTGTCGTTTGGGCATTTGATCTGACGCATCAGATTTCGTATTGTCGGGGGGAAACGGAGATTTCATACTTTGAAGGGAAAAAAGATCGTGTGCTGATCCCCCTTAATTGTTCCTAAAGGAGGCCTAAAGAAGGAGAAAAAGATGAGAAACAGAACTATTTTTTTTATTTTATTTTTGGCGGTTCTAAATGGCTTTGGGATCGGCTGTTCGGAAAAACATTCTGGAACCCAAGATCAGCCTTCATCCCCGTCTGACGCGGCGCATCTGAGGCCTGATGCGGCCCCACCCCGTATTTCAGCGATCACCGTTGGCCCTTATTATGATGAGTTGGAAAATGTGGTTGTCGATTTTGAAATCAGAAAAACAAGAGAAGGAATGGATAATGTTCATTTCCACCGTTTCGTCACACATTGGAAGATCGATCCAATGGACCGGGATGATCAGAGAAATTTTTTAGCGAAAGAAAAGCAACTCCCCTATTTTATCGTAACGGTGGATGATACCGACACACCTTTGGAAAATATCACCCTCTATTACGCGTTTGAGCGAAAAGATGATGAGGACGCAAAGGCGCCCTTATCTTTAGGAATTTCTTCCGGCCTCGTTGCTGAAAGATATAAGTTCGGGAAATTGAATCAGTGGCTTGTGATTCTTTCAGAAGAAACAGCAGCTTTAAATTCATTCGCGGGGGAGAAAAGTTTCGTTCTCCATTTAAAGGCGGTCGATTCCGGAAAGGAGGAAACCAAAGGGGTCTTTCCATTTAAAGTTACCAATCTTAAACCCCCTCTTCATATTTTTAAAGATCCGGATTATAGAGATGAAAAAAGTTATCCCGAGAATTTGGTCCCGGCGCTCTTTTGGGCAGAGAGTCATTTTAAAAAAAATCTTGGCATTTTGAGAGCAGGCGGGGAGATTTCAACGTCGCTTTTTTTGATAAAGTTTGTGATCGAGAATAAACATCCCTTTGAGATGCTGGCAAAGGTGGCATTCCGGCGGGGGCGCCTGAACTATTCGACCGAGAAGCGCTTTGAGAAGCGCGATGGAAAAACCCTGGAAGTGGTGAAGCTCTATTCGAAGGCGTGGTCGAATGCGCCGCTTTTTGTGTTTATGGGAAATGAGAAAAGTACGCTTGCAAACAGAGAGGTAGCCCAGCGCCAGCTTGCCTACTCCCTCTCCCCTGCCGATCTTTCACTCGGAGAAAAAGGGAGATCGAGGTTTTTTCTCTATTTTGTCTCTGATTTTAAATTTAGAAATGAACATCCCGAGTCAACAAATTCTCAGCCTGCGATTTCACCGAATGTTTTTGTCGATCGTATTGCGATGGATGGGGATCTGATGATTCATACGGCGCCGGCAGGGCTTCCCGAAGCCTATTATAAACAAGAATCGAACTGGCTTGATCAATCCGGCCGACCCGATATTGAAATCTCATTAGTTTCTAATCAATAAGTCCGGGGGCGGGTTTCTCCTTTTGTTTTCTTCTGTCGTGTAGTGATATAATGAGCGTGTATTCATTGACAGAGGTCATAATGCGCTCATTGGTTGTGCGTTTGTTGATAGTTCTTTTTATTTTCTTTTTTACGTCGAACGCTCTTTATGCCCAGAGCCGATTCGTGGTCGATGATTTCTCAGACTATGAAGTTGGGAAGTTCCCGGGTATCGGAACGGAAGGGTGGATTATTTCGTCTTACCATTTTCGAACCGAGGTTTACATGGTTCAAATCGAAAAAGGGAATAAATTTTTGTCTGCCATTGTTTCCAAAAATCTCGAGAAGAAGAAAAAGGCGTCTACGATTATCAAGCGTGTTTTTAAAAGCAGAGATGAGAAGGGGAATATTCATTTTTTGATGCCGAAAGACTACCCTATTTTAAAATGGCGATGGCGTGTTCATGAGTTCCCTCAGGGGAGTAATGAACGTTATGAGGATGCAATAAACGGGATTAAGAGCGATAGCGCGGCGGGGATCTATATCTATTTTCATAAAGAAGGACAGGAACCTCAGATTATTAAATATGTCTGGAGCGAAAGCCTTCCTGTGGGAACACCCGCGTTTCAAAGCCCTGCTTCAAAAGATGAATTTCAACCTTATATTGTGATCAAGCGTTCCGGGGCCAAAGGGCTTGGAATATGGATAGAAGAGACAGCCAATATTTATGAAGATTTTAAAAAAATCTATCCAGGCAAAGAACCTCCTCGTATTGTCGGTGTGGGCATTCTCACCGATGCCGATTCAACAGATACTTCCGCTCGCGCGGATTATGATGATATTCGTTTAACCAAATAAAAAAGCATGCTAACCTCTTCTTTATAATGAAGCGGGCTTCTGATTTCGTACAAATGCCTAACGGGTGGCTCGCGAGATTACTCATGTATGGTTTTTTTGGGGGTTTTTTCTTATTCATCCCCTCTACTTTAGAAGCGGTTCTTTGGAATAAAATTGTTGCGAGCTTTGATAACTCAGTTCTGACCCTCTGGGATGTAAAAAGAGAGCTCGAGCTTCAGCGCGTTCAAAAGAAAATTTCGTTGCCCCACATAACCCCTGAGACAACCCCCCAGATAACCCCCGAGATAACTAAAGACGAATTGCGCGAGATGGCTAAAACCATGATTGTGGAAATGCTCGTCACCTACGAGGCTGAAAGCTTCAATATCGGGGCTCTGACAGAATTTGAGATCGTAGGTATTTTTAGTAAATTTCAGAGAAGTTTTGCAAGTAAACATGATTTTGAATCCTTTATGTCAGCATATCTATGGACTGAGAATGAATTAAAAAGGGTTCTTGCAAGACCGATTCATGTGGAACGTTTTATCAAAGAAAAGATTTTATCGGCCTATGTTTATATTACCGATGAAGAGCTGGGGGAGTGGCTGCGTGATCACAAAGGGATGAAAAAGGAAGTGGCCAGAGAACGTCTTCGAAAACGCCGACTCTACGAAAATCTTAAAGACTGGATTACAAATCTCAAAAACCGCAGCAATGTCCGCGTCATTTTGGATTGATTCGCGCTAAAATCTTTCCGCTTGCATACGATTCCCGGATTTGCTAGGAATAGATGCCAATTTAGATGTTGATAAAAGTGGGCGCTGCCCACTTTTTTTTTGTAAAAGGAGGAGACATGCTTCGCCAGGGATTGGGTCGAGTCATAGACCAGTTTTCAAAGGATAGGGGTGTTGAAAGGAAGGTCATTATTGACGCTTTAGAAACCGCTTTTCTGATGGCGGCGAAGAAAAAATATGGCTTGAATCGGGAAATTGAGGCTCATTTTAATGAGGAAGTGGACAATATTGAATTATTTGAATTCAAAAAGGTTGTCGAAAAAATTGAGAATGAGGCGACAGAGATTGTAATTTCAGAAGCCCGGAAGCTCGATCCCGGTGTGGAAGCGGGAGACAGTATAGGGATTAAAATGAGCGACAGCCAGTTTGGGCGTATTGATGTTGCAACGATCAAACAGGTTTTAAATCAAAAGGTCAATGCTGCCGAGCGCGATATTGTTTATAGGGAGTACAGCGGCAGAAAGGGAGAAATTATTTCCGGCATTGTGCGGCGTTTTGAAGGGGGGAATATTCTTGTTGATCTCGGAAAGACAGAAGCGGTTATTCCGCCGCGTGAGCAAATCCCCGGAGAAAATTTCCGGACCGGTGATCGTGTTCAGGCGTATATTATGGATGTTCAGGACGCCTCATCAAAGGGTCCTCAACTGATATTGTCGCGATCGACACCTCTCTATTTGATTAAACTTTTTGAATTGGAGGTGCCAGAGGTTTCCGAAAGAATCGTCACGATTAAAGGGGCCGCGCGTGATCCGGGATTTCGGTCAAAAATCGCCGTTTATTCAAAAGATTCTGATGTGGATCCTGTCGGCGCCTGTGTGGGGGTCAAGGGGACGCGGGTTCAAAATGTTGTCCAGGAGCTCAGGGGTGAAAAGATAGATATTGTTCCCTGGAGCGACAATGATACGCAATTCGTTGTGAATTCGCTTGCTCCAGCCGAGATTTCGAAAGTCATTATTGACGATGCCAACCATAGCATGGAGGTTATTGTTCCTGACGATCAGCTTTCACTCGCTATTGGAAAAAAGGGGCAGAATGTGCGTCTGGCTATGCAGATCACAGGTTGGAAGCTCGATATTATTACTGAATCAAAAATTCTTGAAAGAACGAATCGTGCAAAAATCAGTTTGAAGACCATTCCCCGGGTGAATGATACGCTCGCCATGGGGCTTTATCAGCACGGCTACGATACCTTTGAAGATGTTGCTTCTGCGGAGATCAAGGATCTGCTGCATGTTCCAGGCATGGATGATGAAGAAAAGGCAAAGAACCTCAAAGAGGAAGCCCAGTCGCTGGTAGCCAAGGGACTGACGACCGATAAGGTGATACATCCGGAAAGATCCCCAGAAAAAACCCAAGAAAAAGACAAAGTGCAAGTATCGACAGCCGGGGCCGGGGCCGAGGCCGAGGCCAAGGCCGAGGAACGAACGACTGCGGAAACAGAAGGGGGTCCGAAAGGAGTTCCAGAAGGGGGCCCAGGAGGAGTCCCAGAAGGAGTTAAAGACAAGAAGGACCAAGAATGACACGGGTTAAAGTAGAAGATATTGCCAAAGAGTTTGAACTTTCCGCTTCGGAGTTTATTACGCAGCTGAACGAAGCGGGCTTTAAAATATCACCCCGTTCCAAAACATTGACTGACGAACAGATTGCCGACATTCGTGAGCGATGGGGACGGAAGAAGGTGTCGCTTACTGAAGTGCGAAAAGGGGATGTCCTTGAAAAGAGGGTTCAATCTTCTGTTATTCGCAGAAGAAAAGTTGAGCCTGCCGCGCCTGAAAAATCTGTGGAAGCCCCAAAGCTTTCGGTTCCTGTTTCAGAACAGAAACCTAGCTCCGTAGCCGCAAAAAAAGCAGATATCGCTTCTGAAAAAGTTTCAGCGCCGCCTGTGGAGTCCAAAGCTCCAAAAATTAAATTGATTGAGCCTGCTGCCGTTTCTCCTTTGGAGAAAGGGGTGCGGAAAGGGGCGCACCCCGCAGGGGCGCCTGCGCCTGAAAAAGCCAAAGAAACGCCTGAAGAAATTGAAGAAAAAGAGAAGAAAAAAGCCGGCGAGAAAGAACTCAAGAAGAAAGAAGAGATTGAGGAGTTAGCGCGCAAGCGTCAAAAATCTTTTATTAAAAAGCGCTCAGAAGAATTCGATATCAGCAGTTTTGGACGGATTGAAAGGGTATTTCAGCCGACCAAAAAAAAGATGATCATCGATAGATCGAAAATGAGGTCGACGCCGCTGACCACCCCTAAACAGATTAAACGGATCATACCTATGTCCGAAAAGGTCATCGTTTACGATTTGGCATCGGCTTTGAAAATAAAGTCGTCAGAATTGATTCGAAAGCTCCGTGGCATGGGGATGGAGGTGGATGAGTTTCAGTCTGTTGATGCAGACACGGCATCGCTTATTGCGACAGAATACGGATACGAAGTTAAAAATGAGATTGTTACGGAGGAGAGTCTTCTCAATCGTGAAACTCTGGAAGCAGGTGATTTAAAACCGCGACCTCCGGTGGTTACGATTATGGGACATGTCGACCATGGAAAAACGACCCTTCTCGATGCCATTCGAAAGAGTGATGTGGCTTTGGGTGAAGCGGGAGGAATCACGCAGCATATTGGCGCCTATATGGTTCAGGTGGATGGAGAGCGGTCGATTACCTTTATTGATACGCCGGGACACGAGGCATTTTCCGCTATGCGGGCGAGAGGGGCGAAAACAACAGATATTGTCATTCTTGTTGTCGCCGCCGATGATGGAGTTATGCCCCAGACAAAAGAAGCGATTGCCCATGCGAAAGCCGCAGGCGTTCCTATTATTGTTGCAATCAATAAAATCGATAAACCCGGAGGACAGATCGAAAAGATCAAAAAGCAGCTTGCGGACATTGATCTGACGCCGGAAGAGTGGGGCGGAAAGACAATTTATGCGCCTATTTCTGCGAAGAACGCGCAAGGGATTAAAGAGCTTCTGGAACTTGTTCTTCTTCAGGCCGATCTCCTTGAACTCAAAGCGAGTCCAAAGATTCCTGCGGAAGGGGTTGTGCTTGAAGCAAAAATTGCCGTTGGGCTTGGGCCGATGGCAACGGTTCTTATTCAACAGGGGACCCTTAAAAAGGGGGATGTCATTGTTGCGGGGACAGCGATGGGGCGTATCCGCATCATTCAGGATGATCACGGCAAACAACTGAAAGAAGCCTATCCCTCCTATTCGGTTGAAATATCAGGACTCGATCAGGTTCCTCAGTCGGGGGATCGTTTTTATGTTTTTAAAGATGAAGAAGCGGCGCATCGCCTTGTTGAGTGGAGGGTGAATAAACAAAAGGATATGACGAAGCGTGAGATGCCTTCAATGACATTGGAAGGGATCTATGAAAAAATGAAATTGGCTGAACTTCTTGAATTAAAGATTGTCCTTAAGGCTGATGTGCAGGGTTCTGTGGAAGTGATCCGACAGACCATCGAAAAATTGAGCGCTGAAAAAATTAAACTGAATGTGATTTTTGCGGCAGTCGGAGCCATCACAGAATCTGATGTGCATTTGGCGTCAGGAGCTTCGGCTATTATCATTGGTTTTAATATCCGGCCAGATACGAAAGCCCGCGAGCTCATTAAAAGGCTCAATGTCGATGTCAGACTCTACTCCATTATTTATGATGTTGTTGAGGACATTAAGAAAGCGATGAGCGGAATGCTCAAGCCAGAGTTAAAAGAGACATTGCTTGGAAGGGCGGAGGTCCGAAATGTTTTCCATATTTCAAAAGTGGGGAGCGTTGCCGGTTGTTTCGTGACAGAAGGCAAGATTATTCGGAACGCGCAGGCAAGACTCCTTCGCGACCATAAGCCGATCTATACAGGTAAAATTATTTCTCTGAAACGTTTTAAAGAGGACGCACGAGAGGTTCAAAATGGTTTTGAGTGCGGCATCTCACTTCAGAATTATGACGACATCAAGGTTCTAGATATTATTGAAGCATTTGTTATCGAAGAAATAAAGACGGTCCTATGAAAATCGAGAGGAGAAGACAGAGCAGGGTCGGCGATTTAATTCGTGAAAAAATTGCCGAATTGATCATGGATGGGATCAAAGACCCGCAGGTTAGAGGCCTGATTACGGTAACCCATGTCGAAACAACCCCCGATTTAAAATTGGCGTATGTTTATGTGAGTGTTCTTTCTGCGGGGGCCAAGGGAGTTGAAGGGGCTGAGGGGGCTGAAGGGATAGAAAGGCGCAAGGTTTTGGGGGGGCTCAAACGGGCAACGGGATTTATCAAGGGGTGTTTGGGGCGCGATCTTGGATTGCGTTTTACGCCTGATATCGAATTTAAATTGGATGATTCATTTGAATATCAGCAAAGAATTGACGACCTGCTTAAACAGGCGAAAAAAAAATGAAATCAGTGTTAAAGGAACTTAAAAAAGGAAAATCTTTTCTTGTCTGTTCCCATGTGGGACCGGATGGCGATGCGATGGCATCGATGCTTGCGCTGGGGCTTGGGCTTGAGCAATTTGGAAAAAAAGTGGTTTATTACAATAACGATTCTGTTCCTGAAACCTTGAGGTTTCTTCCGGGCGCCGGGAAAGTTGTTCAAGCGCTCAATCCCAAAGATTATTTTGATGCCGCGATTGCCGTAGATTGTGGTTCTGTTCATCGACTGGGTGAGAGGTTTTCAAATTTTGAGGGTTATAATCTCCTGATTAACATTGATCATCATGCGAGCAACGACCGATATGGCGATCTGAATTATATTTTGCCTAAAGCGGCAAGTTCCGGCGAGGTGGTGTGGCAGGTGCTCAAGGCTTTGAAGTGCAAACTGACGCCCAAAATTGCGATGAATGTCTATTGCACATTGGTAACCGATACAGGGTCATTTCGCTATTCCAATACAACCGCGGCTACTCTGCGATTGGCCGCTGAAATGGTTGAGGCCGGCGCAGAGCCATCCACTGTTTCTCAGAACCTTTTTGAAAGTCATCCAAGGGTTGTTTTTGTTCTGCTAAAAAAGCTTCTTGACCGTCTTGAAATCTCTCAGGATGGCAGATACAGTTGGTCGGTTCTTTATAAGAAAGATCTTTTGGAAACGGGCGCAAGTTATGAAATGACGGAAGAATTTATTAATTATCCAAGAGCGATTAAAGGGGTTGAGATTGCAATGCTCTTTAAGGAGTGGGAAGGGGGAAGCTTCAAGGTTAGCATGCGGTCAAAAGGAGCGGCTGACGTTTCTGAAATATGCCAGTCTTTCGGGGGAGGGGGACATCAAAAAGCGTCTGCCTGCGTTGTGCCCGGCACATTTGAAGAGGTAAAAAAGAAAATAATCAAAAAAGTAGAGGGGCTTCTCAAATGTTAACCAATGAGACCAATGGCATTTTGCTTTTGAAAAAACCGTTGGGGATGACATCCGCAGCCCTTGTTGGAAAGGTCAAACGGAAATTTAAATTTAAAAAAGTGGGGCATGGGGGAACCCTCGATCCGATTGCTGAAGGATTGCTGCCTATTTTTGTCGATGAAGCTACTAAAATTGTTCATTATATTTTAAATTCAGACAAGAAATACGAAGGAAAATTTCTAATCGGGGCGGAAACGGATACCCTGGATATTACGGGAACAGTCATTGCCACGGATAAAAGAGTGTCTGTCATTTCCGACTCAAAAATTCGTGAGAAGATGAAAAGTTTTATCGGGTCTGTTGAACAATATCCGCCTATGTATTCAGCCGTAAAAAAAAACGGGAAGCCGCTCTATTTTTATGCCAGGCACTCAAAGCGGGTTGATCGTTCGCCCAGAGTCATTGAGATTTTTGATTTTCAGATGGTTGCAAGAGAAGGGAATGTCGTTTCATTCAAAGCGCATTGTTCCAAAGGAACATATATTCGAACATTATGCAGCGATCTTGCAAAACAGCTTGGAACCTACGCCTGCTTAACAGAGCTTAAACGAACCGCCTGTGGTATCCTCAGTGTCGAGAACGCCGCAGAGCTTTCCCTGCTTACGCGCGAAGACTGTATGAAATTTCCTCACTGGCTTTCACTGACCGATCTTTTGAAGATCTTTCCATCTGTTGTTTTAAAGCCGACGCTGGCCAAGCGTGTTAAATGCGGATATTCACCCCTCTTTTCTGAGGTTGATGGGAACGAACAGTATCTCGGGAAACCCTGGCTTTCTTTTTTGGATTCGCAGGGAAACCCCCTGGCGCTTGCCACTGCAGACGCCGAGCAGCAGGTGTTTCAGTTGAATCGGGTTTTTAACATTTAGCTTTACAGGGGGCGGGGCGTATGTTAGAAGCAGTCCAATCTTAAAGAAAGGAAGAGAAGGATAAGGGAATGCAAATCTCCCCAGACAAAAAAGACGAAAAAGGCGAATCGACCCGAAAAGCGAAAATAAATGGACAGAATACGGGATCGCCTGAAGTTCAAATCAATCTCTTAACCAAGCGAATTGATTTTATATCTGGGCATTTTAAAAAACATGTCAAAGATCATAGCTCTCGTCGGGGACTGCTAAGACTGGTAGCTCAGCGGCGTAAGCTCTTGGAATATTTAAAGAGACATCAGCCGGACATCTATCAAAGGGTGGCCCCGGAATTGGGAATTCGCAAATAAAACCTGCCTCTAAATTAATTAAAAGGACAAAAAAGAATGATGAATAACAATAAACTGGAATGTGAATTTTTAGGGAAAACGATAACAATAGAAATTGGACGGGTAGCGCGTCAGGCCAATGGGAGCGTGTTGGTTCGATGCGGAGATACCGTTGTCCTTGTGACTGCGGTTGTCTCAAAAGAAGCCCGTGAGGGGATCGATTTTTTTCCATTAACAGTCGATTATCAGGAAAAATTTTATGCGGCGGGAAGGATCCCGGGCGGATTTTTCAAGCGTGAAGCAAGGCCAAGCAGTAAGGCAACGTTAACAGCGCGGTTGATCGATCGACCTCTCAGGCCGTTATTTCCTGAAGGCTTTAGAAATGATGTGCATATTGTTGCAACGACGTTGTCTGTCGATGGCGAGAACGAGCCGGATATTTTGGCATTGGTCGGCGCATCGTGCGCTTTACAGGTATCGGATATCCCCTTTTTAGGACCTGTGGCAGCGGTTCGGATCGGACGTGTTGATGGGAAATGGGTCTGTAATCCTTCACCCGCTCTTCAAAAACAGAGCGATGTTGAGTTTCTGATTGCGGGGACTGAAAATGCGATAACGATGGTGGAAGGTGGGGCGCTTGAAGTTCCGGAGGAAGAGGTTTTAGAAGCGCTGATGAAAGCCCATGAAGAGATGCAGCCAATGATCGAATTTCAAAAAAAAATGGCCAAACAGTTTGGGCAGCCCAAAATGGAATATACGCCTCTTCAATTGAATGAAACATTGAGACAGAAAGTCCGGGAGCTCTCTATTCCAAAGTTTAAAACCATTCTTCATCTTTCTGAAAAGAAAGAGCGGGGGGCTCGAACAAGTGAATTACAGAAGGAGGTGCTTTTGGCAGTCACATCCGATGTCAGTGAAGAAGAAAAAGAAAAGGTCAAACGGGAAGCATCAGAAATCTTTGAAGAAGAAACTGTGCGTTATGCGCGCAAATATACGCTTCAAGAGAAGAAGCGAATTGATCAGCGGGACTATGATGAAATTCGAACCATTCGGGCAGAGGCGGGAGCGCTCCCGCGCGTTCATGGCTCAGCGCTTTTTACGAGAGGTGAGACACAGGCGCTGGTTGTGGTAACGCTGGGGACGGGCGAAGACGAACAGCGTATTGATTCCATTGACGGGGAGTCGACGCAATCGTTCATGCTTCATTATAACTTTCCCCCATTTTCAGTTGGGGAAGTAGGCGCTCTGAGAGGTCCTGGAAGACGTGAGATCGGTCACGGCGCGTTGGCCGAACGGGCATTAAAGAATATCTTGCCTTCCGCAGATGTGTTCCCTTATACGATTCGTATCGTTTCAGAAATTTTAGAGTCAAATGGTTCATCATCGATGGCCTCTGTCTGTGCGGGAACGCTGGCGCTCATGGATGCCGGGGTTCCCATCAAAGCGCCTGTTGCGGGCATTGCAATGGGCCTGATCAAAGAAGGGGATCAGGTGGCAATTCTTTCAGATATTTTGGGGGATGAAGACGGATTTGGCGATATGGATTTTAAGGTGGCTGGGACATCAAAAGGGGTTACAGCGCTGCAGATGGATATTAAAATCACAGGGGTTACAAAGGAGATTCTCGAGAGGGCATTGGCTCAGGCAAAAGAGGGGCGGCTTTATATTCTTGAAAAAATGGAGCAGGCGATTTCAGAAGCGCGCAAAGAACTTTCACCATACGCGCCACGAATCCATAAAATGATGGTTCCCAAAGATAAAATTCGCGATGTCATTGGGTCGGGGGGAAAAACCATCCGCGGGATTATTGAACAGACCGGGGCTAAAATTGATATCGATGATTCGGGAGAGGTGAATATTGCCTCAAATGACGCAGAGGCTCTTGAAAAGGCGATTAAGATGGTGAAAGATCTTACGACCGATCCCGAAGTGGGGCAGGTCTATGCAGGGGTTGTGAAGCGTATCGTCGATTTTGGGGCATTTGTTGAAATTCTTCCCAATCGGGATGGGCTTCTGCATATTTCTGAAATCAATCACCGTCGTATTGAAAATATCAGTGAAGTTTTACAGGAAGGGGATTCTATCGAAGTTAAGGTTTTAGAGGTTGATAGGCAGGGGAAGATCCGGCTCAGTCGAAAAGCGCTCCTTCCTCCTCCTCAAGGGGAAGAGCATCGACCTCCCTCCTCATCATCGCCCCGAGAGCATCAACCCTCTCATCCTAGGAGTGAGAGGGGCTACGGTGGCGGGCATGGAGAAAGAAGAGACGCCCGAAAACCGAGAGGATACGATCACAAGGATCCTAAAGGTAAGCGACATTCTTAACGTGACATCAGATAATGTCCGAATCAAAATTAGACGTCTTCGACCTGACTTAAATCACTTCCCTCTTCCAGTCTATCAAACCGAATTAGCCTCAGGCTGTGATCTTATGGCTGATCAGCAAATCATTTTAAAGTCCGGTGACCGGGGATTGGTCCCCACGGGTATTGCTGTTTCTATCCCACCCGGATTCGAAGCAGAGGTTCGTCCGCGCTCAGGCTTAGCTGCGAAATATGGGGTAACCCTTTTAAATTCGCCAGGCACGATTGATGCCGATTACCGGGGTGAGATTAAAGTTCTATTGATTAATCTTGGGAAAGAAGATTTTAAAATTGAAAGAGGGGATAGGATCGCGCAACTTGTTTTTCAAAAAGTTTATCGCGCGGAGTGGCAGGAATCTGATATTCTGGATGAAACGTCGCGGGCAGAGGGGGGATTTGGCCATACCGGGTAATAGATCCAATATTCCGAATTTAATTACAACAGGGCGTTTTGCGTTGGTTCCGGTGGTTGTTCTTCTTTTGATCACCGACGCATCTTGGGCCGGTTTTTTGGCAATGGTCTGCATTGTGCTTGCTGGCATAAGCGATGTCGTGGATGGATATCTTGCCAGAAAGTGGGGTTCTGAGTCTGATGTCGGAAAGCTGCTTGATCCGGTGGCTGACAAAGTATTGATTGTTGCCGCGCTTACGATGATGGTCGGACTTGGCCGGGTTCATCCCATTCTTGTTGTGATTCTTGTCAGCCGTGAAATTTTAATTACGGGACTTCGAGCCGTTGCAAGCAGCAAAAATCTTATTATTCCCGCCGCAATCTCTGGAAAATATAAGACAACATTCCAGTTGATTTCTATTGGCGCCCTCGCTCTTCACCGGCCGGTGATGGGATTGGATGCCCATCTTGTGGGACTCATTTCTTTATATATTTCTTTGGGATTTTCTCTTTATTCTGCAGTTGAGTATGTGCTTCTTTTTGTCAAAGAGCTCAAGATGAAATTGATTTATTGATTTTAAGGTATTTCTTGATTATGGAAAAAGAGTCCGACCGTATGATGCGGGTGTAGCTCAGTTGCCATAGGGAGCCGAAGGGCGACCGTTCTAAAGGGCGTTACCAACTGAGCGTATTTGTAATAAATCTTGAGAAGGAAATAAATACTGGATATATAAATATTTTTGATGTGCGGGTGTAGCTCAGTTGGTAGAGCGTCTCCTTGCCAAGGAGAAGGTCGTGGGTTCGAATCCCATCACCCGCTCCAATATTTTCCTGTTTGGTTTCATGAAGACGAAGATTTCAAAACATTTGTATTTATATTCCTCAACGACTCGACAGAAAAAGGTTTTTCAATCACTTCATTTGCTCCACTTTCCAGTAATTCAGAGCGCGAATAGTATGAGGTAAAACCTGTCATCATGATAATGGGGATATTTAGCCATTTTTCTTTGATGGATTTTAAGAAGTCAAGTCCGTTCATTCTTGCCATTCTGATTTTTTAAATGACAATTTCAACTAAAAACTTGACATCCTCCAAAAGACGATGAAGACTTTCTCTGGCTGTATGGAGGTTGAAATTCTTCGTGATAGGGAGGGGGCATTCGATCCTCAGTTCATAATAAAACAAACGTTGTTGTTAAGGGGGTAGATATGGGGTCGAAATTTCTTGGCATTTTTTTAACAATAATACTTGTTTTATTTCAGATAGGGATAGTGTATTCAGAAACTCCTAAATCTTCTGACTCCTCCACAATAACATTAGAGAATGCTTTAGCAAAATTAAAACTCAAAGCCAGAACTGCTTTGGGTTATCAGAAATCGGGGCAGGACGGTTCGAATGGTAGTGGTTCTTTTGAGGTTCCAGATACTAAACTGCAGTTCAATTTTGTGCCAGATGAACAAAATACCTTAACGCTTCGGTTTAATTTAAATAACGGCGCAGCCAATACTCCCTTAGTAGATTACTTATTTATTCAGTCTAAAGATTTTGTATCTTTTTTAAAAGATACTCCTTTTAGTTTAAGTGGCCGTCTGGGAAGGATGAAAGTGGGTGTTGGAGAAGAAACTCTTTCCAATAATCCTATTGAAAGCGCACTCCCATCAAATTCAGCTGCTAACGTGGATGTATTGGATGAGGGAATAGAGCTTTCTGGGAAATTTTGGGCGGTATCTGCATGGAATGGCAGTCGTGGAACTGGATCTGATTCTGGAGAGGCCAAAGCATGGGCAGGTAAATTATATTATTCTCCTTTAAGTCCTTTGTATTTCAGTGCAACTTATTATGATTCAGGATCACTTAAAGCTTCACAATCCGAAATTTCGGTGGGGGGATTGGTAGACCGACCCATAGGCACAACAAATTGGAAAAGGAGGATATGGGAAGTAGATATGCGATATGATTTTGGTAAAGGAACAAAACCTCTAAATCCTCCCTCTCATTCTGATAGCAAAGCTATTGTGCGACTTTCTTATGGTCAATTTGATGATCGAAAAGGAGCTTCCGAAAGAAATGGTTCATTTGGATTTATAGATATCCTTCATAATTGTTTTCAAAAAGTATATCTAGGGGGACGGGCAAGTTTTATCAATTTAGATGGTTCTCAGACGGCTATTTTAAATAATGTTACAACCAATCGCTATGAGCGATATTCTATAGGGATGGGATACCGGTGGTTTGAAAATACGCATGTTAGGCTAGGGTATGATTTCAATCATAATAGTGGGAGAGGAATCAATGATGCGAATGATAATTTATTTTCAGCACTATTAGCCATTCAACTGTAAGAACTTGGACTCTTTGTTCTCAAAACTAAATTTGCAGTGGAAAATAATTTGTAGGAGTTAGGGGGCAGGCCAGTACCCTACTTTTGTTCTTTCTAAAATTTTAGGCGCATTTAATATGGCAACCAATTTTTCTTGAAAATGAACTTCCCCATCAATACAGTCACTTTTTTCATCCTGAAGGGTGACCACACGAGACAAAATATCTTTAATGGGAATATCTACCGTTTCTACATCTCCATCTACAAAAAGAGCGGTTGAAAAACTTCCATGCTCAATCATCACAAAGCGAGATTTTATACTTTGAGAGGTTTCTTCTTTAAGATCCAATATTTTTTTAATATCGGTGGCAGATAAAACCTCCCCTCTAAAATTAATCATTCCCAAAATATGATCTGGAACGGCAGGAAGAGGTGAAATAGGGGTGAGGGGGGTTACACGTTTTACTGAGTGGCTTTCAATGGCATACCATTCCGTAGAAAGCCTAAAAAGACAATACTGTTTTGTTTCTTTGGGTTTTTCTTTTTCTCCATAAATTTGTTCTTCATAAAATGATATCTTAGCTTCTTTCATTTTGCGACTCCTTTTCTCGGTTTATCGGAAGAAGGATCACAAATGTGGCTCCCCCATCCCCCCCTGATTCAGCCCAAATTTTTCCTTCGCTCCTATTTTAAAACTCCAGTTTTTTGGATCCGCCACGGTGGTTGTCAGGCTCCTTTCCCCCGTGAACACAATCACAGGTATATGCTTTGTGGCAGGATGCTCTTTCAAGAGACGGCAAACCTGATACCCATTGATGTTGGGCATATGAATGTCTAAAACCACAACATCAGGGGGATTTGAAAAAACCGCTTTTAAAGCCTCCAGTCCATCTTGGGCATGCCACACATCATAGTCTGCCCTTTGGAGTTCTTCCCCATACATTTGATGAACTAAAGGACTATCATCCACAAGAAGAATTCTCTTTTTAGCTGGCTTTTGTTTAATAGCTAAGACACTCATAATAACTCCAAAGCCTTTTGTGTGGCCAGGTAGAGCATTCCCATGGTCATATCCTCTGTCAGCTCCACAGGGCTGTTTTCGCTCTTATCTTTGATAAGGCTCATGCAATTTTCAAAGGCTTTTTTAGAAAGATTTTTTTTATTTTGAAATCGGTAGAGATTTCCCAAATGAAAGTAACACACAGAAAAATGTGGCTCTAGGTAGAGTACTTTTTGGAACGCTTTAATAGCCTCGTCAATCTGATTACATTTTTCATGGAGAACGCCCTTTAAGTAATAGGCTTCCTTAAAAAGATTATCTTCTTCAATCACTTTCTCTAAAAGAAAAATGGCTTCTTTATATTTTTGCTGATTGGCTAAAATGGCAGCCTTAGCCATCAGCGTTTTAAGATGTTTTTCAGATTGTTTTAAAATTTTTTCAAAATACTCCAGTGCCCGACCATACTCCTTTTTTTCAAAAGCTCTCTCCCCTTCTTTAAAAAGGATCTCAATTTCTTGGATGGAGGAAGGCCATCTTTTTTCTTCTTTTTTAAAATCTGCCGTTAAATGAATCTCGGGCAAAGGAATATGGGGGGGGATTTCTTCTTCGTGGCGCTCTGCCTTTCTCTTTTGATAAATAAATGTCTGCGGAAACTGAATGGATGTAAAATCAGTGGATATTTTCCATAAAGATTCTGAATGGCCTAAAAATAAATACCCCTCCTTTTTAAGGCTCTCAGCCAATTTTTGAACGACATCTTTTACTGTCTTACTATCAAAGTAAATAAGCACATTTCTGCAAAATAAAATGTCTATCTCTTGCATGGCAGGCAAAAAATAAGGATCGGATACTAAATTATGATACTCAAAATTCACCATTTTTTTAATCACGTCTGAAAGAATATAATTTTCCTCCTGCTGGATAAAATAGGAACCTAGATAGGCAGCGGGTATCTCTTCTATAGCTCTTTTTTTGTAAACCCCTTCTTTGGCTTTTTTTAAATAGTCTCTATTGATATCTGTAGCCAAAATTGAAATATCCCAATTTTTAAAATGGGGGAGATGGTGATGAAGAACCATGGCCAGCGTATACGGTTCTTCTCCCGTTGAACAGCCCGCTGACCAAATTTTGAGTGAAGGTTTATCTTGGGAGATTTTCTTTTCAATGAGTTTGGGAAGAACAGTGGTTGTAAAAACTTCAAACTGAGCCTCATTTCTAAAAAAATAGGTTTCCCCAATGGTTAAAGAGTCCAATAAGTTTTTAAATTCAAGCGCACCCAGGTTTTTGTCGTTGATATAAAAAAAATAGTCATTAAAGTTTTTAAAATTTCCCACAATCTCCATGCGCTTTAAAATATTCTTTTTTAACTCTTCTGATCTATCATAATGAAATGAAAGCCCTGCTTCTTTGGAGAGGAGATTTTTATATTTTGAAAAAATGTCATACGAAAATTCCATTAGGCTGCCTCTTTTAGTTTTTCTAGGGTGTGGTGTTCTTCTTTTTTAAAAACCTTTTTTAAATCCAAAATAAGAATATTTCTTTCTCCCACATGGGCAATGGCCGAAATGGCTGGATCACCAAGAAGTGAATCCGAAAAATCTTCGGACCGATCCATTTGACTTTGAGATATTGAAATCACATCTTTGACATGATCGACAAGAAATCCCAAAACCAAGCCCTCAAAAACAGCCACAATCACATGGCGACTTTGATCACGTTTTTCATCTAATTTTTCAGGCGCTTCAAAACGCCGGTTCAGATCAATAGCCAAAATACTATGGCCTCGAAGGGGAATGATCCCAGCGATAAAGGGGGGAGCCTGAGGAAACGGTTCTATGTTTTTTAAAACCAAAACTTCTCTGGTATGAGAAAGGGAAACCCCATAGAGTTGGTCTTTCATTTCAAAGATTAAGTGATCCACCAAGTGATCCATGTCATGCCGCCTTTTTCATTTTCATCCATTTTAAAATGTGAGGAGCAATATCTGAGAGCGCCAAAACGTGATCTACAATTCCTTTCTCTTTGGCCGCTTTAGGCATCCCCCAAACAGAAGAGGTTTTTTCATCTTGTGCAATGGTTTGTCCCCCTTTGTCATAAATTGCTTTAAGCCCCAAAACGCCATCTTCCCCCATTCCCGTGAGAATCACCCCCAAGGCCTTTTCTGCCGAAAACTGGGCCAAAGAACGAAGGAGATAATTTCCAGAGGGTTTTTCTCCATGATCGGGAGGGTCATCTTTTAAGGATATTTTTCCATTTTGGGTCACACACATGTGAAGTCCTGAAGGAGCTACATAAATATTTCCAGGAAAAATCTTATCCCCATTTTGACCCATTCTGACCACATGACCTGTCGTTTCTCTTAACCACTCTACAAATCCTTCTATAAAACCAGCCGACATATGCTGAACAATTAAAATAGGGACATCTATATTTTGAGGAAGAAAACTTAAAACGGTTCTTAAAGCTTCCGGGCCCCCGGTAGAAGAGACAATTCCCACCATCCGAGTTTGCAGCCCTTCGATGGCATAAAAATCTTTGGATATGTCTAAGTGGAGCCTCTCAATATTGCCCAGTGGATGGGTGATGACATGCGCATGAGATAAAATTTTAACCTTTTCAATAAGATTCCTTGTGGCTTTTTCATCAATCTCTTTTCCTTCAAAGGCTGCTTTGTCACACACTTCGAGTGCCCCATAACTTAACGCCGTAAATGTTTTTTTAGATTCTAAATTTTTAGCCGTTGAGCTTAAAATAAGAATGGGGGTGGGACATTTGGCCATAATCTGTTTGGTCGCTTCTATGCCATCCATCTCTGGCATAAAAATATCCATCGTAATGACATCGGGTCTTTTGGCTAATGTCAGTTTTATGGCTTCCATGCCATCTTGAGCCTTTCCAATGACCTCTAGCTCAGAATCTGTCTCTAAGAGATTTGAAATGATCTCAGAAATGAGAGGAGAATCTTCCACCACTAAAACTTTTATTTTTCTCATAGTAATCTTTCTATCGTTTCAAGTAAATTTCCTTGGTCAAATTGGCCCTTAATAATATATGCCTGAGCCCCCACCTCGATCCCTTTTTTCTTTTCCTCTTCGTTGGATAAAGCGGTCACAAAAATAAGCGGTATTTCTTTTAAGTTTTTATCTTTTCGAATGGACTTGCACATCTCAAAACCATCGAGCCTTGGCATGGCAATATCCGATACAATCAAATCAAACGAAGCTTGAGAGAGTCTTTGAAGTGCATCTATCCCGTCCAGAGCCGTCTGCACTTCGTAGCCAAAATTTTCTAAAATGGCTTTTTCTAATTCTCTGGTGGTCAAAGAATCTTCCACCACAAGAATTTTCTTTTTAGCGGGAGCCTTCAAGATCTTTGGGGTTGGAAGGGAGGGATGGTATTCTTTGGCAAGCCTGACCAAATCAGAAGACTCTAAAATAATTAACACTTCCCCACTCCCCAGTACCGCTGTTCCACTCACCCTTCTTACTTTTCCGATGTGGGGAGTTAATCCTTTAATATGAACTTCTTCCTCCCCTAAAATTTTATCTACCATGAGCCCAATTTTTCCATGAATAGATTTGACAATCACAATCAAAAGAGTCTCTTTGTCCTCTTTTTTCCCCTCACTTTCCCTTTCTCTTCCCAATAGTTTTGCAAGGGAAACCAAAGCAATGGCCTCTTCCCTTAAGTGAATAATCGAGCAATTTTCAATCGTTGAAAGTGCCTCCTTTTTTATTTGAACCGTTTCAATGATACTTGAAAGGGGGAGCGCCCATTGAAAGCCAGACACTTGAACCCGTAACACTTGCAAAATGGCAACCGTCAGAGGGAGCTCAAGCCTTAGGGTTGTTCCTTTTGAAACCTCTGTTTTAACAAAAACTTCCCCTCTAAAGCGTTCCACCTCTGTGCGAGCAACCGTTAAGCCTATCCCACGACCCGAGACATCGGTGATGAGAGGGGACGTAGAAAACCCTTCTAAAAAGATAAGATTTAAAATATCGTTTGGACCCATCTGGGAAAGCTTATCTTCAGTGATTAATTTTTTCTTAAGAACACTCTTTTGAATCAGTTCAGGATCAATCCCTCTTCCATCATCAAAAACCTCAATTACCACTTTTCCCCCTTCTTGAAATGCAGAAAGCTTGATTTTACCTTGTGGGGGTTTTCCCACTTTTATTCTTTCTTCTTCATTTTCAATCCCATGATCAACCGCATTTCGTAAAATGTGGATGAGAGGGGCTTTCAAACCATCCACAATCACTTTATCAAGCTCTGTTTGTTGACCTTGAATCTCAAAACCAATATTCTTTTTTTCTTCTTTTGCAATGTCTCGCACCATCCGTGGAAACTGCTCAAACAGGGAAGACAAAGGAACGATCCGAAGCTCTTTCATTTTACTTTGGAGTCCTTCTAAGATAGGAGCCATGTGAAAAACTTCATCTTGCGTTATATCATAGCAGGTTTGAGAGTCTTCTCGAATGCGAGTGGCGAGACCCTCCATATCCTGAAGTGCCCCAGATTTTCCTTGAAAGAATGGTTTTAAATTCTGAATATTTTTTTCAAGCTTTCTTGTTTTTTGAGAAAGTACTTTATAGGAAGAGAGTTTAAAGGATTCCCTTATTTTGGCTGAAGTCATCTCCGCAATAAGATTTACAATCTCATGAATTCTTGAAAGAGGAACGCGAATATATTCTTCTTGTTCTTCTTTAAATTCTCTTGGTAATTCTTTTGGAAATTCTTGGGGTCGCACTACGTCTTTTATTTTCTTCTTTTCTTCTTTTTTTGGAGTAGAAATGACTTCTAGCTTTGGTTTTTGACTGACATTCTTTTTTTCCAGGACTGTTTTTCTCTCTTCAATGTCAGCCATCTTGGAAAGAAGCGCCTCGACATCAAGCCCTTCTTCTTTACCCTGGGCAATATTTTCAATCACTTTTTTTAACTCATCTAAAGCATAAAAAAGGGAGTCTAAAAAATGGGACTCAAATGCTTTTTTGCCAACTTCACATTCTGAAAAAAAACTCTCTAGTCGATGAGATACATCATGAATGGCTTGAAACCCCATCATCCGAGATGCCCCTTTTAAGGTGTGAGCTGCTCTCATCAGTTCATGAAAAAGAGTTCGATCTTTGGGATTTTTTTCAAGCGCCAAAAGCCCGCTATTTAACTTTGCAATATACCCTAAGGCCTCTTCCTTAAAGATTTCTATAAACTGCTCTTTTTTAAACTTCATTACGCTGCCTTATCTAACTTAAATACCCCAATCATCTTCTTTAAGTTTTCAGAAAGTGCCTCAAGCTGTTGAGTGGAAACAGATGTTTTTTGAGTCATTTCCACAAACTGTTTGGCTGTGGTATCAATCCCTCGAACGGCATTTACGATTTGTTCAGAAGACGTTCTTTGCTGACTGGTGGCCAAAGAAATCTCTTTTACTTGCCCTACGGTCTTGACGATCAACCTCATTCCTTTT
>CAYJMQ010000034.1:13618-22367 GCA_964371555.1 uncultured bacterium | reverse complement strand
AGAGAAGATCAGAACAAGAATTGCCGCAACTACAAAACTTGGGAGCGCAACGCCTGAGATTGCAAAAAACATCGATGTGCTGTCGATCCAGCTATTGTGTTTATAGGCAGAGATAATCCCTAACGGGATACCCAAAAAAAATGCCAGAAGCAGGGCGTAAATGCCAAGCTCAATAGAGACAGGGAGACTATCTTTGATGATATCTGTAACATTTCTTCCGAGATATTTATAGGAGGGCCCCAGATCCCCGCGAATAAGGTCGCTCATGTAATAGAAATATTGTGTTTCGGTAACCGTATAAAACCACTTCTTTTGAGGATATTTTCGGAAATTAAGAAATGTCGGTTTATCGAGATCATATTTCGCTTCGATATTTTTTTTGATTTCGGGAGGAATGACTTTGTCTTTGTCGAAGGGTCCCCCGGGAATAATGCGCATGAAGCAGAAAGTGAGGGTTGCCAAAATAAAAATAACCGGAATTGAAATGAAAAGCCGCTTCAGGATGAAACGAATCATTCGCTATTTTCTTTCGAGCCAGATCAGATCGAGATGCCAACTATCGAGCGCATTGAGATGGATTCCTTTAACCTCGTTTCTCCACATCACATTAAATGCCGTATTATAAATAGGGATGATAGCTGTGTCTTCTTCAATAAGAATTTTTTGGATTTCATCATAAATTTTTTCTCTCTTTTCTTTGTCAAAAACAGACCGCGCCTTTTCAGTCAGCTGATCGTATTTTGGATTCCCCCAGCTTGTGTGATTGTTGTCGCTGTATGAAGTGAAGATCGTTGTGAAATTATCCGGATCCGGATAATCGGCATTCCACCCCATTCTGAAAATATGAAAGGGGGCATTTTTTGGATCTTTATGAGCTGCGACGAGCGTTTTTATGTAAACTTTCCATTCCTGATTGCTGATTGAAGTATTGATTCCCAAATTCCGTTTCCATTGCGCCTGCAGGTTTTCAAATATTGTCTTGTGGGCTTCATTGGTATTGTAGGTCAGCGTCAGTGTTGGAAAAGGGGTTCCGCTTTTTTTGTCGATCCAAAAGAAAGAATCCCCTTCCTTTTTTTTCTCATAGCCCGCTTTTTCCATCAGTTTCCGGGCTTCTCCCGCGTTAAACGTAAAGCCAATGTTTTCATTGTGTCCCAAAATTCCTTTTGGAAGGAGGGATGTCGTTGGAATATCCCCTTTTTCAAGCACATCGGTAATCTCTTTTCGATCAATGGCATGGGCCATTGCCTGTCTGACATAGACGTTATCCATAGGGGGCTTTTTTGTTTGAAAACCGACATAGTAGAGGGCCAAAAAATGACCCCCATGAAATTCAGGCGATGTTTTATATTTTGGAATTTCGAGCGGCGGGAGATTCCGGATAATATCGATTTTTCTTGTCTGGTAAAGACTTAACGCCGTTGAATGTTCGTTTACCATGAAGCAATGCACTCTTTTGAGCTTTGCCTTTTCGCCGAAATATTTTTCATTTCTTTCAAGAATGAGTTGGTAGTCATGCTTCCATTCTTTCAGAATGAACGGGCCATTTGTGACGATATGTTCCGGCTCCGTCCAGGTATCCCCCCATTTTTCAATGACATCTTTACGAAGCGGGGCCAGATCCTGAAATGCGGCGATTTTTTCAAAGTAAGCAACCGGCTTTGAAAGGGTCACCCGGAAGGTATAATCATCAACCGCTTTAATCCCCACTTTCGAAAAATCTTTGACTTTTTGTTGATTGAAAGACTGTGCGTTTTTCACATCAAAAAGAAAGTACGCGTATTCAGATGCTGTTGCCGGATCGAGGATTCTTCTCCACGAATATTCAAAATCATGGGCTGTTACTTTTTTGCCATCAGTCCAGTAGACGTCGTCTCTTAGGTAATAGGTATAAATCCTGCCGTCCGGACTGACTTTCCACGATTTCGCAACTTTGGGAATAATCGGGATGTCGGTTTTTGTCACATCGTAGTCGACAAGGCCATCGAAGAGATTTTCAATCACAAGCCCCGATGTAGTATCGGCCGCTTTTGATGGATCGAGTGTCGGGGGTTCGGTATCGAGGTTAAAATAGAAGGTTTCGGGATCTAGTTTTTGCCGTTTGGCACAGCCTTGAAAAGTGGGAAAAATGGTCACAGAAATCAGAATCAAAACAATCATCAGGATATTTTTTTTCATGCTGTTACCTCTTTTTTGGGGGTCGCCTAGAATGGTGTTTTATAGTATTAAACCCCGAGGGTGTCAACAAATCGTTATAATTTGACTCACTGCGGCGGGTATGATACTGGGAGAAATAACTATGGAGCTTTATGAAACGACCAAAAAGCTTGATTTAAGACAGAGTGTATGCCCGTCGACTTTTTCTAAGACAAAACAAGCCCTTTCCCAGCTGCAGCGGGGTGAAATCATGCAGGTTCGCTTAAGTCCAGGCGAACAGATGGAAACGGTCCCTCCCGCAATTCTTCACGAGGGACATCAGGTTCTAAATATCATCAAAGATGGGAACTCATATCTTCTCTACATTCTAAAACAATGATTATCGGTATTCCAAAAGAGATTAAAAATAATGAAAATCGGGTCGGTCTTGTCGTTGCGGGTGTAAAAACCCTTGTCCAGGCGGGACATACGGTATTGGTAGAACGACATGCCGGGTTAGGATGCGGAATTGGCGATGAGGAATACAAAGCGGCTGGCGCCGAAATGGTTGAATCGGCCAAAAAGATTTTTGATGCTTCACAACTGATTATAAAAGTAAAAGAGCCGGTTGGCCTTGAACTCAATTATCTTCATGAGGGGCAGATTCTTTTTACCTTTCTCCATCTTGCCGCGGTTCCAGCAGTAGCTTCGGCGCTTATTGCACGAAAGGTGACTGCGATTGCCTATGAAACCATCCAGACCCCGGATGGGGCGCTTCCTATTTTAAAGCCGATGAGTGAAATTGCGGGGAAGGTGGCGACGCAAATTGGCGCTTATCTTTTACAGAAAGACCGGAGCGATAAAGGGAAAGGAGTTTTGCTTGGGGGGGTCCCAGGGGTGAATCGCGGGCGTGTGACTATTGTGGGAGGGGGCATCGCAGGGATGAATGCCGCAAAGATTGCGATTGGGATTGGGGCTGAAGTGACAATGATCGATCGGGATGTGCGGCGCCTGGAGTATCTGGATGATATTTTTGGAAGCCGGATCCGGACGCTTATGTCAAATATTTCCAACATTGAAGCCTCTGTCCAACATTCTGATCTTGTCGTGGGGGCTGTTTTGATTACGGGCGCCAAAGCGCCAAAAATTGTGACGCGCCAGATGGTTCGTGAGATGGAACCCCAGTCTGTGATTGTCGATATTTCGATTGATCAGGGGGGATGCATTGAGACGATTCGCCCAACAACGCACGATCATCCAACCTATGAAGAAGAAGGGGTTATTCATTATGGTGTTACAAACATCCCCGCCGCAGTTGCAAGAACGTCGACCTATGCGTTAACCAACGTGACATTGCCATACGTCGTGCAGCTTTCAAATAAAGGCTTCATTCAGGCAGTTCGCGAAAATTCCACACTCTTTCAGGGGGTCAACGCCTATCAGGGGCAGATCACTTACAAAACGGTTGCCGACGATCTTAATCTTTCGTATGAGCCATTGAAGATTTAACGTGTAAGGCCTCAGTTTAAAACGAGAGGGAGACCGAAACTTCAAATTTTCTTTCGTCCAAATCGTTATGCTCGATTTTGGGGAGGATGTAGCCGACAAGAGCGCCCATGGCAAATCCTGTGAGCACATCTGAAAAATAGTGTTTGTCGGCGGCGATTCTCATGTAGCCGGTGGTGAGAGAAACCGTTGCGCCAATGACACACCATCCATCAAATTCCTGGGCACAGAGGACCCCCGCCCCAGTGGAAGAAAGAGCGCTGTGACCGCTATAAAAGCTTTCATTTTTGGTGGCTGATCCGCAGGCGCCATAATTTTTATCTTTTTTACATTCCCGCACAAAGGGGCGTTCCCGCGCAATCCCTTTTTTGGTGACATTATTGAGAAAAGCCTGCGTTAAAATCGCATTTGCAACGACAAGCCCCCGTTCCCATCGGTCTTGGGTAAAAAGGGCAAGAATTGTCGGTACTGCAAGAGACGTTCCCATAAAATAGTCGCTGATCGAATTTGCGATTTCGCGGTTTTCTTTTGTTTCATATTTCAGCGCATCTCTCAGCTGATCATCCCACGCAATCCCTCCTTTCCATTTGGGTTGCGGGGGTGAATCGATAAACAACAATGAATATCCGAGCCCCGTCCCGGAAACAGCAGTCTGCGCGTAGTCGTACCATTCAAGTTCAATGGCATTTACGGTTGAAGCTTTCAGGAGAATAAAAAAGAATGGCGTAAAAAAGATCGCTTTAAAAACAGAATTTGTGATTTTTTTTCTGTTCATGAAGCCAATAATTAATGTATCATTTTATAAAAGGGTTTGAAAACTTTATTTTACGAGCGTGCCATTTGCGAAGTAAATGGCACGCAATATTAAGGAGTGATAATTCTCTCTCTTTTCTACAGAAGATTTTTTCTTTACTCAGTTTTGTTATTGATATTGCCAGCTCTTTTTTATCAAAAAAAGCTGGACGCTTCTCCTAAAAAAGGGGTTGAAGCAAAACCTGTTCCTCATGAAGCCCGTGGATGGGAAGTTCCACCCCCTCAAACTGAACCGGAAGATTATTTGTTATTTCTACCCCGATTGGCCTTAACCATTCCGCGATATCTTTTTACGGGGGTTTTTTATCCGATTATTAAAACAGGGGCATGGGTGGAACGGGAAGCGATTGTCGAACATATTATCGACTTCCTTTATAATGACGCAAGAACGGCCGCTATTTTGCCAACGGGAATCTGGTCGAATGAATATGGGCATCTTCTTGGAATAAGGGCATTCCACAAAGATCTTTTTAAAAACAAAGAGAGAATGGAGCTTGAAGCGGTTTATGGAAGTCCCCATAGGCAGGTTTTTGAGCTTTCCTTTAGGGGAGATCGGGTTGGCGGAAGTCCGATTTGGATTGATTCTCACATCGGTTTTTCAAGCCTGACCTCGCTTCGATTTTCAGGAATTGGAAACCGGGGTGAAGATGTCAGGGGGAGGCAGGATCCGCGCGATTCGAGCGTTCTTACGCGTTATTCGAAAGAATTACAAAAGGCAAAATTGAGTTTGGGATATGGATTTGGCCAGATGGTCTCAGAGAAAAAGCCGACTTATAAAATAGGAATGTCCGCGATTTTTAAAAAACAGAAATTTCATAAAAAACGAAGAAGCAAGCATGAGGATCCTTCAATCGAGGAGGTCTATGATTCCAAACGGCTCCTTGGGTTTGAAAAGGATTCGGGCTTATGGGAGATCAGAGGGGATTTCATGTCCAATCTTCTCAATGTCGAAGGACAGCCCTCCCGCGGCTCAACGCTTAATCTTTTCTTTGGGGGCGTTCCTTCCCAGGACAGCTTTTCTTATCTGCACTATGGATTCGAAAATGAGCTTTATTTCAATCTCTATCGCGACAATCGGGTTTTACTCTTGAAGACACTTCTCGAAAGCGTCGAGGGGGAAAATGACCGGATCCCTTTTTACGCCTATCCGGTTTTGGGGGGGGCCAAACGCCTGCGCGGCTATTATCTTGATACCTTTCGTGACAAACATGCGGGGACAGTTGCGCTTGAGTATCGTTACCCGATTCATCAGTATGTTCTGGGCGAACTTTTCGCAGATGTGGGGACCGTTTCTGAAAAATACAGTGAACTTGGAAGGCATTGGCATCCGGGTTTTGGTTTTGGATTCCTCTTTGGAACCAAAGAGGAACTGCATGTGAAGCTGGATGCGAGTTTTGGCGAGAAAGAGAGTGTTTTTTTTGTGACACTCAATGCCTCGGGGGCATTTTTTGGAGATTAAGCTATTGATTGCGTGTATCAATAGAATGACTTTTTTTGTAATTATTTCTCTTCTTGATATCTTGGTGTCCGGCTGTTCGCTATCCGGCGTTCGCTTTAAAGACCAGCCGATTATTTGGAAAGTGGATGATGAAAAAAATATCCCGGCGCCTGAAAAAATTGAAGTGACGATGGTTGAATATCATGGCGGCGGCTTCTTTACACGAAGATTGACCCGTCTGCTCGAATTAAGAGACGTTGAACCCGCTCACAATACAAATGCTTTGGATGAACTTCCCGACTCTTCGTGGTTTACCAATAGAATTGGAATGGGGAGAGTAACCCCCGACGATGCCGGGCGGGGCGCCAATGTGGAAGGCCCCCCCAAACTTCCTCTAACGGTTGTCAAAGGGAAATCAGATGGGAGAGACGCTGGATTTTTTGCGACAGATTCCACCAGACGTCTTTTTTTGGTAAAGTTTGATTCGGAAAGCAACCCCGAGATGCGAACAGCAACCAGTGCCATTGTGAGCCGGCTTTTTTGGACAGCCGGCTATCATGTGCCTGCCGAAAACGTTTTTTATTTTTGCAGAAAGGACGTTCATCTCGATCCCACGGCTACAATTAAAAATGATTTGAACGAAATTGTCGCTTTTGGGGCGAAAGATTTTGAAGATGTCTTTGAGAGAGTTCACTCTTTTAAGAAAGATTGTTATCGGGCATTTGGCAGTGAAATTTTAAAAGGGGAGCCGAAAGGGGGTTTTCCTGCTGAAGGAGTGCGAAAAGATGATCCGAATGATCTGATCTTCCATGAGCATCGGCGTGAGCTTCGGGCGCTTCGGGTTTTTGCCGCGTGGGTTGGCCATCACGATATGACACAGGGGAATACGCTCGATATGTATGTGGAGGAAAATGGGAAGCGCTTCCTCAAACATTATTTGATCGACTTTAGCGATGCTTTGGCGGCTTACCAGGTCTCATCGAAGCGTTTGGAAATGGGGTGGGAACACTACTGGGATTGGGAATATCAACCGTTGGCGGCGCTTGCGCTGGGGCTCTGGAAGCGTCCGTGGGAATACCAGAAAGAGACCCAATGGAAAGCGTTGGGGACATTTTCGGCCAAACATTTTGAGCCGGAAAGATGGAGAGGGGCATTTCCATACTGGCCCTATGCCGAAATGGACGCGGCAGATGCCTATTGGATGGCAAAGATTATTATGAAATTTGACCGGAAATTTCTTGAAGCGATTGTTGCAAAAGGGGAGCTGGGCGATGCCGCGGCGTCGTCTTATCTGGTAGAAACCCTTCTCGAACGCCGGGATAAAATTGGACGGAGCTATTTTGAAGCGGTTACGCCGCTCGATGATTTTTCAATTCGCGACGGTCAGATCTGCGCCACAGATTTGAGTCTTCATTATGGACTTGTAAAAGAGGGATCTCTTGAAAGACTTGGAAAAACATATCCGATTTCTCCAAAGGGAGGGGTTTGTTTTCCAATGAAAAAAGAAAAGGGGTATCATGCAGACCCTTTAAGAATTCGAAGAGGGGGAGAAGAAAAACCTGAGATGCAGCTTCATTACATCTCAGATGACCGCCCACGAATTGTTGGGCTGATCCGGACTGTCTGGTAAGAGTTTCTGATCATTTTCCCGATATAAAAAACAGAAAAAAGCCACAGAGCGATGGCAACGATATTGACGGACATTAAAAAATGAGGGGTGAAACCGCGGTGGCTGAGCCATAGCGTGTAGGACAAAAGAATCACAGCGCCGATTGCCTTAGCCCCCCGAAATACAAACATATCAATAAAGGCCTTTCCTTTCACTTTCGCAATATTGTCGAGCGGAACATAAAGGGTCTCTTTCGACACCTGATTGATCGAATAAGAAAAGGCGGCTTCCATACCGATGCTTGCGATGATGATAAGGGGCCAGAGAAAAATCATGAAGGCAACCGATCCCAAGAGCAAGGTTAAAGGCAAAAAAAGGAGCGCGGGGAATTGTCCGTATCGCTTTAAGATATAAGGGGTCATCAGAAGTTGAACCAGCAATGAACCGATCTGGGCGATAAAAAAGACTTTTCCATGAAATCCCGCCATTTCATGCGGGGATTTAAAAATTTTAGAGAGAATTTCCGCAAACTGATAATCGATAATCGTAGAAACAATTTCATAAAATCCGACGATTGAGACGATGCAAAGAAGATATTTGGATTTGAACACAACACGAATTCCCTCGTAGAAAATCTCCCAGGTCGATTTTGTGTCTTTGCCGCAAAGGATTTTCTTTTTAAAGACTTTTACGGAAGGATAACGTTCGATCCGATGAATGATAAAGATGATTGGCAGAATAAACAGATTGGCAGTCAAAATAATCCGATTCTCTAAAAGGGCGCTGAGCCATCCAGAAATGGAAGAACCGGCGATGCCGCCCAGAATCCCCCCGCAGCCGATATATGCCCAGCTCTTTTTTGCCTGGGCGGGGTTGTAGATTTGGTTGAGGTAAGTAAAGAAAAGGGTCACCATGATCGTGACAAACGCATCGACATAGAAAAAAAATCCCGCCTGAACCCAATTGGATTGAAGATGTTCAAACATCCACCACAACGAGATATTGGCGACTGAAAGAAAAAGAATAAAAATATAAATGATCTGAGCCCTGTCCAGAAAGGAGGTGAAGAGATAATAGATGGGAATGATCATCGGGATAATGAGAGCCACCCCCTGTTTAAAAAGCGGATAATAGTCAGCCCCGAACGCTTTTATGACACCTGAGGTTCTGAGCGGCTTAAGCGTCCAAAAGGCGGCGATGATGAGAAAGAAGAATATAGCCAGGTATAAGATCTGGCCTACGGCCTGTGG
>CAYJMQ010000034.1:0-13518 GCA_964371555.1 uncultured bacterium | reverse complement strand
CTGTGGTTCTGAGGACTGCGACTCCTCTTTTGTCGCCTCGAGGTTCACGATTGAGTATTTACACTGTAACAAATGCCTCAAGGGGTGTCTAGCCTTAGGCTTTTGACATTGCCGCTTTTCTGACTAGAATTATAAGTAAGTCCAATAACTTGTGGAACAGTACGTCGTTGCGATTGGGGCGGTCAGGAAAAAGTGTTTCATGGAAGAGAATATTAAAATCCTTAAAGAGCAGCTTGCGCTCAAAGAAAAAGAGATTGAGAACGTCAAAAATGATCTCAATCGCGCGAGAGAACAGCTTTCGATTTCACAGATGCGCGCGGATGAGGCCGCCCAGAGGCTTGAGAAAACAGAGCGCGAGCATCAGGAACTCAGGGAGCGTGTGAAGCGCGATATTCAGCAAATCCGTGTCAAAGAGAAAGAGCTCGAAGCAAAACTCGAAATCGTCAAACGGGATTCTGAAACCCTCCTTTCTTCAAAAGATAAAAAACTTCTTGAGATGAAACGAAAAATCGATGCGTTGGAATACGAAATGGAATCGCTTTCAGCGCGCGAAGGGGACGCGCAAAAGAAGATTCAAGTTTGGAAAAATCGAATTGACAGAGTCCTTCGCGCGCTGAAACTGGGGACAGCCCTTTTAGAGAGCGACACCGAGATTGAGATCGAATCTTCTATTCGAAAAATTGAAGAAGAGGTGACTCAAGAATCTTCTGCCGATATCCCCCCCAAAAAAACCAAAAAAGTCGCCTGATATCCTCCTTTATCTCATTGAAAACAACTCATGAAAATGCTAGATTAGACAAGATTTTATAACACAGGTATTGTAACGTATGGTCATAATGTTTCTCTCCAAAAGGAAATCATGAAGCTTGCTCATTTAGAGATGGTTGGTTTTAAATCTTTTATGAATAAGACGACCATTGAATTTGAAGATGGAATCACAGCCGTTGTCGGCCCAAACGGCTGTGGAAAAAGCAACATTGTCGATGCAATTTTTTGGGTGATGGGGGATCAAAGCCCAAAACATCTTCGTGGAAGTGAGATGGGGGATATCATTTTTGCCGGGAGCGAAGGACATCCCCAATCCGGGATGACAGAGGTTCATTTGACGCTCTCAACAGAAGATGGCGGTGTGCCTGCCCAGTACAGCCAATTTTCAGAAATTACGGTAACGCGAAGACTCTATCGAAGCGGTGAGAGTGAATATCTGATCAATAAAACCCCCTGCCGATTGCGGGATGTCCTCGAACTTTTTATGGACAGTGGTGTTGGCGCCAAATCGTATTCAGTGATTGAACAGGGGCATATCGGAAAAATTGTTTCCCAAAAACCAGAGGAACGTCGGACATTTATAGAGGAGGCGGCCGGGATTGTTAAGTTTAAGAGCCGCAAACATGAAGCCCAGTTAAAAATAGAAGCGACAGAGCAGAATCTGCTTCGTTTAAATGACATCATTTCTGAAATCAAAAGGCAGATCGACTCTTTGGAGCGCCAGGCAAAAAAAGCAGAGCGTTATAAACAAATCAAAGAAGAAATCCGTGAGATCGAACTTACCATTATCAGCCACCAGTATGTTCAGCAGAGCCTGGAATTGGAAAAAATTGAAACCCTTCAAAAAGAAGAGCAGCTCAAGCGTGAGACATTTCTGACAGAGATGCAGAAAAAAGAGAACGAATCGGAAAAACTCAAACTCAATCTGACGGAGATGGAAAAGGGGCTTGAGAATCTGCAGCAGCTTCTCTATCAGCATCAGCAAAAAATTTATCAATTAGAGAGCACGAGGGGGCTCAGGAAAAAAGAGATTGAGCACTGGCTGTCACTTCAAAAGAAAGACGAAGAAGATATTCAGACCATTCAAACCAAAAGGGAGCAGATTGAAAAGAGTCTTAGAAATGTCGTTCAGGCTTTGGAAGAAGTTATCAGGCAGGAATATCAGGTAAAAGAGGGGGTAGGGCGCCACGAAAAAGAGATAGAGAGTGAAGTTCAAAAATCTCTGCATCTGAGATCCAAGATAGACCAGGATAAGGAGGAACTCGTTTCGATTGTTACAGAACTGACGAAGGCCAGTCATCGGCTGATTCATCTTGACGAAAAAAAGGGGGAGGCCGGATCCCGAATAGAGGAATTATCTGAAGAAGAGGAAGACTTAGAGGCCGAACTTAAAAAATTTGGGAAAGCGAAAGACGAAATTGAAGCTACGATTTCAAAGGTTCATGGAGATCAAAGGGAGATTCAAAATCAAAAGGTCCGGACCGAACTGGAACTAAAGGGGCTAAAAGAGAATTATACGCTGCTGCTTCAAAAGAAAGAGGAGGCCAAAGAAGGGCTTCAGCTTGTCAGCTCCCGCATTCAATCTTTGGCGGAGCTAAAGGGGGAACTCGAAGAGGAAATGGCCGGCATCGGCTGTTTTTCCGATGAAGAAAGAATAAATTTTCATATTTTGGGAACCCTTTCTGACATTTTGGAGGTGGATGTTCAACATGAAAAAGCCCTGGAGACTGTTCTTGAAAATCGCCTGCGGGCAATGCTCGTAGAAAAACCTCATGATGCTTTGAAAATCATCGATCATTTAAAAGCAAAAGAAAGCGGGGTTTCATTGTTTCTTCCGATGGAAGACGTCTCAAGGCCGGCGATGAAACCCCTAACTGATTCAATGACCGATTCAAATTATGAATCCCTTTTAGAAAAGGTCCGGATACCCAAAGAGTATCAGCCAGTGGTTTGCGCGCTTCTTAAAAATACCTATCTTGTATCAGATTTTAAAAAGGCGCTGGATTTCTGGTATCAGACGCCCGGCGTCTACACTTTTGTGACGAAGGAAGGAGAGTCGATTGGGGTTTCTGGATTTTTGTTTGGAGGAAAAGGGAAGGGATCTCACAAAGGGATTCTCGCTCAAAAGAGAGAAGCAAAAGAACTTCTGGCTGAACGAACGAGGCTTGAGAAATTATACGCCGGGTTTTCATTGGAAGCGGAAGAATCCGCTAGCCGAATTGGCGCGCTTTCCAGCCAAATTGAATCTTTTCAGCAAAAATTTCATGAAACCGAGATGCTTCGGACGAGCTATGAGAGAGATGTCTTAAAAAATGAGGAGAATTTGGAGAGGCTTCAAGAAGAAAAGGAAGCCCTGGCTGATGAAAAGAATGACGAACTTCTGCTAAAAACCCAGCTTTCAGAGGAGGCTGCAAAAGAAGAGGCCAGAAAACAATCATTCGAAGAGAAGAAAAAGGCAAAGGGGGCGGAGGTTGCCGTGGCAGAGTCAACCCATCAAAAAGTAGCGGTTGCGATTGAAACAAAGAAAAAGGCTTTTACGGAACTTCAGGTGACCCAGGCGTCTCTCAAGGAAAAGAAAGATGCGCTTGAGAGACAGAAAGGGCAGCTAGACCTAAATTTAAAGACGATTCTTTCTGAAATCGATGAGAAGCGCCAGGCGATTCAGCTATCGCTTGAGCGGCAAAAAACAGTGGGCGTCGAAATCCAGGAAGATGAAGGGCTTTTGCAAACGCTCATCAAAGAACATGAGACCCAAAAAGAAGAACTTTCAGCGCTCAAAATTTCTTTTGATCAGAAAAATCTGGAAACAAAGACTCTGGAGGAAGATTTAAGAAGACATCGGAGCGAGCTTCATAAAATCGAAACCTCGTTTCATGATCAAGACCTGAAGTTTTCTCAGTGCCAGATGACGCTCAGACACTTATGCGATCAGGTGAGGGAAAAATATCTGCTTGAGCTTAACGAGGTGTGCGACCGGTATCAACAAAAACAGCTGGGTGAAGAGGATCAAAAACATCTTGCCACGCTGAAAGAAAAAGCGGGCCATATGGGGGAGGTGAATTTAACAGCGATTGAGGAGTTTCAAGAACTAAAAACGCGATATGATACGCTGGAAACTCAAAGACAAGATCTTCTTCATTCAATGGAGAGCCTAAAGAAGACGATTGAGAAGATCAATCGCATTTCAAGAGAGCGCTTTGAAGAGACATTTGCGCGCGTAAATGAGAATTTTAAAAAGGTATTTCCGATATTGTTTGGGGGGGGGCGCGCTGAGCTGATTTTGACAGACCCGGAAAATCTTTTAGAGACGGGGGTCGATATTACGGCCAAACCCCCTGGAAAAAAGCATCAAAACATCGATCTTTTGTCAGGCGGGGAAAAAGCGCTGACCGCCGTAAGCCTTATTTTCGCGGCATTTTTAATGAGGCCGAGTCCGTTTTGTCTTCTCGATGAGGTTGACGCGCCGCTGGATGATGTGAATGTGGGTCGTTTCAATGAAATGGTTCGCCAGATGACAAAGCATTCACAATTTATTGTGATTACCCATAATAAAAAAACGATGGAGATGGCCGACACACTCTATGGCGTAACGATGGAAACCGCCGGGGTTTCCATGATGGTTTCCGTCAAATTCGATCGTGCGGTAAAGATGGCGGAGAGCCGCAACTAGCCTTTACTCACCTCTTTTTTCTGTGATATCACAGGATGACATGTTTTCTGCCTTTGAAAAAATTAGAAATTTCTTTGGCTCTTCGCGTAAACTCAATGCTGAGACATGGGAACAATTTGAGGAGCTTCTTTATGAGTCAGATATGGGGGTTCATACCATAGAGAGGCTTGGTTTTCAGATTAAAGAGAGGCTGAGAGATGCGGGTGGTCTCACTCTTTCAGAATTTCAAGACCAGTTAAAAGCGACTCTTTATCCGCTTCTTTTGAAGGTTGAAAAAAAAATCGATATCCACACCTCCCCATTCGTCATCATGGTTGTGGGAATCAATGGTGTGGGAAAGACAACGACGGTTGCAAAGAGCGCCCACTATTTTAAAAAAGGGGGGAAGCAGGTTTTGATGGTGGCGGCTGACACCTTTCGGGCTGCGTCTTGCGATCAACTCAAGCGATGGGGAGAGCGTCTGGGGATTGAAGTTTTTTCAAAGGAAAAGGGGGATCCCTCGTCAGTGGTATTTGATGGATTGGGGAAGGCGGTGAAACGAAATAACGCGGTTGTTCTGATTGATACCGCGGGTCGCATGCATACGCGTGAGCCGCTGATGGAAGAGCTCAAGAAAATGAAACGTGTGATTCAAAAGGTAATCCCTTCCGCCCCGCATGAAATCTGGGGTGTTATCGATGCGAATACTGGACATAACGCGTTAAACCAATGTCGTGAGTTTCATGAAGCGGTTGGCTTGACAGGGATTATTCTTACGAAGATGGATGGCACGGCCAAAGGGGGAATTTTAATATCGATTACCGCCGAATTTGGGATTCCGGTTCTTTTTTTGGGAGTGGGTGAAAAAGAAGATCACCTTGTTCCCTTTTACGGGTCAGATTTTTTAAATCGTCTTACATCGTCATTCTGAGAATCTATTCAACGAGTGTGATAGATTTGAGATTTGGATTTTTCCCGGCGCTGATTTGTTCTTTTACATCGATAATATTTTGTGATGGATCTGTCGGCGCGATTTCTGCGACAGCCGTTTCGGCATCGTACTTTAAAAGAATAATTTCATATCGTTTCAGCCATTCACGAATCTCTTCTTCTTTCGTCCCTTCCACAAACTGAAGCTCAAGGCGGGGGATGTTTTTGTAAAATGTGCTTTTGATCGGTTCCCCTGAGCCTATAATGACTGCCTCCGCAGGGATACGTTCTTCGGGAGGGACGAAAAGATATCTGCCGGACAGAAAGAATATCGCGCTCACACAGAGAATGAGCGCAATCAAAATACCAATGAACATCCCTTTTTTTGAACCCACACTTTGTCCAAGCCTTCCAAAGAAAGCATAGCAAATTCAGAGTGTCTAAAACAAGGGGGACAAAAAAGGGCATTTGTTTTTTAAATCCCCTGCGGTTATAATTGATTTATTCGTTGTGTGGAACGTTTGTGGGTAACTTAACGAGAGACGACTCTTGAATCCACGCAAAAAGTTTTTTAACATAACTTATTGATTTTATTTGATTTATGAATGAAATTGCCCAGAAAAAGAGCTGGGTTAGACGGACCCGTTATCTCATCAACCGTCGTTTTCAGCTGAGGTATATAGGTGTCTTTTTGTCTTGCGCTTTTTTTGCGTCATTGATGATCGGGGGAATTCTTTACGCCATCGTAGAAATCAACTGGCTCCTGCAACTCGATCGCGGCCTCCATCTTTTGCCTGAAACCCGGGATCTGCTTTCCTATCAGCGAACCATTGTCTTTGTTGTTTTTACGGTCATTTTTGTGCTGATGGCGGCGCTTCTTTCCCTGTGGGGGCTCTTTTTGAGCCACCGCATCGCAGGGCCGGTCTTTTCGATCTCGCGCCGACTGAAAAAAATTGCCTTGGAGCATGATTTTAAAACCCCGCTCATGCTGAGGAAAAAGGATGCGCTTCAGGAAGTAAAAGATCAACTGAATGATACCCTCCTCTCTCTTTTGGGTCGGTTTGAAGAGGAGGTTTCGTTTTGGAATAAAATAAGGGAGCAGATTTATTCTTCTCAAGAGAGGTTTGTCTCCATGGAATCGCAGTTTAAATTTATTTTTCGGCAAGTTGATCTTTTAAAAAAGGAAAAAGAAAAATGTCTCGACGGCTAATTCTCAATATGTCTCTTGGCATTCTTTTTTTGTTTTTTGTATTTTGGGGCTGGGGTTTGCCCCAGGAAATAAAAGAGAGATTTGTCAGAAAAATCCTCCCGGATCCAAAGAAGCGGGAGGCGATTTTAAATACTTTTGTCCGGATAGAAGCCCTGACGCTTGGCAAAAAAACACAAATCTACTTTAATCTGGAAACAATTGATCGTCTCGCGCAATACGCCGAATCGATTTTATCCAAGGTCAGTCTCAAAGAGGGGAATCTTGTGAATGTCAGCAATCCGGAAGTTCACCGGTTGCTCTGTTTTTTTGTGACGAACTATGTTTACGCGGCAGAGGCGCATGGGGTTCCCAAAGATGCCCAGGTCTATTTGGTTATCGAGGATGGCATAACGCGTGATCCGAAACTCGAGCTTGAAATAAACAATGTGAAAAATATTTTTGAACGATGTGAAAAAATGGAATTGAAACTTGAGAGTTCAGGGCTTGTAACCTTTAATTGGGACGTTACAGATTATCTTAATTCAATAGAGATGCTTCCAAAGGCAGTGGCTGAACCTGATGTTCCGGCCGTGTTTAAAGATGACCCCCTGCTTTCCAAACTTTATCGTTTCGAGGCTGTCTACAGAAAGCGCCTGACGGCAAAAGACCCTTTTTGGTCGCAACTGGAAGATGAAACGATGAATTTATTGATGGAAGGGGTCAAAAACGCGATGGCATCAGGCGGGAATGTAAATATGAATGAACTTGTAAGCGCCCTTGCAAAGAAAGCGCAAAAAACGCTTGGAGAAAAAGCTGTCAAAAAACTTTGGAAAGAACGCCGGACTTTAATCGCGGCTTTAACAAAAGATGACTCAAACTTGTTTTCGGTGAGCGATGATCAAAAGAATTTAGCCAGAGAGCTGACAAGATTGGTGGCAGTACCCGGCGATCAAACCCTTTCAAAACAATCTTTCATCAGTTCTTTGAAGAACGTTTTGGGCAAAGACGCGAAACTTAAACTTAAGGTTGGGAAGGATAAACTCATTGTATCGTATTCACTTAAATTTTTTTAATATTTTTGCGGCGATTTTCATCTTGTTTTTCCTGAGCGTCGTCTCCGCGCCGGTTCTTTTTGCGGAAGAAGATATTTTAATTCCCATTTTTAACGAAGGGATATTATTGGTTGAGAAGGAGATGATTCGGGTTTCCGAGGAACAAAGAAAAAGCAAAAGCCCGAAAAAAGACAAAGACTATAAGGCCCTTCTTTTTTTGGAAGATTATTTTCTCAACGGCGGGGTAACCCCCTGGTCGATGAAGGTTCTTCATCAGCTCATTAAAATGCGAGAGGCGGCATCTGATCTCAAACAAAAGGCATTTTTAGATTGTGAAGCGTGGCGTGTGTTGGATCATGATTTAAAAAACTACGAAAAGAAAGAGTTGATTAAAACACTCAAAATCAAAAGAAATTTTACGAATGAAGACCATCTTGGTTTCCGAAAATACGCGTCACGCAAAGTTTCAAAGTGCATCGTTTTTATAAGTAAAGAATGGATTTGGACAGGCCCAGAGTATCAGGATATTCAATTCGATGTGAAAGCCCGGAATGCCGTTGATTCGGTAAAATCGACTTATGTGATTTATAAAAATTCTCAAGATCGGGCTCCCGCTTCTGATTCCTATGAAGACATTTTGGAAGACTGAGATCAACCCAAAATGGCGCGGTTTTCAAGCGATGTTTCTTTTTCTTTGAGAAACGACCGGATGGCTTTTAGCACATTTGAAAGATCCTCGGTTTGAGCCGCGGGGGTCTCCTTTTGAATTTGCCCGATCAACGACTCAAGATCACGACTGAGTTTGGAAATTTTATCGATATCCTGCAATGTCATATGCTGCAGATATTCGACCCACTGATTAAATGGAGCCTTGATCTCTTTAAATTCGTCTCTTTTTCTAAGCTCCAGATGGGCGGTTAAATTCCCCTCTTTCAATTTTTTCATTTCACGCATGAGAGCAAAGAGAGGGCCTGCCATTCTGTGTGAGAGAAAAATTCCCGCGACAAAGAGAATCAGAGCCACCACGGAAAAGGACGCAACCCAGGCCAGGACAACGATATTTCCCTGTTTGTGAAGCAGCGTTAAGAATTCAGGTGTCATATGAAGATTGTATTTAACAAATGTCAGATTATTCATATAAATGAGAAGATAAATCGTAAATCCAGAAAAAAGCGCGCAAAGAAGGGCAATGAACACAAGGATTGTTGAAAAGAGGAGCTGAAATTTAGGCTGAATTAAATAGCGGGTTCTAAAGATTTTTGGACGTTCAGCCTGAGCGGGGCTCATTTTGTGAATTGGGGCTTTTTATAACCGATTTTGAATTCATCGATTGCGGCCTGTGACCGGCTTTTTGTGTCATCGGTATCGGTCATGAATGCGATAGCTCCAACGCGGTCGTCAAAATCTTCAGGCTCTTCGTTATAGACCTTGAGATAGTCTTGATAGACATTTCTTTCTTCCTGAACCCATCCCTCCTTTTTTCCTTTTCGGAGCACAATGACTTTAATCCGGCCAGAGAGGGGGCTTTTTGTGACCGTTCCTTCGGGGAGTTGACTGTCCCATACATATTCTATGCAGCGGGACATAATGAAAATATTTGCTGGGAAGATGACATAGATGCGCGCCGCAAAATCGTCTTCGTTCCTTGATTTCCTGGGAAATTGATCGACCTTCCATTTCCAGCTGATGTAGGGCCTCTCTTTGGGGTTGTATTTAATTTCGTAATAGATTCCAGAGGCCGCGACATTGGCTATTGCGCGTACGTAGTCTCCTGTTTCCGGTTCACTTATTACCTTATAGTCGACTTTTGTTTTAAGCAGCTTTTCTTTCCAGATTCTTAGAACCCCTTTTTCAGAAAAGGTAAAATACCGCAGCCATTCGGGAGCAGCTGCCTGGGACGGAGAAAAGAAGCAGATGATTAACAGAAATGTCAAACTTGAGGCACATCGTCTGAAGATGTTTAATATCACCTGCTTTCACAGCTTAGCAAAAGTAGATTACGGAATGCAACGGCAATTTGCTTGACCTAGAGAGGATGTCCGATATATTTTCTAACCGTTAACAGGGGGGAAGATGATGGGGGGGATAATGATATGAAGAAAACATACGAAGTTGAGATTATGGGGCAAAAGTTTAATATCAAAAGCGAAGAGCCGCAGGCGTATGTAGATCAGGTTGTTGACTATATCGGCCAGAAGATAGAAAAAATTGCCAGAGGCCAGAAAACAATGACGCTTCATCATGTTGCCATGCTGACCCTTCTCAATATTACGGATGAATTATTTAAAAGCCGTGTTGAGGTAGACAGCTATAAAGAGAAGGTGATACAAAAAACAAAAAACATCATTCAATTGATTGATGCACAGCATTAAGAGGTTTATGAAAGAATTATTACGTCAGCATTTTTTGAAACTCAGGACATCTCATTCCGCGCTTGAAATTAAAAAAAAAGCCGTTTAATCAAGAAACGTTTTTTAAGGCTTCTTCAGAATGAATTGGCGCTTCCCAACACACACTGTGTCGCTTTGTATGCCGATTTTAAAAATGAGGTCCAGACGTCTGAGATTTTTCAAGCGCTGAAAAAGGGGGGAAAAGAGGTTGTTTATCCGAGAATTCATCGCAAAAAAAAGATTCTTGAGTTTTTTAAAGTCGATGATTTGGGGAAGCTCAAAAAAGCGAGTTATGCGATCCTGGAACCCCATCCCCTGAATAAAAAGATATCGCACGGTCAAATTGATATCATTGTTGTCCCGGGAGTTGCTTTTGATCATTATGGATATCGCTTGGGATATGGTAAGGGGTATTATGATCGTCTCTTAAAAAAGATGGATGCGAAAAAAATAGGGTTGGCATTTGATTTTCAGCGGATTAAAAGAATGCCGCGCGATCGGTGGGATCAGCCTGTGGATATATTGGTGACAGAAAAAAGGGTTTGGAGCTTTAGATAAATCATGATTCGTCTTCTTTTCATAGGGGATATTGTGGGGGAGCCTGGAAGGCAGGCGATTGCCCGTCTGGTACCGCATTTGCGGGAACGGGAAAAGATCGATCTTGTTATTGCAAATAGTGAGAATGCCGCGGGTGGGTTGGGGGTAACACGCCCTATTGTGGATGATTTGTTTAAAAGCGGTATTGACGTGCTGACCTCCGGCAACCATGCCTGGGACAAAAAAGAGGGGATTCCCCTTTATGATGAGAAAGAACGGCTGCTTCGCCCTGCCAATTATCCGACGACGAAATATTACCCTACGCCGGGGAAGGGATCTATTGTGGTTGAAACAAAGGCGGGGATTCGCGTGGCCATATTGAATCTCATGGGGCGTGTATTTATGGATAGCTATGATTGTCCGTTTCAAGTGGCAGACCGGGAGCTTGAAGTTTTAAGCAGGCAGGCAAAAGTGATTTTTGTCGATTTTCACGCCGAAACCACTTCTGAAAAACGGGCAATCGGTTTTTTCCTTGACGGTCGTGTCAGCGCCATTGTTGGCACTCATACGCATGTTCAGACCGCCGATGAGCAGATTTTAAAAAATGGAACAGCCTATCTTACCGATGCCGGGATGACCGGTCCTCACGATTCCGTTATTGGGATGGATAAAGAGAAGGTATTGCAGAGATTCCTGACCAAGCGTCCCGCAAAATATGATGTCGGTTCTGGCGATGTGCGGCTTCAGGGGGCGGTGATTGAGATAGATGAAGAGACTGGAAAGTCGCGATCCATTCAGCGTGTGAATGAAAAATTATGATCAGCGTCGAAAAACAGCTTGAATTGCTCAGTCGCGGGGCCGTAGATTTCGTCAGCCCGGATGAGCTTTCCAAAAAAATTCAGAGTAAAAAACAGCTTCGCGTGAAATTGGGGGTCGACCCAACATCGCCCGATATTCATTTGGGACATACGGTGGTCCTTCAAAAGCTTCGGCAGTTTCAGGATCTCGGACATAAAGCGGTTCTCATTATCGGGGATTATACAGCGCTTGTTGGGGATCCTTCGGGAACGCAAAAAACACGTCCTGAGCTTAGTCGAGAAGAGATTAAGACGAATGTGAAAACGTATGTGACGCAGATTCAAAAAGTGCTCAATCCGAAGCGGCTGGAGTTACGTTATAACGGTGAATGGTTTAAAAAAATGCCGTTTATGGATGTGATCAGGCTGGCTTCGCGCATGACGGTCGCGCGCATGCTTGAGAGAGACGACTTTTCAAAAAGATTCAAAGGGGGGTCTTCGATCTGCATTCATGAATTTATCTATCCATTGATGCAGGGATACGATTCGTTGATGATCAAAGCGGATGTAGAGCTTGGGGGGACTGATCAGCTTTTTAATTTAGGGGTGGGGCGACAACTTCAGAAAGAGGCGGGGGAAGAGCCGCAAGTGATTCTGACAACACCGCTTCTTGAAGGAACAGATGGCATCCAGAAAATGAGTAAATCTTTGAACAATTATATTGGAATCACGGAATTGCCGGATCAAATCTTTGGAAAAGCCATGAGTATTTCAGATGGGCTGATGTGGAAATATTATGAACTGCTCAGTTCGCTATCCATGGAAGAAATTGAGGAAAAAAGAAAAAAAGCCGAGTCAGGGGCGTTGAATCCGAAGGATGCAAAAATGGAATTGGCTTATGAATTTGTGGCGCGTTTTTATTCGAAAAAGGAAGCGGATCGGGCGAGGGAAGGATTTGAAAGGGTTTTTCATGAAAGGCTTAATCCCACGGAAATGGAAGAAGTTCAAGTGAAAGCGCAAGTGGCGAAAATTCTTTTGAGTAAATTGATTTTATTTGCCCAATGCGCGGCTTCTCATGCGGAGGCAAAAAGATTGATTCAGCAGGGGGGAGTCGTATGGGATGGGGAGAAGATTACAGATGAGAAAGCGGAGGTGGAGGCAGTGGGGAAGAAGATTTTGAAAGTTGGGAAGAGGAGATTTAAGAGAATTGTTTTTAAATAAGGAAGAGGATTGATTATACTGCGCGCCCATTTCCTTTGAAAATGGGCTTGCGAAATGGGGGTGTAGCTCAGTTGGGAGAGCATCAGCTTTGCAAGCTGAGGGTCAGGGGTTCGAGCCCCCTCACCTCCACCATTTGTCAAGGTATGCGAACTCTTTTTTAAATTTTTTTTCTTGTCGCCCCCGCGGCAGCTATGGTCATTCCCCGGCTTGACCGGGGAATCTAAAACATACTTCCCAACATGCATGAGTACCTCAATCTGATCTGGATGCACAATAATTTTATGAACAATCGATCGAATGAGCTGCTTTTGAAGCTCATGAGGGGCTTTTTCAATCTGAGAGATCAGCAGATTTAAGAACTCCAGATATTGTTTGGGTTCAATTACCTCTACATTGGAAAGCAAATCTGTGTGCAGCTTATTTAAATGCTCTTTAAGCTTTGTGTTTTGCTCCTCTAACGACGATAAGCGCTGATAGAGGCTCTGTGGTGAGCCTTGGTTCCCGGTGGAAGGCTCTCTAAATGGCGTATAATTGCTTCTAGGGAGGTTTCAGTTTTTTGTATAGAAATTTTCTGACGTTTAATGTTGTTTTTTATTTCATTTGAGTGGTACGAGTTTTTTGCTTCAGAGATCAAGCCATTTACAATGCTTTTATTTAAAAGCATCTCTTTGATCCGGTTGACGATGGCAACTTCAAGCAAAGGGGCTTTGACTCTCTTCTTTTTGCATGGGCAACCGGGCTTATTGTTGAACTTTGTGTAATCTTAGTCTGTTTCCAGAACTGAAATGGATGTACTTTGGCGAAGGGGAAGTTCGTATTGTCCTCATCCCTACTAAATCATTGTTAGCTCTGTGACAGAATGATAAAATATATGCATGTTCTTGGATATTATATACAATTCAATTTTTCAGGTACTTCTGGCTCTGTTTAGTAAATCGAGCAGGCGTCCCACAGGGATTTTTGTAAAATCAGGCTGCTTTTTTAT
>CAYJMQ010000033.1:0-23224 GCA_964371555.1 uncultured bacterium | reverse complement strand
CATAAAAAAGAGATTCTTCGGGCTAACGCCCTCAGAATGACCTAATCTCCGAACAGGCTCTATTTAATCTTATACAATAAAAAAATCAATTATGTCATTTAAAATTTAAGTAAGACAGCCAAATTATTCAGGCCAGTTTTCTGCTTGATTCTTGTAGAAGAATTGTTTAGAAATGCGATGGTATGTCGTGGTTTAAAAAACACAATTTTTTGATTCGTAAAATTCATTCGCTGCTCGGGCTCGGTCCGATTGGTTTTTTTTTGATCGAGCATTTGGTGACAAATTCTTTTGCCCGTCAGGGGATCGATGTTTATAACGAAAAGATTGAGTGGATTCAGGGGCTGCCTTACCTTCTCTTGTTAGAAATCGGTCTTATTTTTGTTCCGCTTATTCTGCATGTGGTTTTAGGGGTTGTTTTTCTCTGGGCGTGGCAGGACAATTCATATCGCTATCCATACGCGAGAAATATTCTATATACCTTTCAGCGAATTACAGGAATTATCGCCTTTTTCTTCATTGGATACCATGTATGGCAATTCCGGATTGCGACAGAGCTTTATGACATTCCGGTCAATTTTCAATTGGTTGCGGAAGCGATGACGAATAAAGCGGTCTTTGTTTTTTATGTGATTGGAATTACAGCTTCTGTTTTCCATTTTGCGAATGGGATCTCAAGTTTTCTCGTCCATTGGGGAATAACGGTGGGGCCCAGATCGCAACGGGTTTGCGGATACGTTTGCGCGGGTGTTGGAGCGCTTCTGCTTTATATTGGATTGGACGCGCTGTTTGCCTTTATTTAAAGCTTTTTTAATGGGGAGATAATGCCAGTAAAAATAATTGTCGTCGGCGGGGGGCTCGGCGGGCTCATGACGACGATCAAAATTGCGGAAGGAGGCGGGTTGGTCGACCTTTTTTCTGTCGTTCCGGTCAAGCGTTCTCATTCCGTCTGTGCGCAAGGGGGGATTAACGCGGCGAAAAATACCAAGGGGGAAGGGGATTCGGTTGAGAAACATTTTGATGACACGATTTTTGGCGGTGATTTTTTAGCGAATCAGGAACTCCCGAAAAGAATGTGTGAAACAGGCCCGGCCATTATCGATCTTTTGGATCGAATGGGGGTGATGTTTAACCGGACCGATGAAGGAAATATCGATCTTCGGAGATTTGGCGGCACTCTTTATCATCGCACAGCTTTTGCGGGAGCGACAACCGGCCAGCAGATGCTCTATGCGCTCGATGAGCAGGTCCGTCGCGCCGAGGTCGAAAATCAAGTTAAAAAATACGAACACTGGGAGTTTTTATCGGCTATTTTAGATGAAAAAAGAATCTGTCGGGGAATAACCGCGCTCAATCTCCAGACGATGGAGGTCAAGGCTTTCCCTGCTGATGCTGTGGTAGTGGCCACAGGGGGTTGCGGAATGATTTTTGGAAAAAGCACGAACTCAACGGCCTGTACCGGTTCTGCCGCGGGGGCTGTCTTCCAGCAGGGGGCTTATTATGGGAATGGCGAGTTTATTCAGGTTCATCCAACGGCGATTCCCGGCGAAGATAAACTGAGACTCATGTCTGAATCGGCGCGCGGCGAGGGGGGGAGGGTCTGGACCTATCGAAACGGAAAGCCGTGGTACTTTTTGGAGGAATGGTATCCAAAATATGGAAATCTTGTCCCGCGTGATGTGGCGTCCCGGGCGATCTTTAAAGTTGTCAAAGAGATGGGGCTTGGCGTTGAAGGGGAGGATGTGGTTTATCTCGATCTCTCCCATATTCCAACGACGAAACTGAATGAAAGATTGGGCGGAATCCTGGAGATTTATGAAAAGTTTATCGGCGATGATCCGAGAAAAGTCCCGATGAAGATTTTTCCGGCTATGCACTATTCGATGGGGGGGCTTTGGATTGATACGAGACACATGACAAATATTGCCGGACTATTTGCTGTTGGAGAGGTCGACTATCAATACCATGGGGCCAATCGCCTCGGGGCGAATTCACTCCTCTCCTGTCTTTTTGGAGGGATGGTTGCCGGGCCTGAGGCGCTTAAATATGCCAGCGGGCTTTCGCAATCGTGCGATGCAATACCGAATGCTGTCTTTGACTCGGAAGAAAAAAAACAAGAAGAAATCAATGACAGGCTCTTGGCTTCAGATGGCATGGAAAATCCGTTCAAATTACATCAGGAGATGGGAAAGATCATGACCGATCATGTGACGGTGATTCGCCACAATAAAAATCTTGAGATTGCGGATCAGGGTCTTCAAAAATTACTCGATCGCTGCAAACGGATCAGTCTCAGTGACAGGAGCCGGTTTGCAAACCCCGTGCTTCCGTTTGCGCGGCAACTTCACAATATGTTACATTTAGCCAGAGTGATCACTTTGGGAGCTTTGAAACGAAATGAGAGCCGGGGAGCGCACTACAAGCCTGATTTCCCAAATCGTGACGACGCGAATTTTTTAAAGACGACAAAGGCGGGCTTTACCTCTGATGGGCCAAGAATTGAGTACGAGGAAATCGACACAAGATGGATTAAGCCGAGAGAGAGGAAATACTAGAGGAATGAAAACGGTTCATTTAAAAATCAAACGTCAGAAAGTGCCTCAAACCGCCCCCTATTGGGAAGAATTTGAGGTTACTTACCGGCCTGGCATGAATGTCATTATCGCTCTGATGGACATTCAAAAAAATCCAGTAACTAAAGAGGGGAAAAAAACAGCCCCTGTGGCATGGGACTGCAATTGTCTTGAAGAGGTCTGTGGCGCATGCACGATGCTTGTGAATGGTCGTGTGCGGCAGTCGTGTACGGCGCTTGTTGATCAACTCGAGCAGCCGATCCGACTGGAGCCGATGACGAAATTTCCGGTGGTTCGGGATTTACGGGTCGACCGGCAGCGGATGTTTGATGTGTTAAAGCGGGTCAAGGCATGGATTCCCATTGATGGAACGTATCAGCTGGGTTCTGGGCCCAAAATGTCTCCGCGCGATCAGCAAATCGGATATAAACTCTCCGAATGTATGACCTGTGGCTGTTGTCTTGAGGTTTGTCCTCAATATAATGATAGATCGGATTTTATAGGGGCTGCCGCTCTCTCTCAGGTTCGCCTTTTTAATCTCCATCCAACAGGTAAGTTGCAAAAAGAGGAACGTCTCAAGGCGATCATGGGGGAGGGGGGGATTGAAGATTGCGGAAACGCACAGAACTGTGTGGAGATTTGTCCAAAAGAAATTCCGCTGACAACTTCTATCGCGGAGCTCAATCGTGACACGACGGTTTATGCGTTTAAGAAACTTCTATCATACTAAAAGGTCGCAGCCCGCAGGGTTTGGGATGTCTATGAAAGGGCGCGCTCTTGTTTGAATCTCTCTCTGACAAACTCGAATCCTTTTTTAAAAAACTCCGAAATGACGGGCGGCTTACGGAGAAAAATATGGGAGAGGTTTCTCAAAGGCTCAGGCTGACCCTCCTCGAAGCTGATGTCTATTTTAAAGTAGCCAGGGAATTTGTCGATCGTGTGACAGCGCAAGCTATGGGGCAGAAAGTTCATGAAAAACTGAGCCCTCACGATCATTATATCGATATTGTAAGACAAGAGCTGACATCAGTCCTTGGCGGTGAAACCTCAGAAATAGATTTAAGAGTAAAACCCCCCCTTATTATTTTATTGGTCGGTCTTCAGGGGAGTGGAAAGACAACGACGGCTGTAAAACTTGCCGGATATTTACGGGATGAAAAAGGGAGAAGACCCTTTCTCGTTTCAACAGATATTTACCGTCCGGCGGCGATTGAGCAGTTAAAAATTTTTGGGGACCAAAAAGGTTTTGATTCTTATGAAGTTTTACCTTCACAAACCCCGGTTGAAATCTGCAGGGAGGCGCTTAGGGAGGGGGACCAGAGAGGCTTTGACACAATTATTTTTGATTCCGCAGGGAGGCTTCATATCGATGAACCGATGATGCAGGAATTAAAAACAATGCGCGAAATTCTTTCACCTCACGAAATTCTTCTCGTGGCTGATGCCATGCTCGGCCAACAGGCGGTTCGGATTGCAGCTGATTTTGATCAGAAACTGGGACTGACAGGAATCGTTCTTACGAAGCTTGATGCCGATGCGCGCGGCGGGGCCGCGCTCTCAATGAAGATGATGACAGGGAAACCGGTTAAATTTGTTTCTGTGGGTGAAAAAGCCGATCAGTTTGATCTTTTTCATCCCGACCGGATGGCGCGGCGCATTTTGAAAATGGGGGATCTTCTGACATTGATTGAACGGACTAAAAAAAGTGTCGATTCTAAAAAATCCTCTGAACTCGAAAAAAAGATACGTCGCTCTGAATTTACGATCGAAGATTTTAGAGACCAGATTCGTGAAGTTGAAAGGCTTGGGAGCGGCGGCTCTGTTATAGAAATTTTAAAGTTGATTCCAGGGGGTGGGAAGATAATGCAAAAACTCCCCCCCTCTTTCGATTCGAAAGAAGAGTTTAAAAGGATGTCTGCCATCATTGACTCTATGACTCCGCAAGAGCGTGAAAACATTGATGTTTTAAATGGGCGCAGGCGTCTAAGAATTGCCAGTGGGAGCGGCACACAGGTGCCTTATGTCAATAAACTGATCAAGCAATTTCTGGAAGCAAAAAAGATGATGAAAAAAATATCAAGGTTTGGTATGAGTCGTCTGACCATTTTCTAAGAAAATGGCAAGCTTTTGGAGGGAAATAAAATGGTTGCAATGAGATTATCGCGGTTGGGAAAAAAACAGAGGCCATTTTACCGGATTATCGTTATAGATAAATCAGCTCCCCGTGATGGGAAGTATCTTGAAAATCTTGGGACTTTTGATCCGAGAGGGGAGCAAAATCAGGTGAAATGGAAAGAGACGCGTGTTCGCTATTGGCTGGAAAAAGGGGCGGAGCCGTCACTTGCCGTAAAGAATCTTTTGAAAAAATATTATAAAGCAGTATAAGAGGGATACAATCTGAGGAGGAAGATATCATGAAGGAACTGATTACGATGATTGCAAAGGCGCTGGTCGATCTTCCAGATCAAGTGGAAGTTGATGAGGTTGTGGGGGAACAGACGACGGTGATTGAACTCAAGGTTGCAAAAGAAGATCTTGGGAAGGTTATTGGAAAGCAGGGGCGCACAGCCCAGGCGATGAGAACCCTACTCAATGCCGCCGCGACAAAGCTTCGCAAGAGATGTGTTTTGGAAATTATTGAATAGCCGCAAGTCATTTCCCAAGTTACTTCCCAAGTTACTTCAAAGAAATGGCGGGGCCGCTTAAATGCGCATCGATGTTGTCACAATATTCCCGCAAATGTTTGAAAATGTCTTCGAGTTTGGCGTCGTAGGGAAGGCAAAGCAAAGCGGTCTTTTCGATTTTCAAGTTCATAATTTGAGAAAATATACAACAGACAAACATCAGGTGGTGGATGATGTCCCCTTTGGCGGCGGCGGCGGACTTATTTTCAAGATCGAACCACTGGTAAAGGCGCTCAAAGATATTAAGAATAAAGAGGTCGTCTCAAGATCTGTCTTACTTACACCACGGGGTCGTTTGCTGAACCACAAAATTTGCCGGGAATTTTCCAGGTTTGAGCAGATGATTCTCTTTTGTGGACGATATGAAGGGGTCGATGAGCGATTTTCAGAATATGTGGATGATGAAATTTCAATCGGCGATTATGTCTTGAGCGGCGGGGAAATTGCGGCAATGGTATTTATCGATTCGGTTTGCCGGTTTATACCCGGAGTGATTGGACAAGAGGAGGCGCCGGATCACGATAGCTTTTCGATAGGAGTAGGGGGTAGAGCAGGGGGGCTTTTGGAATATCCGGCGTATACACGTCCTGTGGAATATGAAGGAAAGAGGGTTCCTGAAATTTTAAGATCGGGAAATCATGCGGAGATTGAGAAATGGCGAATGGATCGTGCGCTAAATATCACTTTACAACGAAGACCCGATTTGTTAAAAAGTGCGCTTCATGACCGAGAAAAAACAAGAGAAAAAAGAGAATCTCCTCAAGCTGTTTGAATCCCGCCAGCTCAAGAAGAATGTCATTTCATTAAAGACGGGGGATACCGTTCGGGTGCATGCAAAAATTAAAGAAGGGGATAAAGAACGGCTTCAGGTCTTTGAAGGGGTTGTGATACGGATTGCCAGGGGAGGGGTACGTTCGACCCTTACGGTTCGAAAGATTTCATTTGGAGTGGGGGTTGAGAGAGTGTTTCCGCTCCATTCTCCAACGCTCGAGAAAATTGAACGATTGGCGATAGGGCATGTGAGGAGATCACGCCTTTATTATTTGAGAAAACGGCACGGAAAGGCGGCACGTATTGAGAGTGAGTTGATAGAACAGGTTCCAGAGGATGAAACAGGCGCTGTGAAAGCAGCTGCGGGTCCGGTCGTTTCTTCAGCGGCGGATCCAGAAGAAAAAAAAGCAGCGGCTGAGAACGCAGAAGCGGGTCAACTGAAATAACAGGCACACCATCCGATAAATATGAAAAGCAGCTTTGGGGCGAAGGCTATCGTCTGATTGCGGGTGTCGACGAAGTAGGACGCGGATGTCTTGCCGGCCCTGTGGTTGCCGCTGCGGTGATTCTCCCCCCTTCTCATACAATTACCGGACTCAATGATTCAAAACTTTTAACCCCTGAAAAGAGGGAAGAGCTTTATAAAAAGATTTATGATCAGGCGGTTGCTATCGGTATCGGTTCGGTGTCCCCGGATATCATTGATGAGATCAACATTCTTCAGGCGACGAGACTTGCGATGAAAAAGGGGGTGGATGCCCTGCATTCGGGAGCAGATTATTTGCTTATAGACGGCAATATGTCTGCGATTGGTTTGATTCCCCAACTCTCGATTCCCAAAGGGGATCGTCTTTGCCAATCGATTTCTGCCGCCTCCATTATAGCAAAAGTATTTCGCGATCATTTAATGATCGATTATCACCGTCTCTATCCCCAGTACGATTTTTTATCAAACAAGGGCTATCCGACCCCCAAGCATCTGATCGCGATCGAAAAATATGGGGCAACACAAATCCACCGCAGGAGTTTTCGAGGGGTTTTGTCGGGGGACTGATTTGAAACCCAAGCTTTGGCATAAATTTTGTATACCTTTCAGCGCATGAATTATAATCGGACATTTGGTTCTTTAGGTGAACGGGCTGCATGCCGCTATTTGGAGAAGAAAGGGTATAAGATTCTTCACATAAATTGGTACTGTCAGTGGGGAGAGATTGATCTCGTGGCGATCAGAGAGGAGAAATTGATTTTCTTTGAAATCAAAACAAGGCAATCCGATGTCCTGCAAACAATATCGCCTGGAAAAATGAAGCGGCTGTGGCGGTCAGTTCAGTTTTATATACAAAGATATGGTTACTCTTTTGATAATTTTCAGGTCGATTTTATCGGCATTGAAAGAGCGCCAAAGTCAAAACTGATACACCTTGAAAATGTTTTGGAGCTTAGGATCTGACAGATTTATAGCTTTTAATCGCCTCGCCTTCGTTTTCAAAAATATAAAATCTTTTTCTTCCTTCAAATGCCCGAAAAAGTCTTTGATACTCCGGACTTAATCCGCAAAGCCGGGGCTTTGTCCTTTTTTTATTGAGACGTTTGAAAATCTGTATAAAGGGTTTGATGCCTGAGCTTCCGATAAATTCGAGATTTTTTAAATTAAAAATAATCTTTTTATTCTTTTTATTTATGTAAAAAGATTCAAGTTTTTCTTTAAGTTGTTTGGAATGCAGAAAATTGAGATGTCCGTCAAACAAAACAACCGATACCCCGCGTTTGTAAACGATGAATGCTTTCATCTGCCGCCCCCTTATTTTACGCCCCTTATTTTACGGACGTATTGCCCGTAAAATAAGGGGGCAACCTGCCCACAATTTGCAAATGACAACACCTAGTTGTCATAATATAACACAGCGCCCCCTTCCCATAGAAGGATTTTTATATGCCTGGAACACTTTATTTGATTTCGATTCCCATAGGAAATATTTTAGATGTTTCTTTAAGAGCAAAACATCATCTTGAAAAACTAAATGTTTTTGCCTGTGAGGATACGCGTGATTTTAGTCGGCTTTTGCGAGAACTTGATATTCCGTTGAATAAGACGCTTGTTCCCCTCTTTGAACATAATGAAAGAGCGCAGATTTCGAAATTGATTGAATTGCTAAAGTCCGGGGAGGATGTCGGCATTGTTTCTGCGAGGGGAACCCCGTTAATTTCAGATCCGGGGTATCTCATGACAAGAGCCGCGATTGACGAGGGGATACATGTGGTCCCCCTTCCCGGCGCAACTTCTGTGATGGCAGCCCTTGTCGCTTCAGGGCTTCCGACCGATAAATTTGTTTCCCTCGGCTTTCCACCGAGAAAAAAGGGGGAGCAGAGGCGATTTTTTGAGAAATTTTCGGATTTGGACCTGACGATTGTTTTTTTTGAGTCGCCGTATCGGGTGATTAAGACGCTAAAAAATATAGAGCCGATTTTTCAAAATGCGCATCTCGCCATTTGTCGGGAATTGACAAAACCGCATGAGGAGATTCTGCGCGGGAAATATTTGGCCATGATAACCGAATTAAAAGATAAGAAAATTCTTGGCGAAGTGACGATTATTATCTCCCAAAAACGCTAGGGGCAGATTTCTTTTCTTAAGATATTAAGGAGTAATTCGATACAACATTCGCGGAAACGGAATCGTTTCGCGCACATGATCCAGCCCGCAGATCCAGAGCAGCATTCTCTCAATCCCCATTCCAAATCCCGCATGCGGGACGGCGCCGTATTTTCTGAGATCGAGATACCATTTGAAATCGTCCGGATTTAAACCGTGTTCGTCCATTTTTTTAAGAAGGACATCAATATTTTCTTCACGCTGTCCCCCTCCGATAATTTCTCCATATCCTTCGGGAGCCAGAACATCCATCGATAATGAAAGTTTGGAATTTTCCTGATCTTGTTTCATATAAAATGCCTTGATTTGGGATGGAAAACGATGAACAAAGAAAGGCTTTTGAAACTTCTGTGCGAGCACTGTTTCATCGGTTCCCCCAAAATCGCCCCCCCACTGGAAATCAATCCCCTCTTTTTTAAGTATTTCAACCGCTTCATCGTAGGAAATTCGAGGGAAGGGGGTTTTTGTTGTCTCGAGGATTTTTGTGTTTCTTTCTAAAATTTCAAGTTCCTTTTTTTTGTTTGTGAGAACCCTCTGAACAATATACTCAATAAATTCAGAGGCCAGATCCATGTCTTGTTCGAGATCGAAAAAAGCAACCTCGGGCTCAATCATCCAAAACTCGGTTAAATGTCTTCTTGTTTTCGATTTCTCCGCGCGAAATGTCGGCCCAAAGCAGTAGACCTTCCCAAATGCGAAACAGCCAGCCTCCATATAGAGTTGGCCGCTCTGGGTGAGATACACCTTATCGTCGAAATATTGGACTTCGAAAAGGGTTGTGGTCCCCTCACAGGCAGAAGGGGTTAAGATCGGCGCGTCGAGCTGAGTAAATCCCTTGCCGTTAAAAAAATCGTGACAGGCATGAATCAGTTCATTGCGTATTCTTAAAATCGCATGCTGACGCGAGGAACGAAGCCACAGATGTCTGTGATCCATCAAAAAATCGACGCCGTGCTCTTTGGGTGAAATCGGATAGTTTTGGGCGATTTGAAGCGGATGAAGATGCTTTACCTGAAGTTCGTAGTTGCCGCGATGCTCTGATATTTTTCCAGAAACTTTCAGGGAACTCTCCTGGGTCATCTGGTCAAAGACCTCCCATGTTTGAGGGTCGACCTCCGTATGACTCAAAATACACTGAATGGTTCCTGTGCCGTCCCTTAGAACCAGGAATCGGATCTTCCCGCTCGACCTTTTTTGATAAACCCAGCCACAGAGGGTAACATCTTCTCCCGTGTGTTTTCCGATGTCTGCAATGTAAATCTGCATGTACCGTTCATAATGGAATGTTTGACAAATGACAAGCCTCTCTATAAACAACCTTGCATCTGTAAAGAAAAGGGATCTGGTATTGTCATGAAAAATCTTTTCCAGGCGGCTATTTTTTTTGATCTATTTTTATTTGTTTTCTGTTTTCAGTCGCATGCGACTGAAAACAGAAAACTGATCATCTGTGCCGATGGTCTTCCTTATTCGGAAATCTCAAGGTTATACGAACAGGGATATTTCAGGATTTTTAAAAGACCGTCGCGGTTTATTGCCCCATTTCCATCGCTCTCAGCGGTGGGGGTAGCTGACATTTTTAATATTGAGAATGTACAGGGGTATCAGGACAGTTATTACGATATCTGGGAACAGCGGATTGTGGGGGGTGTATTGGGATATTATCTGTGGGAAGTCCCGAATTTTTCATACGAAAAATTCGATTTCAGATCATCACTATGGTTTTTTGATATGAGGGAGCATTTCGATCCCGCCGTCATTTCAAGAAAAGAATTGGAAGAATTTTTGGGTATTTATGTCGGGATGACGCCATCCCGCTTTATTGCCTACCTGGGGGCCACCGATGCCCTTTTTCATCGTGAATACCCGCTGCATACAGAGCCATTTCTAAAAGAATTTGACGAAAAATTAACTGAAATTCAAAAACTTTATCCAGATTTGGAAATCATCATTGTCTCGGATCATGGACATTCGCTGACAGAATCCAAAAGGATCGATCTTGGTTTTCAGCTTGCGCGGCATGGATTTAACATAGAGGAAAAGATTCGCTCGGCTGACAGTGTGGTTTTGCCCGCAATGGGTCTCGTGGGGGCCGCAACGATTTATACAATGGAAGAAAATGAAAATCATGCCGCCAGGGTAAGCGCCGCGGTCAACGGGGTTGATCTTTCATTTTATGAAGAAGATGGGAGCGTATTTGTTTATTCTTATGAAAGACAAAAAAGGTTCAAACGGGGGGTCATTGAAAAAAGGGGAGAGCGATATCGCTACACCTCTTTAGAGGGGGATCCTCTGGCTTATTTGCCGCTTGTCGAAAGGCTCAAAGCAAAGGGCGAAATCGATTCAGAGGGATTTTCAGATCAGAAGGCGTGGTTCGATGTTTCAAAAGATCATCTCTATCCTGATGCTCTCGAAAGAATAGAGAGGAGTCTTACGACGCTTGTTCGGAACCCGGCGAATGTTCTCGTCAGCATAAAACCGGACTATTATTGGGGACATGCGGCGGGAGGATGGGTTGTCAATATTCGGTCGACACATGGTTCGCTGGATCGGGATCAGTCGTCGGGAGTATTTATAAGCAGCCAAAGAGAGATGCCGCTTTACCTAAGGAGCAATGAAGCATTTAAAACGGTATTGGGGCGCTGAATATAATAAATTCAGCTGTCTGGGCGCCGAGTTCCCCCTTTTTGACCAATGGAAGATTTGCGTTGCTCGGAGTACCAAAACCCAGTGTGGTAAATTCTATGATAACTGCTTTAATGCTTAAGATCGCGCCTTTGAGCGCTCCTGTGACAGATGTGTCGATAAAGTATCGATCGGGGGCTTGGGAATCCTGAGTAAAGAAAGGGAGATCTGTGCCGGTGTTTTTTATTTCCACCGATGTCCCCCCCACCTCAATCTTGGCACGATAGAGGACCGCCCATGATGTATCGGTCTGGCGCGGGGTGAGACAACCAAAGCAATTGACAATTATCCCATTGGGAAGGGCGAGTCCCGCTGCCGTTATTTTTGTAAGAGACATCTCCCCTCCGCCCGAAGAAGCGAGACGAACCTCTGCCGCTGCCGTTAAAGTATTCGAAGTATCGCCTGCCTGTTGAATGAGAGGAGATTTGCAGATTGGGGCGATGAGTGTTGGTGTTGATGCCACCATGCTTTGGGCTAGTTTTTGATTGACAAGGTCTGTCAGCAATTTCAGTTTTTGGGCATCACATGAGAGTGGGAGATTCTTGACCACCTCTGCCGGCGCTGGCGCGGGTGCTGGCGCGGGCGCAGGCTGGTCTGCCGGTGGCGGGGCAGGCGGCGCTGAAGCCGCAACATCGATAATTCGTATTGCCGATCTCAAAAGGCGATTCTGACTATCAAAGAGATTGACTTTAATGGTGTGAGAGCCTACAGCGGAAAAAATCTGATTAATTGTTTGCGATGGATCTGGAATTTTTACACCGTCAATAGTCCATTCAAATCTTGCGATTCCCTGGAGCCCTGAAACGACTGTGGTGAATAAGATCGATTGATTTACTTCAAAGGTGGCGCTTGGGGAGTCTATCCTTACAACAATCTGTCCTGCCTGTCCTTGGACTGCGGGCGCCTGGGGAGAACCGTCGAGCCCGGTCGAACTTTGTAAAGGCCCTTCGAGCCCCTCGTCAGAGGGTTTGCATCCAAAGGAAAAATGGGTAGAAACAACGACGAAACAAATAATGATATATTTTAAAAATGGCATATGTTTACATTTTATCACAATCAATTGCTTTTAAAAGGGTGGGGCTTATAATCAAAGCGGAGAGATGAGAGGTTTTTTAATTATTTTTTAATCTTTCCCAAATGAGAGAATCATGAGACCGCTAAAATTAAAAGAGGTAGAGGTAAAAGAGGATCTCCCTCTATTTTCATCGATCGTCGAAGCTCTTGAATATTGGAGCCAGCGCTATCCATCGAAAGAATATTGCAATGTCGTTGATTTTGGGGGGAAGGAGCAAAAGATTACTTTTAAGGATTTGGATGAAGAATCCCGAAGGTACGCGGAATGGCTCAAAAAAATGGGGCTTAAAAAAGGGGAGAGGGTGATTCTTGCCCTGCCCAACACGAGATCATTTTTATCAAGTTTTTTGGGGACCCTTCGGGCCGGCGGGGTTGCTGTTCCTGTTGTGGCCAGGGATCGCCTGCTTCATGGCTTTCATCGTGCCGCCGAGACGCTTGCCCATATTTGCCGGGATTCGGCGGCAAAATATATTTTAACGACAGAACACCATTCGGCTCTTTTTAAGGAGATCACGCGCGGACATAAAGAATTGGGCACGATTCTCACAACGGTCGAAAAAATTCCCAGAGATATCCAGTTTTCGACAGATCCGCTGAAAGTGTTTCCAGAGGATATTGCATTTATTCAATATACGTCGGGGAGTACCAGCCTTCCAAAAGGGGTTGTCATTCGACATCATCAAATGATCGCGCAGATTCTCTCGATCATGGATGGCTTAAAATCAAACGCAAAAGATGTCGCGGTAAGCTGGCTGCCGCTCTTTCACGATATGGGACTTATTGGGGGTTTTCTGCATTCCCTTTATGTCGGGATGAAACTCGTATTGATGTCTCCTGAAAAATTTCTTTTTGATCCGAAGTCATGGCTCGAGGCGATTTCAAAATACAAGGCAACGATGTCTGCGGGGCCAAACTCCGCGTATAGTCTGGCCGCCGCTCGTGTGCGGCCCGCAGAAATCAAGGGGCTTGATTTGTCGAGTTGGCGCGTCGCATTCAGCGGGGCGGAGCCTATTTCCATAGATACGATGAAGAAATTTGAAGAGGCTTTCAAGGCGTATGGCTTTAACCCGGGGGCTGTTGTGCCGGGCTATGGAATGGCAGAGAACTGTCTCTCTATTACTTTTACACGTCCCGGTCAGGGCTTGAAATATGACTGTATTGCGAGAGATCTGTTTGAAAAAGAGAAAAAGGCGATTCCAATTGACCCGAATAAAACCAGTGAAGGGGTCTGTTTTGTTTCGTGCGGGAAGCCGGTGATGGGGAATGAAGTGATGATTGTGAGCGACGAAGGAAAAATTCTAAACGAGCGTGAAATGGGTGAGGTCATCGTGCGCGGGCCATCGGTGATGGATGGTTATTTCCAAAAAGAGCACGAAACAAGAAAAGTGATTCGCAATCGTTGGCTATATACCGGTGATTTGGGATATTTGGCGGATGGCGAGCTCTACATTACCGGGCGAAAAAAAGATATGATCATCAAAGGAGGGAGAAACTATTGTCCGCAGGATGTTGAGATAGCGGCACAACATGTTGAAGGGATTCGTTCAGGCGCTGTTCTTGCGTTTGGAATGTATGATGAAAAATCGGGGAGTGAAAAGGTGGTCATTCTTGCTGAAGCAAAGCCGAATCAATTAAAACATCGGCAGATACTTTCAAAAGAGATTTTCCGCATCGTAACTCGGGATCTCGGTCTTTCGCCGGATGAGGTTCGGATTTATCCACGGGGAACCTTTCAGAGAACCAGCAGTGGGAAAGTCCAGAGGGCCAAATACAAACAGCTTTATATGGCCGGGAAACTCAAAGAAAAAATAGCATTTGGCCAACGTTTTAGATACTTTAAATTCCGTTTGACTTTGCTTTTGAGCATGATGTTCTATTATATAGGTTCGTTTATTCAGAGGTTAAGCCGTGGAAAGAGAAAAAATAAAGAAGCGTCTCGAGAAAGCGATTCTCAAGGTCCGAACACAGCTCTCTAAAAAAGATCTTGGAGAGAATGCCTCGTTGACTTTGGATCTCGGTTTTGACTCGATGGGACTCGTCGCGCTCGCCGGAGAACTCGAGCGTGAGTTCAGTCATTCGCTCCCGCTATCCGAATGGCTTGATCTGGAAAAGGACAAACGACTCGAGATCGGATCTCTCACCGACTTTTTGGAGAAACGGGCCGGCGATTTTTGATTTAAAAAGCGCCTGGCAGGTTTTTCAAATACCGAAATGTCTTTGCCAATCCCTCTTCGGTCGAAATTTTTGGAACATATCCGAAGTCTCTTTTTGCCTTGGAAATATTATAGGTATGCGTCGTTGCGAGTTGCCGCACAATGACTCGCGATAAAGGAGGCTCCCATGGAATCTGAAAAATTCGATACATTGTTTCAAAAACGGCCGCAAGCGCGTAAGCTGTTTTGGAGGAAATGCGTTTCTGAACCGGGGGCATTCCCGCCTCTCTTAAAATCCGATTCACCCACTCCCACAGAACGACCGGCTTTCCCTGCGTAATGTAATAGGCCTGACCGCAGACGGGAGATCCATTTTTGAGATGATCAGCCGCCATCAGGTGCGCCTCCGCGCAGTTTTCAACATAGCTGATATCGGTCATGTTTTTACCATCGCCCATGATTCGCAGATACCCTTTTTTCGCTTTTTCCAGGATCGCGGGAATGATGTATTTATCTCTCGGTCCGAAAATAAGATGGGGGCGTATTGAAGCCGTGCAGAGGTTCTTGCCATTTGCGCCAAGAACCAATTTCTCCGCAATCGCCTTTGTCTCTGAATAGGGGGAGAGATATTTTTTGGGATAAGGAATTGTCTCATCGACATTGATCTGATCTTCTCCGCCGTAGGCGACGCTCGATGAGCTTGTAAAGATAAGTTTTTGGATTCCAAGCGCAAGACAGCTTTCAATGATGTTTCGCGTGCCAAGCACGTTGCTTTTGTAAAAATCGTTATATCTTCCAAAAACCCCGACTTTTGCCGCGGTATGAAAAACAATATCGACGCCGCGGCAAGCATCCAGGACGTTGTCTTTTATCTCAATATCCCCCTGAACCAGATGAACGCCGATCGCGCGAAGTTCCGGGTATGAGCCGCGGGCGAGTACGCGAACAGAATCGCCGCGGTCGATCAGCTGTTCCACAATATAGCGCCCCAGAAATCCGCCTCCGCCAGTCACAAGCGCCTTCATCGGAATCATCATGACTCCTTCAAGTTTTTTGCCCACAGGGCAAGTTTTTCGCGAATAATTTTTGAATTATGGCGAATATCCACCGGGAACCGCGCGTGAAACAAAATATCGCTGATTTCTTCCGTGAGGGGATGAGCTTTTGCCAACGTCAGCAGTTCTTGTCTCAGCCTTTCTTTCCGCTTTGGATTATCGACTATTTTTTTGTCGAGAGGTTCAATAATGATGACCGGTTTTTGGTTCACCCCGACAAGGGCTGAGCGAAAGACTGCCGGATGTTGATTAAAGATACTTTCGCAGGGGATTGAAAAATAGGTTTTTTGAGGGGTCACGACGCGATGCGCTTTCCTGCCGCAAAACCAGAGGCGGCCCACGGAGTCAAGATAGCCAACATCCCCCATGCGGTGCCAAAAAGAGCCATCTGTGTCTTTAATTTTTGCAAGGGCTGTTTCCCTTTCATTTTGGTCATAGCGTCGGGTAACCATTGGGCCTTTGACAACGATTTCCCCGATCGTATTTGGCGAAAGCTCAAGCCCCTTTTCCCAGACCGGTATTGGATTGTCACTGATGATAATAATCCGGAGCTCGAGTGATGATAACGGACGGCCGACACAAATTCCTTTCCCCTGCCCTGTGAGCGCCGCTGTCTCTGCCAGAATTTCCCGGCTTCCAACGCAGGTGACAGGGAGCGCTTCTGTGGCCCCATACGGGGTATAGACCTCGGCATCGGGAGACAAGATCTTTTGAAATCTCTCAAGGAGCGCCGGGGGGACAGGGGCGCCTGCTATGAGAATTCGTTTCACCGTCGGAAATTGAATGTTTTTTTCGAGGCAGTAGAGTGTGAGGCGATTCCAAAGCGCGGGCGATCCAAATGCGCAGGTGACTTTATGGTCTTCTATAGCCTGGACGATTTTTCGGGGATCTACGTGAGCGGGGCGCGTCGGGTCCATATCGGGGATGACACAGCTCGTCCCCATTGTGGCGCTAAACAGCGCGAAAAGAGGGAAGGTTGGCATGTCGATTTCCCCTTCACGGATGTGAAATGTTGAACGAAGTATTTCAATTTGTGCCGCGAACATCCCATGTTCGTAGACGACCCCTTTCGGAGGACCTGTGCTCCCCGTCGTAAAGATAATAGCCGCAGGTTCATTGGGATTGAGATCGGCCATTGAAAAAGGGGAATTTCGCTCTCTAAACGATGAGAGTTTGGAGCCTTTTAATAAAACGGCAAGAATCTTTTGGAAAATGCCCTCTTCTTCAACAATAAAAAGATGTTTTACCGTTTTGAACGAAGACGGCCAGATCCACTTGAGAAGATGCGCCTCTGGCACGCCGATGAAGCCATCAGGTTTTACGTCGCGAATACATTTTTTGAGGTAGTTCATGCCGATACCGGGGTCGATCAGAACCGCAATGGCCCCCAATTTTAATATCGCAAATGTGAGGGCGACAAATTCGATTCCGGGACGGACCATAAGAAGCAGTCGATCCCCCTTTTGAATTCCGATTTCTTTGAGTCCCCACGCATATCGGTCGCTCAACCGATTGAGCTCCCCGTAAGAAATTTTCGAATAAGGGACGGGAAAGCGCCCGTTTTTCGGATAATAGACGGCAGTGATATCCGGTGTCGACGCTGCCCGTATCGGAAGATAAGAGGCGATATTCATTTTGTTGCCGCTAAAAAATCGTCTATCCAGGGGATCAGCCGGTCGCCGGCGTCTTCAACGACATAATGCCCGGCATCGGAGATCGTGTTGATCAGCGCGTTTGGAAAATGCCCTTCCCATTTTTTTAAAAAATCGAGTGTGAAACAAAAATCCTTTTCTCCCCAAATGATGAGCATTGGATGGTTCCTAAAGAGATGGAGTTTCGATGTCATTTCCCGCATGACAGCATAGCTCGGCACGTTCTTATTCCACGGGATGTCCTGGACAAAGCGCAGCTGCGCGATCCGATCGCGTGACGATTGGTAAGGGGCGAGATAACCGGCGCGAACATCGGGGGTGAAGTGTTTGCGATGGCAGGTGGCCATCCAGAGCGCCCCCAATGAAAAGAGATTCAGATGACGGATGGCAATCGTTCCAATCAAAGGGTAGTGGCAGAGGCGGATTCGCCATGGCATCGATAAGTCTTCGGCCAAAAAGCAGGCGGTGTTAAAAATGACCCATCGTTTGATCATCTGTGGATGATTTACCGCGTATCCCATGCCGATCGGTCCCCCCCAATCGTGAAGAAAGAAGGTGATATTTTTTAATTTCAGATGATCGATGAGTCTCTCCAGATTTTTAATGTGGGTTGAGAGTGTGTAGGGGTAGTTCTCAGGCTTGTCTGAAAGGCCGCATCCGATATGATCCATCGCAACGACACGATATTTTTTTGAAAAAAAAGAGATCAGATTTCGATAATAGAATGACCAGGTGGGATTGCCGTGCAGCATGACAAGCGGTTCCCCTTTTCCTTCGTCAATATAATGATAGCGATGGTTTCCGATCTTTAAGAACTTTGATTTAAACGGATAGAGATGACGAATGGGATCGATATTCACCATTTGACCGCCGCAAAAAGACAATTAATGCCGCTTCCAAAGCCAAGCAGGGCAATATTGTCTCCGTCGGCCACCTTTCTTTTTTCAATTCCCATCGCAAAAGAGATCGGCAGCGATGCCGACCCCATGTTCCCCAAAAATGGAAATGTTGGAAAGTCGAGGTTTGCGGAAACTTTCAATGCCTTGATCATCTCTTCTCTCGGCATCCGTCCCACCTGATGGGTGAAAATATGCTGGATATTTTCATTTTCCCACCCTGTTTCACTTTTAAAATCTTCCCACGTTTTTCCCGCGAGCAGTGTCGCTTCCCGCATGAGAAGCGACGCATCCGTCTTCATTGTCATGTCAGATACTGGATCGAGAAGTCCGGTGTCTGGTCTGGCTCGACACGCGCCATGAAACTGCGACGCAGAGCGGGCTACAGCCCCCAAAAAGGGATGACCGGTTTTTGAAACCGATTTATCTGACAAGATCATTGCCGCGGAGCCGCAGCCGAGCGTTAAAGATGGCAAATATTCGTACGATTCTTCAAGCGTCAAATTCGGATTTTTAAGAAGGGTATCAATTGTGATTTCAATCATCTTTGATGAATTCTCTGTCCCCACCAAAAGCCCCCGTTTGATCGTTCCCAGTTCGATCATGTGCGCGAGAATGACCGCTCCATTGAGGAAGCCGAGACAGGCATTGGAGAGATCAAAAAACATCGATGAGCTGGGAAGCCCTAAGCCGTGGTGAACAATTCCCGCTGTTGCGGGCTCGAGGCAATCCCTTGAAACAGAGACATGAATCAGACAGTCAATGGCCGATGGTTCTATGCCGGCGCTCGAGAGGGCTGCTTTGGCCGAAAGAATCCCTTTTTCACTTGGAAGAACCGTCTTATCCCAGTATTTTCGCTCACGAATTCCGGTAAAGATTTCAAAAAAGCCGGAGGGGAGGCCCAAGCGTTTGCAGAGGGGGGAGAGCCTTTTTTCGATCTCTTGAGATGTGAGAACCGCTTGCGGCAATTCATATCCCCACGATTCCAGACAAACCCGCTTGAAGCGCATATTTTGCAAGTATAGCAAGAATCGTTCATGGCAATCAAAAGTTTTATTTTGTAAATAACAGGGGTATATAAAAGATGTTGTCAAAGGGTGTCGTGAAGTGATAATAAGTCGTTAGTTTTTTGCATCCTCCTGCGGGCAGCGACTCTCAGGATGACTGAAGGAGAAAGACGATGAGAAAAGGAAATTTATTTTTTTTAATTCTGATGGTTTCGATTTTTGCATTCAGCCTCTACGCGCTGGAAAAACAGGGGACGCCGCTTGTTAAAAAAGAGAAGCCTCTCTCTGAAAAAGAGGGGGAAAAAGGGGTGAGTGGTTGTTGTAAGGAAGAGAATGCCCCTCTTCCTCTGGCAACTGTGCCGGCTAAAAAACCAGCAAAGCTTCAGGTAGTAAGGGGGGAGAAAAAGGCGCCTTCAGAGGGAGAAGACGCACCTGCCCCAAAAGCCTCTAACAAGAAACCTCAGCCGGCAAAAGCGCCTTCTTCTGATGTAAAGGTGGAAAAGGAATCTGAAAAAAAAGACGTTTCGTCTGATGAAGAAGAGGGTGAGGAGGAAGAAGAGTTTGAAGAATATAATGATGATGAGTCCGGCCTTGAAGATGACGAAGATACCGATTTTTCGGGATATTAATCTTTAGAATCTTTTGTGAAAAATGAGGAGAGGCCACGGATTGTTGTCGGCTGGAGAGAATGGATATCTCTTCCTGAATTACATATTCCCGCAATCAAGGCGAAGGTAGATACAGGGGCACGGACATCTGCTCTCCATGCATTTAAAATTAAAACCTATCGGGAGAAGGGGAAATTCAGAGTTCGGTTTGGCATTCATCCGCTTCAGAAGCGGACGGATCTTGAAATTATATGTCACGCAGATATCATCGACCGCAGACTGGTGACCGATTCGGGGGGGCATCGCGAGCTTCGCTGGGTGATTTCTACTCCCATCAGGATTCAGCAGATGGAATGGCCGATTGAAATCACGCTGACCAATCGAGACAAGATGAACTTTCGCATGTTGCTCGGCCGGATGGCATTGCATGAACAGTTGGTTGTGAATCCCGCGCATTCATTTTTGCTGGGGCCGTCGCTTGAGCATCTATATAATCTTAAAAAATTGAGAAAAATATAAAGCATGAAAATTGCGATTTTATCCAGAAGTTCAAGAATCCACTCAACACTGCGTCTGGTTCAAGCGGCGAAAAAACGCGGCCATGACGTATATGTGATTGATCCGTTGCGTTGTTATATGAATATTACGGCTCACCGCCCCAGTATTCACTATAATGGCAAGAAGTTGGATGGCTTTGATGCTGTGATTCCCCGGATTGGCGCCTCGATTACCTTTTATGGAACGGCTGTCGTTCGCCAGTTTGAGATGATGGGGGTCTATTCTCTTAATGAATCTGTGGCCATCAGTCGTTCCCGGGACAAGCTTCGCTCGCTTCAGCTTCTGGCAAGAAAAGGGATAGGGCTTCCGGTAACCGGTTTTGCTCATTCTCCAAAAGTGACCAAAGACCTCATTAAAATGATTGGGGGGCCGCCACTCATCATTAAACTTTTAGAAGGGACGCAGGGAATCGGTGTGGTTTTGGCGGAAACACAGAAAGCGGCAGAGAGTGTGGTTGACGCATTTCGCGAATTGGATGCTTATTTTCTTGTCCAGGAATATGTGAAAGATTCTGCCGGAACGGATATACGTTGCTTTGTCATTGGCGACAAAGTGATTGCGGCGATGAGGCGTCAGGCAAAGGAGGGCGAGTTCCGGTCAAATATTCACCGGGGCGCGCGTGTCTCACTTATTCAAATTACCCCGGAGGAACGTTCCATTGCGGTCCGTGCCGCGCAGATTTTGGGGCTCAACGTAGCAGGGGTCGATATGATGCGTTCAAACCACGGCTCGCTGGTGCTTGAAGTTAACTCCTCTCCTGGTCTCGAAGGAATCGAGTCAGTCTGCAAAAAAAATATCGCCAAAATGATCATCGACTTCGTTGAAAAAAACGCCCGCCACGGCAAAACCCGAACACGCGGGAAAGGGTGATATGCGAGGGAACAAACCTCAAGATTCCTATTGGGGATTCTATGGGAAAACATAACAAAATCTTTATCGGTCTCATTGCGGGGGTCGTGCTTGGTGGCCTCTGCAATTACTTCTTTCCAGGTTCTTCTCAGCTGGATTGGGTCATTTCAAAAATAACTCAGCCATTTGGCCAAATCTTCCTGAGAATCATTTTTATGGTAGTTGTCCCTCTCGTCTTTTCCTCCCTGGTGCTTGGAATTTTAGAGTTAGGAGACATTCGCCGGCTCGGAAGAGTGGGCATGAAAACCCTTATCTACACCGTCATTGCCAGTAGCATTTCCGTAGTTGTGGGGATCACCCTAGTCAACTTAATGAAGCCAGGGGTGGATATTGATCCCTCCGTCACCCAATATCTCCAAAGTTCACTTAGCAGCCAGTCCCAAAAGACCATCGAAAATGCCAATAATGCCAAACCATTTGTCGATACGATAATCTCTTTGATCCCGAAAAATCCTCTGGACTCCGCTGTCAACGCTCTCAATGGTGAAATGATCGCTCTTATGATTTTTGCTCTCTTTTTTGGCGTGGCATTAGCCTTAATTCGCTCAGCCAAAACAGAACCCTTCATTAGTGGACTGGAAACAATTCAACAGGTATCGATGAAGATTGTGGATTTCGCAATGGCCCTTGCTCCTTATGGTGTCGCCGCTCTTCTCTTTTCTTTGACCGCTCGTTTCGGCTTTGACATCGTTCAGAAACTTGGGAAATACATGCTGGTTGTTATTCTGGGCTTGGCCTTTCAGCAATTTGTCGTTTATAGCCTCATCCTTCGTTATGGGGCCAAAATTTCTCCGCGACTTTTCTTTTCTCGCATTCGGGAAGTGATGCTCACAGCCTTTTCTACGGCTTCCTCTAACGTGACTCTTCCGACAACACTTCGTGTTTCAGAAGAAAATCTTGGTATTGCCAAACGGATTTCATCTTTTGTGCTTACGGTTGGTTCCACAGCCAATCAAAACGGCACCGCTCTCTTTGAAGGGGTTACGATTCTTTTTTTGGCTCAGGTCTTTGGTGTAGACCTTTCTCTGAATCAGCAAATTGTTGTCGTGGTCATGTCCATTCTTGCAGGAGTTGGTACAGCAGGAGTTCCAGGAGGCTCATTGCCATTGATTGTCATTGTCTTGCAGTCTGTTGGAATTCCCGGCGAAGGGATTGGAATTATTTTAGGGGTTGATCGGTTACTCGACATGTGCCGGACCGTCCTCAATGTTACGGGGGACATTGTCGCTGCAGCTGTCATTGCACGATCCGAAAGCGCGCTCTTTGTGCCGGATGAAGAAAAACTGGAGCAGCTGCAACTGACAACAGCGAAGACATCATCCTGAAAGTAATTGCGGCGATGAGGCGTCAGGCACGGCAAAACCCGCACGCGAGGGAAGGGGTGATATGCCAGGGGTGGGATAAGATAAGTGCCATATTGATACTCTTCCCAAGTTAATATAATTTTCTGTTTACGCAGTCATGTCTTTTTGTGTCTGAGCAATACGATTCGAAAAGATTTTTTTAAACTTCAAGAGTTTTTCAATGCACCACGTCCTGAACTTCACAAGCTCATCTTCTTCTTGGTCAATGTTCCCTTCTGTGTAAAGTCCAATTCTGCTTGCACGTCGATTATTCAAGCGTTCCCATTCAAGTGACTCACCGAATTCACGTTCAATTTTATCCTTTTGTGTATGAATCTCATCAAACAAACTCTTATTTTCGTTTACATCACCAAGGTCAATGTAAACTTCAGTTTTTACTCGATTGCCTCCTGTAAAACAGGCATTAAATGAGATACCTTTGATTCCAGATGAAAAAGCGTACCAACTCTGTGGTTGCGCTTTTCTTGCTCCAGTGAATTGGTGCTTTTCACGCATTTCATCAATTAATTTCTGAAACCACTCCTGATATTTCGTAAATCGAGCAGACGCCCCACATGGAGGAGTGAGAGGGAGTGATGTAATGAG
>CAYJMQ010000032.1:0-24130 GCA_964371555.1 uncultured bacterium | reverse complement strand
CTTCGCGTTCGGAATGACAAAAGTCGTACCCAGAATGACATGACTAATCCTTTAAGCCGATATAGGCTTCCGCTTCCGTGACAAATCCGGCATAGTATTTTTGACCTTTTTTTCTCACCAGATATTTTCCCAATAATTCCGGCAATACTTCCAATGTGGGTCGATTAAAAAAATCCCGGGAACAAATTTTCATTTATTATTCCCTACTCCTTGGCACAACGAAAAACAAACGAAAAATCTACCTTCGCCCTCCGCGGTGCCAAGGAAACAAGGGTAAAAATTCCAAGTGTTATTGCCTCACCAGGCGCAAACCGACACTGCCGCTGCGGCAGTCGGGATCGATGCCGCTACGATCCAGGTCGCCGCGCCAACTACCCCCGCGGTAAACGCGGTAAGAGCCCGTCGAGGGGCCTTGAGGGTCAATCACGCTTCCAGTTGAATATTCGCCATACCCATACCAATCCTGTACCAACTCCAAGACATTTCCATGCATGTCATAAAGATCCTCACCAAAAGATTTTGTAGGCTTTTTTGTCGCCACTTTGTGGGGCCCTCTATTACCATTCCCATGCTCTGAATTTTCAGAAAACCAGGCATACTTTTTTAAAATCTCTGAATCATCTCCAAACGAGTAGGCCGTTTGCTCTTCCTTTCCCCCTCTTGCCGCATATTCCCACTCGGCTTCCGTAGGAAGCCTATAAATATATTCTGTCTGTCTCTCATTAAGTCTTTGAATGAATACCTGCACCTGATCCCATGATACTTGCTCTACAGGATTGTTTGGGCAGATTTCTAAGTCTTTATCGTAATCTTCTTTACAATGCTCTTCATTTCGAAAATAAGAGGGGGCTTCCTCCATAATGAGATACCACTGAAGTTGGGTCACTTCTGTCTTTTGTAAATAAAAGTCTTTTGTGAGTGTGACCGTGTGTAACATTTCATTACTATTTCTGCCTTTCTCATTAGATGGACTTCCCATTTCAAAGGTTCCGCTGGGAATATGTGCAAAATCTCCTTTTGAAAACAAATGCTCATTTATCCCTTTTATTCCGTATCGTGAAGCCACCTCTTTGGTGAGAACCTTTTTTTCTAAAAGCATCCCGTTCAGGTCAAAGACAAGGGGAAGAGGCGTTTGCCCAAGCAGGGAGGTCAAAATGATTTTGTCCTCATCTCTTATTAGAAGTGGGCCATATTTTCTTGAATTCAAATGTGTTAACTCAAAATCATAAATTTGCTTTCGAATGATTTTGCCTTTAGGAAAGGTAATCTCCAAAAAGGGGGTCTTTTCTTTATGCATCTCCAATTCTTCCATAACCAATCGATAGACTGTTCCATCTGTGAGTTTTAAGCCTGCAACAGCAATCGCCTTTTCGATTTTATTGAGTTGCGCGCCTAAGCCTATTTTCACATAGTTCAATTTTTTCTCGATTCGTTCACTGTATGCAATCGAATAGTCTTTAATCGCCTTGTATTGAGCATACGCTCGAAGAAAATTTCCTTGCTCAACAAAAGAATCTCCTATCTTTTCAACCCAACGTCCACCTGTCTTTGTGGGTAGATGGGGAACCAAAAGCCATGAAAATTCAAATCCATCATAAGGGCTAAAATCATGATCTTCTGTCGCCTTCTCCCAGGCCTTTTGAAAGAGTTTTTGAGGTGGCTCTGCGCCTAAAGGGGAATGTAAGAACTGAAGGGCAGCGTTGGAACCTTCATTCTGTCTGGCCTCATCTAAAAGCCTTTTCATCTTAGTCCATGCAGTGAGACGGGCAGATGCCGATGAATCTTCATTGTGCCCTTCTTGGTTGATGAGCTCCTCCGGAATCCCTTTTTGAATGGCAACATAAGTATCCCATGCCCCTCCATATGTTTTTGCCTCTCTTGCCCTCTTAAACTCCCCATCCACGTAAAGAGAAATATCTTTCCCCTTCTCCTCCCTCACTTGACGATGATCTCTCTTATAAATATAAATCACACCCTCCTCTGAATGGGACAAAGAGGGGGATAAAGAAATACTGAAGAATACCACTATGAGAGCAATGAGATTCCTCACGCTACGCCACGAGTGGCTTCGCGTTCGGAATGACAAAAGTCGTACCCAGAATGACATGACTAATCCTTTAATCTGTAAAGATTGGAAGATACTCAAGTTCCACCTCTAAAATCAAAAGCGCCATTGCCGTCGAATAAAAGGGCCCCTCTTCAATATTCCAAAAAGTGTCTCCATCTTCATTTTTCATCTGATCGTCCAAGTCTTTCTCCACAGCCCGAAAATAATCTTCCCTATGAAAGCCGCCTCGAAGCTTATAAACCTGCGCAGCATAAAAATTGGTGTAAAGAAAATGATTTCCCAATTCAAAAAGTTCTGAAAAGTGATCATCCAGATACCGAAAACCTTTGGCATGCACTTCTGTTACATCATATTCTCCCGCATTAAATAAAACGGCCATCCCAGCCGATGTCAGCGCAGGTGTGGCATTGCCTGAAGGGCCTACGCCATAGGCAATACCCCCATTTTCATATTGCGATTTTTTGACATAATCGAGAGCTTTTTCAATCGTTTCATGCGGAACATATATCCCAGCATCCCGGCATGCCCTAAGCGCCTGGATCTGAACAATCGTTACTGTCCCTTCATCATCAGATGAATGAGGCTCGTAATACCATCCCCCCTTTTCACTCTGACTCTTCACAATGAGATCGACAGCAGATTTTAAAGCATTTTTGATTCGCAAACCTTGAGTTATCCCATACACCTGGCTTAAAAAGAGTGTCGAAAAGCCGTGCCCGTACATCGAGCGTAGTTCACCCGGAATCGCAATCAAACCATCTTTCCCCCTTTGGGCTCGGAGTAACAGATCGATCGCTTGTGTGAGCTCACTTTGATAGGGCCCACGGTGCGGCATGTGTCCTGCGCCTAAAATTGAAAGCGCCGAAAGTGCTGTCACAGCCGTAGGATATTGTGTAGGATATTGTGGATGTTCTTCCCACCTACCATCCAGCTTTTGGTTTTTTGCAAGATAGGCTATTCCACCCGATATCAAATCCATCCTTTCCTGAGCCGTTAAATAACCGCCTGCCCATGCGGTATTCATGCTGAGGGATAAGAATAGTATAAATAAAATCAAATACTTATATTTCATCTGCTCTACACTCCTCTGTCGATTCAAGACACAACGTCACACATTTTATGGATTGCAAGAGATATACCACGGTTGCCATATATCTATAACATATTGAAATTAAAAGACTTTTCATTCATCACGGAGTTTTTAAATATACTCTACTGTCCTCTTGAACAACCCTGAATTAAACAAGCCATCAGGGCAAAGGAAAAAATAGTGTGATTTCAACCATGTTAACTGCTTTAGTTCTTTACTTTGAAATGACAAGAATTGTCAATAAGCCGCATTTTTAAAAAAAATGCTATTTTTGAAGACTTTCGAGACAAAAAAGATGGTCGAAAAACCATACTTTCAACTATCCTTTGTCTGGGTTTTAGACAGAAAGAATTTTTTCAAGTTTACGATTGGGTTGATATTTAAGTTTATGATTTGGTTGATGTTTGATATTTTTCATGCTTCTTCGAATGACTTAAGTTAGTGAAATCCTTGGTGCTCGGGACTGGACTCGAACCAGCACGGGTTTCCCCACGGCCCCCTCAAGACCGCATGTCTACCAATTCCATCACCCGAGCATACCAGGCTATATCGATTAGGGAGCCGGCTTCTGTTCAAGTGGCGTTGAAATTCCTTCCACGACGGTTTGTTTCGATGCCCGCGCATTGAAGATCGTAAGCCCAATGGAAGTCAGCATAAAAATAACCGCGATCACGGTGGTAAGCTTTGTCATAAAAGGGGCTGCCCCCCCGCTTCCAAAGACGCTCTGGCTCCCCCCGGCTCCAAACGTCGCCCCCATTTCTGCCCCTTTTCCAGCCTGAAGAAGCACGATCAGAATTAAAAGCACACAGACAAAAATATGTAAAATCACAATAAAGGTAGTCATTCAGAAAAGAAACCCTACGCCATTCTTTTTAAAATTTCAATAAAAGATTTTGGATCTAAAGAAGCCCCGCCGACCAACGCCCCGTCTACATTTGGCTTCCTTGAAATCTCCGAAAAATTATCCGCATTCACGCTCCCCCCATAGAGAATCGGAATCCTTTCCGAACTCTCTTTATCAAATCGCCCCGTGAGAACCTTCCGTATATGGAAATGCGCCTCTTCCGCCTGGTCAGCCGTTGCATTCTTCCCTGTCCCAATCGCCCACACCGGTTCATAGGCAACGACGATATTCTTCAGGGCGGCCTTCTCAATCCCCTGGAGCCCCTTTTCAAGCTGGCGTTCCAGAACCAGAGATGTTTTCCCCGAATTACGCTCCTCAAGCGTCTCTCCAATGCAAAAAATAATTAAAAACCGTTCCTCAATCCCCCTTTTGATTTTCTGATTTACAATGCCATCGGTCTCCAAAAACAGATGCCTTCGCTCCGAATGCCCCAAAATCAGATATTGGACACCCAGTTCTTTTAACATCGGGGCCGAGATTTCACCTGTAAATGCCCCCGATTTTTCCCAATGCATGTTTTGAGAAGCAATATGAACACCTGTCCCTTCAAATTCTTTCTTGGCGGCAGCCAATGATGTAAATGGCGGGGCGATGACGAGATCTACCCCCTTCTTTGAATTCGTTTTATAAAGATCCTTAAATATCCGACAGAACTCTACCGTTTCAGAAACGGTTTTATTCATCTTCCAATTGGCTGCAAGAATGCGGGATCGCGCCGTCATACGCTTAAGAGTTTCAGCCCTGGAAGCGTTTTGCCTTCCAAAAATTCAAGACAGGCCCCTCCCCCTGTGGAAATATGGGAAAACTTTAATTGCAGTTTAAATTCATAAACCGCATTCACAGAATCACCGCCGCCCACAACGGTAAACCCCTTATTTTTTGAAATGGCATAGGCAATTTCCTGCGTCCCTTTCGAAAAAGGCTTCATTTCAAAAACCCCCATCGGGCCATTCCAAAGAATTGTTTTGCACTCTGCAAGCGCGTTCCGGTAAGCCTCGATCGTTTTGGGGCCAATATCGACCCCCAACCAGCCATCTGGAATTTCGTCCCACTCGGTTGTTTCCGTTTCAGCATTTTCTCTAAGTTCTTTGACGATCAGATGGTCTATAGGGAGCAAACATTCCACACGATTTTCTCTGGCCTGATCCAAAATAGACTTTGCCAGATGAAGTTTGTCTCCTTCCGTCAGAGAATTTCCGACCTTTTTCCCTTGAGCCTTGAGAAAGGTATATGCCATCGCGCCCCCAATGATAATTTTATCAATATGATTCAAAAGATTTGTAATCACCCCGATCTTGTCACCTACTTTGGCCCCGCCAACGACCACCGCGTATGGGCTGGCTGGCTTCCCCAACAGCTCTGATAACGCATGGATCTCTTGTTTCATCAAAAATCCAACACCACGGTTTCGAATCAGCCGTGGCAGCATTGCCACAGACGTATGGGCGCGATGAACGGCCCCGAACGCATCATTAATATAGACATCACAGAGCTTTGAAAGTTGAGTTGCAAAGTGCTCGCTGTTTGACTCCTCGCCGGGATGAAATCGCAAATTTTCAAGCAGAAGGACATCCCCCGGCTTCATCTGCTGAATAATCTTGTGGTTGCCGCTCCCCTCACAGCTTTTAGAAAAAGTCACCTCTTTTTTGAGATAAAACGACAGGCGCTCTCCTACGGGGAGAAGACTATATTCTGGAATAACCTTTCCTCTGGGACGCCCCAAATGAGAGGCTAAAATAACTTTTGCATTCTTCTCTATCGCATATTGAATGGTCGGGAGCGCGGCCCTGATTTTTAAATCGTTCAAAATTTTCTTTTCTTGAATGGGGACGTTGAAATCTTCCCGGATAAAAACGCGCTTTCCCTCAATATCTATTTCATCAATACATTTAATGGCCACCGATATACTCCGCAAGATCGAGCATTCTGGCGCTAAAACCGACTTCGTTATCATACCAGGCAATTACTTTAATGAAGCGCCCCCCCAAAACTTGTGTCAATGGCGCATCAATAATTGCCGAACGCTCATCCCCGATGAAATCAGAAGAGACCAGCGGCTCCTCTATATACCCCAGATACCGTTTGAGTTTCCCATGTGCCTCTTCTTTGAAAATGTCATTTAATGACTTCACAGTAACCGGCTTTTTGACCTCGGCTACCAGATCAATGAGTGACACATCGGGTGTCGGAACACGAATGGAGAGCCCTTCAAAAGCCCCCTTCAGTTCTGGAAATATCTTTGCCATCGACCGACTCGCCCCCGATGTTGTGGGAATCATCGAAAGGGCAGCTGCCCGCGCCCGCCGGAAATCGTGATGCGTGTTGTCCAGAACCGGCTGGTCATTGGTATAGGCATGCACAGTTGTCATAAACGCACGCTCCAATCCCAGATGATTCCTCAATACCTTTGCGATCACCGACACACAATTTGTCGTACAAGAGGCATTTGAAATAACATGGTGCTTTTTAGCGTCATATTCCTTTTCGTTGACCCCCATGACAATCGTAATATCGTCGTCTTTGCAGGGAGCGGAGACAAGGACTTTCTTTGCGCCATTCTCCAAATGCTTTTCGGCAAACACCTTCGCCGTAAATTTCCCCGTGCATTCCATCACAAAATCGACTTTCAGATCACGCCACGGAAGCCCGGATACCTCTGTTTCAGACAAAACCCGGATGGCATGCTTGCCAATTTTGATCGAATCTCTCTCAACACTGACCTCGGCCGGAAAAACCGGGTGGACAGAATCATACTTGAAAAGATACGCCCCAATCTCTTTTGAGCTCCGATCGTTGATCGCCACAAATTGAAAGGGCCGCTTCTCATTGGGCGAGAGCCCCAATCTCAAAATCTGGCGTCCAATCCGCCCAAAGCCATTGATTGCTATTTTCATGAAGAAATCACTCGTCTTTTAGTAAATACTCTTTAAGTCCATTGAGCTTGGGGGGAAGCTCTTTGTCAAGAAGCTCTTTTGTTTTGCCCTCACGCGTAAGCCGCTCTTTGAACCAGGCGATTCTTACCTCTGTTTTGCTTTTGAGAGAGATAGCTGTAATATCGCCAAATTTTTCATGAGGCCGAACCCTGCAGACGATCTCCCAAAGCGAAAGAAGCGCGTTTAAACCGCTAAACGTAGGGGGTTCGAGAGTAAAATAAAGGGTATTCTTTCCGAGACCGTTGCTTGTGTCGTTATGAACCCAAAAATCCAAATCCAGGCGATCTCCATCAAGATCAATCATCGCCACCGAAAGAATATTTCGCCCTTCAATATCTGTATAATAACGTGTTTCACTTTCAATCAATTGCCATGGAAAAAATCTTTGAAAGAGCTCCTTTGGATTTTTTAAGATTTTATTTTCGACTTTTTGTGAAGTCTTTTGAATATGGAATGTCGAATCTATACTCACTTCAGTCTCTGAGGCATGATAATTCCAGAGGATCGGCTTCGACAATAGTTTCTTCTTTTCTTCATCCAGCTGCTCTTTTGCATCGGGATAAAAACGCCCTTGCCAGAGAAAGAGCGGTTTTCCGTCTTTTTCGTTTGGGGATCGATCCTTTTTTTCAAACCAGTTCTGCATATCCTGAAGCTCCCGTTTAAACTCTTCCCACGGGGGGAGAATAGTGAGCTGCTTTAAATGCAAAAAATAGCGATAATAATGTCCAGCCTCCGGATTCAGAGAATAGGAGAGTACCGATAGCGATGGATATTCCAAAGAATCAGATTTGGCAAACAATCTGTCAAACGACCGAATTTCATAAAGCCATTTTTCGAGAGTTGGATATTCCGTCAGATAATTTGAAAAAATATCCACAAACAGATAATAAATGCCTCGATCAATAGGATGAAGAGACGCAAAAAATTTAAAGAAGTCTAAAAGTTGTTCTTGAAATTGCCTTCGCTCTTTTTCAAAATCCTCACAAGGCTCATAGCCCCGCGTCCATTGCAATATGTTTTCAAAATAGGGCTCATCTCTCAGAAGATAGTGTGCTTTAAGTTTTTCAATTTCATCTCTGAATGAAAAACCATCGGCCATTGCTCTCAATGAAATTGAGAAGAAACAAATAAGGGTGCCTAAAAATAGGAAAGAAGAGACAAAAAGACGCTTCATAATAACTCCTTTCTGGTTGTTTTATACCCCGGCGGCGTGCCTCCCAAAAAATTGATAATTCAGTGGAATATAGCCTTTCCACTTTTCCGGGACCTCCTGTTCAGGAAAAATAGCCTCCACAGGGCAGGCCGGAACACAAGCCCCGCAATCAATGCACTCTTTGGGGTCTATATAAAGCATTTTGGAACTCCCATCGGGGGCCTCTTTAATACAGTCGACGGGGCAAACCTCAATACATGCCCTGTCTATCACATCTACACATGGCTCAGCAATGATATATGTCATGACCGCTTCATATCCTTATATATGCAGATGCGTGATACCCAAGCCGTGAGTTTTACCCCCTCCTTAAGGCGCTTGTCAATGAAAAGTAGCAAGCTGAAAAGTAGCAAGCCATTTTCCAAAGGAAAATGGCGCGCAGTATAAATTAGGACAAACCAGCCCGAAGGGCTGGTTTGTATACCTTATTTAACCATAAGAAATGATTGACATTTTCTATTTAATCCACTAAGCGTTTCCCCATGGCATTTCCTGGGCTATTTCCTGAAGGGCTGAGATATCGCTCATTGAACCATTACCTGAGAGAGCAATTTGGGGAAAAGGTTTACAAGATCTCGATTGATGCCGGTTTTGACTGCCCTAACCGCGATGGGGCATTGGCGACAGGGGGGTGCACCTATTGCGATGAGGGGTCTAGGGCCCCGGGGGTCAACCCGGCGCTCTCCATCCGGGATCAGATCCTCCAAGGGATGGAGCGGATGAGAAGGCGCTACAAGGCCAGAAAGTTCATCGCCTATTTCCAGGCATTCACCAATACATACGCGCGGACGGAAGTTCTCCGGGAACGCTACTATCAGGCATTGGGTCATCCCGATGTCGTTGGCCTCTCAGTCAGCACACGACCGGACACACTATCGGAAGGGGCAATAGAACTTCTTGATGAGATAGCCCAAGGGAGTCATCCTGAGCGCAGCGAAGGATCCCCTTTCGAACTCTGGCTCGAACTCGGTCTTCAAACGATCCATGATAAAACCAACGAACGCCTCAACCGCTGGCACACCTACAGGCAATTTGAAGATGCGCTCTTCAAAGCAAAAAAGAAGCCCTCTTTAAAAATCTGTACCCATCTGATCTTGGGCCTTCCGCAAGAAACGACTGATGAGATGCATGAAACGATTGACACTATTGTAAAGCTCCCCATCGACGGTCTCAAAATCCATCTTCTGCATGTGATCAAAAATACAAAACTCTACGAAGACTATCTAAAAGGGGGGATTTCCCTATTCGAAGAAGATGAGTATGTAAATCTGGTTTGCGATCTTTTGGAAAAAATCCCATCCCACATCATTATTCACCGATTAACCGGTGACGCAGCCCCCGAGAAACTCATCGCCCCTCGATGGGCGCTCGAGAAAGCCCGGGTTCTTAAAAAAATCAATTCAATGCTTGAAGCCCGTCAGAGCTTTCAAGGCTATAAATGCGATTCACGGCGCTAATTCTGATAAGGGACAAAAAAGAGATCTACATCCCTAAACGGCTGCGCGTCTTGCGGCTTAATCCTTCTTTAAAATCCCCGGCTCTGTGAGTTTATGAAGATCAAAGTATTTTTTGATCTCTTTTTCCGTGAGAATCCCTTTTTTCTCGATCATTTTTAAAATAGGGGTATCGGTTTTGACGGATTCTTTGACGACCTCGGCCGCGGCGGCATATCCAATGATGGGGTTTAAGGCGGTCGCAAGCCCCAATGTCTTTTCAAAATAGGCCTGGCATTGCGCGCGGTTTGCCATAATGCCATCGACACATTTTTCCGCGAGTGTATTCATCATATTCGTAAGAATTTTTGACGAGAAGAGAATATTATAAATGATCACTGGCATCATCACATTGAGTTGCAGCTGTGATGCCTGAGATGCCATGGAAACCGCAACGTCGTTCCCCATCACCTGAAAACAGACCATATTCGCGCATTCCGCAATAACAGGATTCACCTTGCCGGGCATAATTGAAGAACCGGGCTGAACCGCTGGCAAAAGAATTTCATTAAATCCAACACGCGGCCCGCTGGCAAGGAGTCTCAGATCATTTGCAATTTTTATAAGATCGAGGGCGAGGTTTTTCAGGGCTGAGGAATAGTCGGCGAAATCGGCTGTGCTTTGGGCAATTTCAACAAGATTTTCCGGGTTTTTTAGCGGAAGTTTTGCAAGGTCGCTTAATGTCTTTGCCATCTTCTTTGCATATTCTGAATGAGAATTCATCCCCGTCCCCGCGGCAGTCGCGCCGATGTTTAGGAAGTGCAGAGGGGCTGCCGCAATTTCAATGCGCTTGAGCGCTTTTTCAAGCGTAACCGCAAATGCCTCAAATTCCTGCCCCAGACGAATCGGCACCGCGTCCTGCAGATGCGTTCTGGAAGATGTGGGTATATCGTCAAATTCTTTCCCTTTTTTATGGAACGATTGCGCAAGCCTTCTCAGCGATTTCTTGAGGGAGTCGCGTTCCCACAGCGATGCGATACGCATGGCGGTGGGGAAGGAATCATTCGTCGACTGCGCCATATTCACATGATCATTCGGATGAACCGTTTTGTAATCCCCTTTTTTGGATCCCAGAATTTCATTCGCCCGGTTGGCGAGGACCTCGTTCACATTCATATTAAAGGAGGTGCCGGCCCCCGCCTGGAAAACATCGATGATGAATGAGTCGACGAATTTGGCGCCAGAAATTTCGTCCACAGCCTTCACAATCGCATTTGAAATTTTTGGATCGAGGATTTTGAGTTCCGCATTCGTCAGCGCGGCGGCTTTTTTAATCGTAACATAGGCCCGGATGAAAACCTCTGGTTCCTTTAAACCGCTGATCTGGAAATTTTCGAATCCTCGAAGGGTCTGAATTCCATAATATGCGTCATCTGGAACTTTCTTTTCACCCAGACTGTCTTTTTCTGTACGCATAAATGCTCCTTGTTTAAAAGTGATAACATAGGCATAACGAAAGAAGAAAGGGAAAAAAATTCTCCAATGAATGACTTTCTGATTGGCCTTTCCATCATCTCATGTTTTTATTCCCTGCTCACGGTGGTTACCACCTATCTCTTCTTCCATAGAGGGCAGCATGGAGGGCACGGCAAACATGATAAACAGCCAAACAATCACCCTGCCGTCCTCCCCCCGGTTACGATTTTAAAACCGGTGAAGGGGGTCGATCAGGGGGCTGAGAAAAATTTTGAAAGCTACTGCGTCCTCGATTATCCTTCTTATCAACTGATCTTTTGTGTGCGGGAAAAATCGGATCCGGTGATTCGGATCATCCAAAAACTGATTCAGAAATTTCCGCATAAAGATATCGAGCTTGTCATCTCCGAACATGAAACGGGCTTAAATCCCAAGGTGAATAACCTTTCGAACGGCTATAAAAAGGCAAAGTACGATTTCATCGTTTACAATGACAGCGACACGCGCGCAGCCCCCTCTTATCTCAAAGAAATTGTCCCCCCTCTTTTTGATCATTCCGTTGGCGCCGTCACAATGATTCCGATTTATCGGGAGTCGAAACAGACAAAGGCGGCGCTGGAGGCGATCGGTATCAATTCCGATGCGATCCCCTCGATTATCATCCCGGCGCTTCTTGGCCATTTTGATTTTTGCATCGGCGCCACGATTGCGCTTAGACGGGAGGTACTGGAAGAAATCGGGGGATTTAAGGCGGTCGCAAACAATATATGTGACGACGGTTATATTGGAAAAAAGATATTTGAAAAGGGATATCGAATTCATCTGTCGCGCGCGTTGATTTCATGTATTCATCATGAAAGTCGTTTCCGGGAATTTTACCGGCATATGCTTCGCTGGTTTGTTACGATTCGCGCGTTTTCCCCTTTTAAATATCTGATGGGAATCTTTATTTTTGGGACATTTTATTCGGCTGTTTACGCGATTTTAAATCCAGGACTCTTTTCTTACCTTTTATTTTGTTCGGTCATCGGCTCGCGGCTTCTCGCCTCGGCTTACCTGAATACCCTCTACATTAAAGATGAGAGCACATTTCGATATCTCTGGCTCCTTCCCATTCGTGATCTCATCCTTCTTCCAATCTGGGCCGAGGGGTGGTATGCATCAAAAGTGAGATGGCGGGGGAAAAGCTATTGTGTGAAATGGGGAGGGGAGTTACATGAATCTTATTGAACACGAAGAGCTGATCAAAAAACTGACCGGGATCGCAAGAGATCTCAGGGTTCTCTCCATAAAGATGATCACTGAAGCCAAATCAGGGCATCCTGGAGGATCCCTTTCAGCGGCCGATCTGGTCGCCGCGCTCTTCTTTCATTATATGAACCATGATCCTGCAACACCCCACTGGGAAGATAGGGACCGGTTTGTTCTTTCGAAAGGGCATGGCGTTCCGGTTGTTTACGCGGCGATGGCCAAATGTGGTTACTTTCCTGAAGAAGAGATTTACTCATTGAGAAAAATCAACAGCCGCCTTCAGGGACACCCCGATCATGTTCGTCTTCCTTTCATGGAAACATCGTCAGGATCTTTGGGACAGGGGCTCTCAATCGCCCAGGGGATGGCATTGGCGGCAAAGATAGATAAGAAAGATACTCGCGTTTATTGCCTGATGGGGGATGGCGAGCTTCAGGAGGGACAAATCTGGGAAGCAGCGATGTCTGCGCCAAAATATAAACTCGATAATCTCATCACTATTGTTGATGCAAATGGGGGTCAGATCGACGGCTATACTAAAGACGTGATGGATCTCTCCCCGCTCCCCAGGAAATGGGAGGCTTTTAATTGGGATGTCCAGGAAATCGACGGACACGATTTTCATGAGATTTTAAATGCGCTTGACCATGCACAGCATCGTCGAGGGAAACCGCATCTCATCACCGCCCGCACCATCAAAGGAAAGGGCGTTTCATTTATGGAGAACAACATTGAATGGCACGGAGTTGCGCCAACGCCCCGGCAGAGGGACAGCGCCATTGAAGAACTTCTTAAACATTAATCCGGAGAATAAAAAGGCGACACGCGCCGCGTTTGGAGAAACGCTGGTTCGGATCGGCGAGACTCATCCAAATGTCGTTGTACTCGATGCCGATCTCTCTGTTTCAACAAAAAGCAGCGCTTTCGCAAAAAAATTCCCTGCGCGCTTTTTCCAGATGGGAATCGCAGAAGCCAATATGATTGGAACAGCGGCGGGACTCGCTTTAAGCGGAAAGATTCCGTTTCTCTGCAGTTTTGGCTGTTTCATCACGGGGCGGTTTGAAACAATCCGGATCTCCATCGGCTACAATCAGGCAAATGTGCGAATGATTGGAACCCATGCGGGATTGGGAATTGGTGAAGATGGCTATACACAGATGGCGCTTGAAGATATGGCGCTCATGCGATCGCTCCCCGGCATGGGGGTTTTGCAGCCGGCAGATCCAAAAGAGACAGAGAAAATGATCGAATACCTTGCCGAGCATCATAGAGGGCCGGTCTATGTAAGACTGACACGCCAGAATGTTGCCCAGCTTTTTGGCGACGATTATGAATTTCATTATGGCCAGGGGGTCATTTTAAAAGAAGGAAAGGATTTGGCTCTCCTTGCAACTGGCGGCGTTGTCTACAACAGCTATCTGGCCGGGGGACTTTTGGATCGGGAAGGAATTTCAACAACGGTTGTCAACATACATACCATCAAGCCTTTGGACGAATCTTTGGTATTGGAGCTCTCAAAAACGCATAAGAAACTTGTTACCGTTGAAGATCACAACATCATTGGGGGGCTCGGCACCGCTGTGGCGGAAGTTCTGGCCCGCTCGGGGGGGGGTGTCAAGCTCCTGCGCCTGGGGGTTCATGATGTCTACGGCGAATCCGGCTCCGCCGAGGCGCTCTATGAGAAATATGGCCTCTCGACAGATAAGATATTTCACGAAAGTCTCCGATTTTATCAATCTTAGAGAGGGAACTCACTAATAAAATATGTCCCGGTTATTTCTATGCAGAAATCTTTCGGCGGTGAATTTTTGATTTAGATAAGAAACTCCCGCGTTTGATGCACGATACGTTTCTAATTCTTTCTTCCGCCAGATGATCGGCGGCTTGATGCGTCATGATTTTTTGATCTTCGGCAATCTGGAAAATTCGTTTGAGATTATAGTAGATGTTTCTAATCAATGTTCTGGCGCGGGGCTCTGAATAGCCCTCCAGTTCGAGGGAAACATTAATCAGCCCCCCCGCGTTGATCACATAATCAGGGGCGTAGAGAATTCCTCTTTTATAAAGTAAAATGCCATCCAAATCCCCGCGGAGCTGGTTGTTTGCGGCGCCAGCCACTATTTCACATTTGAGTTTTGGGATTGTTTTTGAATTTAGAATTCCACCAAGCGCGCAGGGGGAAAAAATATCGCACGATACAGAATAAATATGATTGGGTTCAACAATTTTAATTCCATATTCCTTTTTTAGTTTGGCTGACAGGAGTTCATCGACATCTGTTGCGATCACCTTGACCCCTTCCGCCGCCAAAAGTTTGACCAGACTGGCCCCTACATGACCAAGCCCCTGAACAGCCACCGTCAATCCCTTTAAAGTTTTTCTTTTCAATTTTTTTTCCACACATGCCTTCATCCCCTGAACAACGCCATACGCTGTTAACGGGCTTGGATCTCCACTGCCGCCATGCCCCTTGGAGAGACCAATCACATAGTCTGTCTCCATAAACATAAATTCCATGTCGTTGACATCGATGCCAACGTCTTCGCCCGTAATAAACCCCCCTTTCATTCGGGCAATAAACGCCGCAAATGAACGAAAGAGCCGCTCGGATTTGTCTTTTTTAGGATCGCCGATAATAACCGCTTTTCCGCCGCCGAAATTAAGCCCAGCCGCCGCCGCTTTATAAGTCATCCCTCTCGAAAGACGAAGCACATCTTCAAGCGCGTCTTTCTCTTTTTTGTACGGCCACATCCGTGTGCCGCCGAGGGCCGGCCCGAGCACTGTGCTATGAATGGCCATAATCGCACGAAGCCCGGCAGGAGGGTCTGAGCAAAAAACCACCTGCTCATGCCCCAGCTTTTCCATTTTTTTAAACGGTGGCGCCATATTGATCGACTCAATCCCTTTATCGGAAAATTTCCATATTATTTGAAGACCACAGAATTGACAGAGCGCTTGATCTCGCTACAATGAATACTATATCCGTACGTAAGTTTGAAAAATTGTTACTGTTTATTAGAAAATCATTAGAAGATTAACAGGTATCGTTTTTGAAACAGAAGATTCTAATTTTATTGCTATTGGCAGCCACCGGTTGCGGTAAAGGGGGGGATGTCCCTTCTCCGGAAGGGGTGTTGCCCCCCGCAGGGCAGGCTCCCATAACAGGCGGGGAGCAGGTCGCCTTGCAAAATGTCCTTTTTGAAGGACAGACAGAATTTAGCGACGCTCAGCCGCTCCCCTTTCAGGCAAAAATTCTCGATCTTAAAAATATTCTTCCCCCGTTTGATATAGCTATTGAAAGTTCAAATCCGAACATCTTAGCCGTAACGATTGTCGGTTCGGATTCGCTAACGGCGATCATTGATCCCAATGCTCAAAATATTATTCAGTTCAATGATGTCATCCCGCCGCCTTTTGCAATTCAATTTATTGTGACTCCATTGCCGGTGGTAGACCGTTCTGTCGTAGATTTGACATTGTCTGTCATCGATCGTGCCACTGGAACGGTTCATTTTAAGACCCCCGCATTTTCGCTAAGCGTTGTCCCCGCGCCAGCGCCTATTGCCGCGCCAGAGCCTGTGCCTGCTCCTGCTCCTGAACCGGCACCAGCTCCTGCTCCTGCTCCCGCGCCAGGACCCACGCAACGCTCATCGGTAAACATTATTCCTGAGGATTTTCCTTTCAAAATGGGCATATTGGCCCCCACTAACTTTTCTCTACTCATTCAGCCGTCCCCCCCCACAGCAGAGGTAGGTCCTGTTATCTGGACTGCAAGCATCCGTGATGTATCTCTAACGGTTAATCCCCAGAACGACAGATTTGTTAACGTCGTCAGCCGCATTTGTGAACCGTTTACTTTAAAAGCAACAACGTTTGATGCTTTCGACAGACAACCCAGAACTCCTGTTGTAAATATCACAACACTTTGCGGACCCATTCACCAACTCGCTTTAAGCTTTGAGAAAGAGAGGATTGGGGCCGCCGGGAATATCACAATGGTTTTCTCCATTCCCAATGGCCAACTCCAGATACCTGTTTCAGGACAGGGGACCAGCAATCTTGCTCCGCCATTCACATTTAACACAAATGTCGCTGGATTCGAGGATACGGGTGTGATTTTTAACCTCGGAATTGTGCTTCACCCGCCTGCCTGTCCGATAGGAACCTGCATTTTAAAAATTCAAATGACATCAGATATTGCCGGTATTCCAAATATAAAAATGACAAAGGCTGAAGAGATCAGCGCCGGTTTTGGCAACCGCACTTTTACAACAACAGACGCAGGCAACGTACGAACCATTGAAATCCAAATCCCGAATCGGGCTGTTCTTCAATAAAAACTAAGAGACACCGACGCCTGGCAGAAAGAGAATCGCTCTGGTTCCGCCGTTTTCAACGCTCTCAAGAAGAATTTTGCCATTGAATTTTGAAATCAGCTCGCGCGCGCTGTAAAGTCCCAGCCCCGTCCCCTTTTTTTTCGTGGAAAAAAAGGGGGTGAAAAGCTTTGGGGCAGACTCATTCGAAATGCCGCACCCGTTATCCTTAATTTCAATACGAACAGAGTCGCCTGTTTTATCAGTTGGCGGGATCACGACAATGCTGATCTTTCCCCCTTCAGTCATCGCCTCAGAAGAATTTAAGAGCAGGCATTTGAGCAAATACCGAACCGCCTGTTCCGGAATCGCAATTAGTGGACATACATCCGACACTTTCATCTCAATCTCAATGCGCCTGTTTTCAAAAATTTTTTTCATCCCCCCCAAAACATCTGTCAGCGCTTCAGTCAGGTCAGCCCTTGTCGTTTCATCATCCGGATGATCGATTCCTTCCCCGATCTTTCCAATCGTAGAAAAATAATCGGCCCAAAAAAGCCTCTCGCCCTTCTCATAAAGATCAGAGAGAGAACCTTTTTCTTTATTTCTTAGAGGGTTTCTTCGAGGCAGGAAACATCCCAATAAAATCCCCAGAAAAAAAATCGCAAAACCGGCAATCAGATAATGAATCATAAACGAATCGTCTCCATTGTCTTTAGAGCCTTCTCCACGAGCAAAGAAGAGAGTTTTTCTTCTTCCCGGAGAATAAGGGCCATTTTTGCCTTCGTGGCCGGGGCATTCGGCTGAAAGAGGGCACAGCAGTCGTCAAACGGACGGATGGAAATATTGTATGTTCCAATTTCTTTGGCAAGATCGATCGTTTTTTGTTTGCTCAAACCAATGAGGGGACGAAGAATCAGTGTGCCAGCGCCTGTGGATGTTGCATTTTGAATGGCTTCTATGTTCTCAAGGGTCTGACTGGCCACCTGCCCAAGACTCTCCCCTGTAATCAACGCCTTTGCGCCGCATTGGGTTGCGATTTGCGCCGCAATCCGATGCATGAAACGTCTGAGCAAAATCGTCCGGAATCTGTCTTTACAATTCTTCTGTATCTCCTCCTGGATCTCTGTCACAGAAACAACAAATAAATCCGACCTATTCTGATATTGGCCAAGATGCTTCGCAAGATCGATCACTTTTTCTTTACTCTGAATCCCCACATAAGGATATGCGTAAAAATGAACGAAATCGACCGGTGCCCCCCGCTGCATCATCAGCCACGAGGCAACCGGGGAGTCGATTCCTCCCGAAAGAAGCGAAAGCATCTTTGCGCTGGAGCCGACCGGAAGCCCCCGAAGCCCGGGGCTGCGTTCCAGGTAGAGAAACGCCCCTTCCTTTCGGATCTCCACCCCGATTTCAATCGCAGGGGTTCGAAGATCGACTTTGAGCTCTGGAAAATGCGACAAAATATGCCCGGCAATAATTTTTTGGATCTCCAAAGAATTGGGGGAAAAGTCTTTATCGACACGCCTGACGTCGATGCGGAAAGTGAAACGAAAACCGGAACCCTTTTCTTTTTTTGAGTGAAGATAATCTTTCAAGAGCTTCAATGCGGTCTCTTGAATTTGAGAAAGGTCGGCTCTGACTTTCATCACCGGACTATATGAAGAAATGCCAAAAACCTGATCGAGTCTCACAGCCTGCGAGGGGCGCCCCTGCGGGGGGCGCTCCTCAAGAAGAATTCTCCCCCAGAGTCTTTCCACTTTGAGATCTGAAGACGATTTTGAACGAATATTTGAAATGAGCTGGCGCTCAAATAAAATTCTGTTTCTTCCCTTTAACGCAAGCTCATCATATCGGATGAGCGTTCCAAAATAATCCATTTTAAACCATCTTTTCGAGACGCTTCAAAACCCGGGGGAGTGCGTCCAGCGCCTCAATAATTTCAGATTCCTCTGTCAGCGGGGAAAAACTGAAACGAATCGAAGATTTACCCTCTTCTTCTGTGCATCCTATAGAAGAAAGGACCGCACTCTGTTTTCGCTTTTTCATACTGCATGAAGAACCAGCCGATACCACAATTCCCTCGCTTTCAAGCATGCGGAGCATCACCTCCGATGAAAATCCGGGAAACGACACATTTAAAATATAAGGAGAGCTCCCCTCAGGGGAATTGCACTTGCTGCGATAAGGAAGCTTTTGAATCCCTTCCTGAAACATTCTTTTCAGACAACAGAGGCGATCGAAGTTTTCTTCTTGATGCATCTCGGCAATTTTTGCCGCAAGATGAAAACCATGGATCATGCCTGCGCTCTCTGTTCCGGAGCGCCATCCAAATTCCTGCCCGCCGCCGTAGAAAAGCGGCTCAAGTTCCAATCCTTTTCTGATGATGAGCGCCCCGCTCCCAACCGGCCCATGAATTTTATGGGAACTGACTGTCATGAGATCCACCCCCCATGACTCAAATTTCAGTGGAATTTTTCCAAATGCCTGAACCGCATCGACATGAAACAAAATCTCACGATCTTTTTCTTTACAAAGCCTTCCGATTTCTTCAATCGGCTCAATCGTTCCTATTTCATTATTGACAGCCATCGTTGAGAGGAGAGCCACCTTTGGAGACAACTTGCGTGAGAGATCAGCGAGATCGATCTTGCCGGAGGCATCGACCTTGAGCCATTGAACCTGAAACCCCTGTTTCCCCCAATATTCAAGGTTTCTTAAAACAGAGGCATGCTCTATCGGAAGACTTAAAATCACCGACCGCTTTGATCCCATCTTCCTTCTTAAAACGCCGCTTAAGGCAAGATTATTCGCCTCGGTCCCGCTGGCCGTAAAAATAACCTGTTCCGGAGCAACCGCGAATGAAGAAGCAAAATATTGGCGCGCCTCTTTGACCAGCCGCGCAGTCTCAAATCCCAAAATATGAATTGCGGAAGGATTGCCATGGGGGGTTTTATAGAATTGAGTCAACGCCTCTGCGACTTCAGGGTTGCAAAAGGTGGTAGCGGCATTGTCGAAATAAATAATCCGGGGTCCCATTTCATTAACCTAGTCGCCATTTCATAAGAAATGGCATATTCCTTTTATGCTAAAAAATCATTTACAAACAAGAAATATTTAATTTATACTTTTTACACTGTTGCCGCAAGTCCATTTCCGAAGGAAATGGACGCGCACTATAATAAAGGAGAAACTATGAACTTTGCAAAACAAGCTTATCTGATTCTGATGGTCCTTTTTTCAATGGTAACTTTTCATAACGGGGCAAATTATGCTTTCGCCGCGACCGAAAAAAAGGAAGCAGCGCCCCAAAAAATTATAAAGCAATTCGAATGGCCGGTGGGTGAAACAAATCTCTTCGGCCTCGGTTTTCAACTCGGCGCACCGCTCGGAATTACGGTAAAATACTGGCTCCCTCAAAGCAAAGTTGGAATCAGAGCCCTTTTGGGAACCGACACAAAAGCGCTGACAATCTTTGCGGATGCTCTCTATCATTTTAAAAATGTCGCGAACCTCGACTTCCCTTTAGAGCATGGACAGCTTGCAGTTTATATGGGGGGGGGACCAGAGATCCGTCTTCGCGATCAGACCCGGCTGGGACTGAGAGTTCCATTTGGCATCAATAATCTTTTCGCAAACAGCCAGTGGGACGCCTTTGCCGAATTTGTTCCTGTGGTCCGCCTTCTCCCCACCACCGGCGCTTACGTCGATATCGGTCTGGGGATGAGGTATTACTTCTAATACGCCTATTTCATCCCGTGATTCAGGCGTTATTAAATAGATTCTGCTGAAAAAGTGTCATTCTGAGCGCAAAGCGCGAAGAATCCCAGCGGAGATGCTTCGGGACTTCGTCCCTCAGCATGACTTTTTCAGCAGTACCCAGATTGTCCGCAAAAAAGGCGCCCTTCACGAAAGGAAGTCACGAAGTATGGGTAAGGGAGACAAAGACATTCATTTTGGCAACCCATTCAAAAGATTTGAAACCCTATCAAATAAAACAAGCTCAAGGTTTGTTAATTGAGGAGGAAGGCAATGACTAAAAAGAAAAAATACGATTGTAAATACCAATTAGAAGTTACGTGGAGTGAAGAAGATAAAGCTTATATTATTAATGCTCCAGAGCTTCCAGGGTGTATGACTCACGGAGAAACAGTTGAAAAAGCTCTTCAAAATGCTTATGAAGCTATCGAAGGTTATCTTGAGAGCTTAGAAGCACGAGGGCTTCCTATTCCAACACCATTATCAGAAAAAAAGTTTTCAGGAAAAATTCCTCTCCGTCTTGAACCATCGCTTCATCGTGATCTTATGACAAAGGCTAAAATTGCAAAAATGAGTCTTAATAAATTTATTGAAACCAAGCTTAAAAAAGCTGTCTAATTCAACCAAATAAGGACGCCTTTTTTGCGGACAATCTGGGTACTGCTGAAAATAGCCATCGGTAATAACCCTTCTTATTTTTTAAGAAGACAAGCCAGATTAAATTTTTTCTTTGGATCCTTTCTTGCTATTTCAAACAAAATTTTTGATCTCGGCTGATTAACTCTCCGAGCCAAAGGCAAGGTGTCGCTGTCCAAAGATATTGATTAAACTCTGTTAGGGAAACGAGTCATTATTGATCACTTGCGGACATTCAATGTTTGTACTTGCAAAGTCAGCGCTTATATTTTAGATAAATTTGTCAGCAAAAGGAGGATTTATGAAGAACTTATTTAAAATATTTATACTCATGGCGAGTTTACAAATGATTTCCGTCAATGTCTTCGCATTTGCCACATTTGTCTGCCGTAACGATGAAACGACAATTTATAGGAGTGAGGCCTCCTTAAATGTTCTTGAATTTGTTTCTGAAGATGGGGATGGGGAAAGATTAAGAACGAACATTCACTTTACCACTCGAAGAATTAACGGAAACCGGGAAACACAGACGTATTTTTTTGCGATAGACGATGAACCTCATGCTTTGTCAGTCTCTGCTCGCCGGGATCTCTGGCAGGATGAAAATGGGGAAGGGACTCTGTTTCTCATTGACCTTGAAAATCGAAGGGTTTCGGAAGAAGCGCAATTTACTTGTCGGGCAACCGTTGATTAAATCGGTACAGATTTCAACTATTTCGTCTCTTACAAAGAGATGCCCCTCTTCATCGACAACAGACTTATAGGGACCCCGATAAATCGCTTTCTGTCCGACACTTTTTCGAATTGGGAAAGTGTCTTCTCAATCGTCGCGGATTCATTTTTTGTTGGGATGATGATGGAGATCATAGCTTTTGTTTCACAACTCAAAAAAGTAACACGGAGGGGTTTCTATTGTGGCCATGTTTTTTCTCCTCTCATATCCTCATTATGCTCGTTTAAAAGCATCGAAAATCTCGTGGTATATTCTTAAAAAAACAAGGAGGACTTATGCATTTAGAAAATCTTAAAAAACAAAATGATCTTGCTGTTATGAAAGATCATGACCTTTTAACCCGCTTTTCCTGGGTGGTTCAGAAAGAAAGAGAAGCAATTACAACGGTTGTTTCTTACCTTTTCATCAAAATCCAAAACAAATTACACGGTTGATTGCACTTTGAAATCATTTCTCGCGCTTTCTTAGCGCACCCTCAACAGAGGGTTAACGTCGTGTCCTCGCGAGCCGAAAACCGAGGCCGTCGCCGCGGCCGCCCGGAGAGTAGCCGTCACGGTAGGCAGAACGCAGGCCCAGCGGAGCGCTGCCCCAACACCCGCCGCGAAAAACACGGTACGAGCCTGCACCAAAAGATCCTGCGTTGGCATCTTCCTGAGAAAGAGCTTGTGAGTAATCGCTGCTATAGGGATCAAGAACCCACTCCCATACATTCCCATGCATGTCATAGAGGCCGAACCCATTGGCCTTTGCTTTTTCCTTTGTAGGACAAGATGCCACGGGATGTGTAGTGCCACCAGCGTTTCCATGATACCACCCATGCTCTTTCAAAAGAGCATCATTATCGCCAAAAGAATAAGCTGTATTGGTTCCCCCACGTGCCGCATATTCCCATTCCGCTTCCGTTGGAAGCCTATAAAGCCATCCATCGTTTCTCTCATTGAGTTTCGAAATGAATTTTTGTACATCGTCCCACGAAACAGTCTCCACGGGAAGATCCTCCCCTTTGAAATAAGAAGGGTTATTGCCTATCATCACTGCTTCCCACTGCTTCTGGGTAACCTCTGTCGTCATCATTTCAAATGATTTTAATGTGACTCTATGGAGAGCTTCGTCATTATTGTCACGGTCTATCTCCCCACTTGGACTCCCCATATCAAAAGAGCTTTCCGGAATAGGAACAAAACTCATCCCTCCTGGAAGCAGGGGAACGATTCTTTCCCAATTCGAGGGGCCAATGTCACGGGGTGAGGGATTCTCAAATATCCTGACGCCCATTGAGAAACTCTTAAAAAGAACTATCACAGCAGCACGTTCTTCTAATGATAGTCCCCTCTTTGTCCCATAATCCCCCTCAATTTTATTGGCTTCCTCTTTGGAAAGGAATTCCCTGACCGGAGCACTCTTTTTAATCACTTTTTCCGTTGCTTCCAATGCGTCTTTTTGGGGATTGTATGAACTTTCTACCTCAATCAGCTCCCACTCGACAACCACGACAACCTCTTCAATCCCTCCCACGTTTTGAATATTTTTAACCCTCGCACGAATGTGATAAGAAACCTTTGGCCCCAAAAATTCATCCATGCTTCTTATGATCTGAGTAAGAAGTCCTGGAGCAGCAGCATCGTTCCAACCCCAAGAAAGTGTCCCTTTCATGTTTTCTCTCAACCAATACGTAAATCCTGTCTCAACCGCGTAGAGATAAAAAACAATCTGAAATACTCGCGCTACAAATAGATCGCTCTGCCCCTCTTTAATCCCATAAAAAGATCTTAATTTATAAAGATCGTTGGTTTTAAAAATATTTAAAAGGAGTCTCTGGAAATCTCTCTTGTTATCGGGATTGTCTCCATAAAAAAGATGGGGCCCATGCATTTGCAAAATCCGAAAGGTCAAGCCATCTTCTTCTCTGACTGTTTCCCCAAGCATCTCGAGTAATACGATATGCTTTGAATCCTTTTCTTCAATGAGTCTTTTCTGCCAATGATGAAAGCCACCTTCTCCAAAATCGTCTTCTGAAAAGGTGAAAGAAGATAGTGCCAGTGAAAATGCCAGGATTAAAAAGGTTGATGTTCTGATTTTCTTCATCGTTTGTATGTCCTCCTAAGTAAAATGGGTGGGGAGATATTTAGAGCTTGTTCGGCGATCGAAAATTATCTGTCATCCTGAGCACGAAGTCTGTCATCCTGAGCACGAAGTGCGAAGGATCTCGACCATAAAAAAAGATTCTTCGGGCTAACGCCCTCAGACCTAATCACCGAACTTACTCTATTTAAAAGAGAGCTTTTTTAACCTAAAAGTGAAAATAATGCAAATTTCTG